>DMYQ01000014.1 GCA_003482555.1 Janthinobacterium sp. | reverse complement strand
ACCGACTGGCGCACCTGGCGCTCCTGGTTGGGCTGGCCGCCGCGCTGGATCTCGATATAAAAATGGCCGGGAAAGAGGGCCGCCCAGCGCTGCGCGTTGCGCTCTGCCAGGGCCAGGTTGCCGTTTTCGATGGCGATGCCGACGTCGCCGAAATGCGCGCCGGACAGCACGATCAAGCCGTTCGCCGGGCTCACGCCGGGCAGCAGCGGCGCCTCGGTGCCGGCCAGCGCTTGCAACCATTCCGCGCGGATTTCGGCGCGCCCCTTGTGCTGGTTCTCCAGCCAGGCCTTCGACAGCAGCTCGCACAGTTGCAGGTAACCGATGCGATTTTTCGCCAGCAGCAGCAGGCGCGAGGGCTTGTCGCGGTTGTCATCGTTGCTGATCCAGACGTCGCAGCCGACCACCGGCTTGACGCCCTTGCCGCGCGCCGCCTTGTAAAACTTGACCATGCCGAACAGGTTCGACAGATCCGTCATCGCCAGCGCCGCCTGCTTGTCCTGAGCGGCGGCCTCGACCACGTCGTCGATGCGCACCAGGCCGTCGACGATCGAGTATTCCGAGTGCACGCGCAAGTGCACGAAGGCCGGTTCCCGGGGCGCGGCGGCCGCGGCGGCGCCCTGTTGACTTACCATTTCCATACGCTATACCAATCTTGTGCTATATCAATTACCGCCATTTTACCCCGCTGGAGAGGCGCGCCGTTTCTCTTGCGCGGTATCCTTCCATCGGAAGGGAAAAGCGTGGGCCGCGCGCCAACTTTGCCGACGCGATGGAAGGGGAGCGCCGGAGGCGGCCGGCGCCCGGCGCAGCGGTTTATAATAGCGGCTATAAATTCCTTTCCGGTCGCCATCATGCAAGCCACTTCCAACACCCCCCCGTCCGCCCAGGCCGAGATTCTCGCCGGCGCGGCCGCCGCGCACGTCAATATCGCCGCCTACAAATTCGTCACCTTCAACGATACCGAGGCCATGCGACCGCGCTTCCAGGAGCTGTGCAAAGAGCTCGACCTGAAGGGCACCATCCTGCTCACCCCCGAGGGCATCAATCTGTTCCTGTCCGGCCCGCGCGCGGCGATCGACCGCTTCCTGGCCTGGTTGCGCGCCGACGCCCGCTTCGCCGACATCGAAGTCAAGGAAAGCCATTCGGCGGAGCAATCGCACAAGCGCATGCTGGTGAAGCTGAAAAAAGAAATCATCACCATGCGCATGCCCCTGATCCAGCCGGAGCTGGGACGCGCGCCCTCGGTCGATGCGCGCACGCTCAAGCGCTGGCTGGACTGCGGCGTCGACGACGCCGGCAAGCCGGTGGTGATGATGGAAACCCGCAACGCCTTCGAGGTCGATGTGGGCACCTTCGACAACACGCTCGACTACCGCATCGACAAGTTCACCGAATTCCCGGCCGTGGCCGCCGCCCACAAAGATGAACTGGAAGGCAAGACCGTGGTGACCTTTTGCACCGGCGGCATCCGTTGCGAAAAGGCGGCCATCCACATGAAGGAAATCGGCTACGACAGCGTGTACCAGCTTGACGGCGGCATCTTGAAGTATTTCGAGGAAGTGGGCGGCGCCCACTACAGCGGCGATTGCTTTGTGTTCGACTACCGCACCGCGCTCGACCCGCAATTGCGGCCCACCGAAACGGCGCAGTGCTTCGTCTGCCGCGCGGTGGTCACGCCACGCCAGCAGTTATCGCCGGAATACGTGTACGAAGTGTCGTGCCCGCGTTGCCACGGCAAGGCCGACGCCGGTGGCCCCGCGGCCACCAGCGACTAGCGCACCAACTTGACGATGGTCAGCAGGATGATCTTCAAGTCCAGGGCCAGCGAACGCTCGCGCACATACGCCTCGTAGTAGCGCAGCTTGGCCGGCATGATTTCCTCAATATAGGTGCGTTCCGGGTCGGCCGACTCGCCCAGCAGGCGATTTTCATCGCGGTAGGTGATCGATGCCAGATCCGTGATGCCCGGTTTGACCGACAGCACCAGCGCCTTTTGCGCGGCCGGATACAGCGCCACGTACTTCGCCACCTCCGGCCGCGGGCCAACCAGACTCATTTCTCCGCTCAGCACGTTCAGCAATTGCGGCAACTCGTCGAGCTTATAGCGCCGCAACAGGTGACCGACCCGCGTGATGCGGCTGTCGCGTCCAACCGTGATTTGGCCGCGCCCCTCCGTGTCGGGCGCCATGGTGCGGAATTTGAAGATGCGGAACGGCACGCCATGGCGGCCGATCCGCTCCTGGCGGAAAAAAACCGGTCCCGGCGAGTCCAGCCTGATCCGGCAAGCCATCAGCAGCAGCAACGGCGACAGCAACGCCAGGCCGCACAAGGCGGCGACGACGTCCAGGGCCCGCTTGGCTAGCACAGCGCCTCGCGCAGCGCGGCGATCACCCGGCCCTGGTCGGCGTCCGTCATCTTGGTGTACAAGGGCAGGCTGAGCATGGCGTGGTAGGCCAGCTCCGCTTGCGGGAACTGCTCGAGCGTCAAATGATAGGTGTCGCGCCAGTACGGTTGGCGGTGCAGCGGAATGTAATGCACGCTGGTGCCGATGCCGCGCTCCGACAGGCGCTGGATCAGCGCGTCGCGATCCATGCGCGCGCCGGCCGTCAGGCGCACCACGTACAAGTGCCAGGCGTGCGCGCCGCCTTCGCCGGCGGCGGCCGGCAGCAGCAGCGGCAAGTCGGCCAGTTCGTCGAAATAGCGTTGCGCCAGTTGCTGGCGGCGCGCCGAAAACTGGTCGATGCGGCGCAACTGGTGAATGCCCATGGCCGAGGCGATGTCGGTCAGATTGTATTTATAGCCGGGCGCCACCACCTCGTAGGCCCAGGCCGGGGTTTTCGAGGTGAAGCGGTCGAAGGCGTCGCGGCTGATGCCGTGGATGCGCATCATCTTGACGCGGGTCGCGATCGCCGCGTCGCGCGTGACCACCATGCCGCCCTCGCCGGTGGTCATGGTCTTGTTGGCGTAAAAACTGAACACCGTCACGTCGCTGTCCAAAGTGCCGATCAAACGCCCCTTGTAGCGGGTCGGGAAGGCGTGCGCGGCGTCCTCCACCACGCGCAAGCCGTGTTCGCGCGCCAGCGCCAGGATGGCGTCCATGTCGCAGGCCAGGCCGGCGTAATGGACCGGCATGATCACCTTGGTGCGTGGCGTGATCGCGGCCCGGATCGCGTCCACGTGCACGTTCAGCGTGACCGGATCGGTGTCGACGAAAACCGGATCGGCGCCCATGTAGCGCACTACCTCGGCCGTCGCGGTGAAGGTCATGGTCGGCACGATCACCTCGTCGCCCGGGCCGACGCCCAACGCCTCGAGCGCCAGGTGCAGGCCGGCCGTGGCGGAATTGACCGCGATGGCCTCGCTGCCGTCGCCGATGTAGGCGGCGAAATCCTGCTCGAACTGCTTGGTCTTCGGTCCCGTCGTGACCCAGCCGGAACGCAGGCACTCGACCACGGCGGCGATTTCTTCCTCGCCGATTTCGGGCAAAGCGAAGGGGATGAATTCTTGTTCAGTCATGGCTGTGCTACCTTAGGTTGGCATGGTCGTCGATGCGCGTTCGCGGCGTCCGACTCCAGTGCGGTGAAATAGAAAAAATGTCCGGGAAAACTCCACTGCGTCTCCAGGCCGGCCTCAGGCCGAAGCGCCGCAAGCGGCCAGAAACCGTTGCGCCAGCACCGGATAAGTATGGTTTTTCAGCACGAAATCGCGGCCGCGCCGCCCCATCTCGCTCAGTTCTCCGGCGCTCAAGGCGAGTAGCGCGCGCACCCCGCGCACCACCTCGCACGGATCCTCCGGCTTGACGGTGATGCCGCAGTTGGCCTCGCCGACCGGGTCGTTGCCGGCCTCCACGGCGTGCAAGACCGGCCTGGAAGCCATCATATAATCCATCAATTTATTGGGTGAAATACCGAAACGGTACAGCGGTTGCCGGTGCCAACCGATATAGGCCAGATCGAACCATTGCAGCAAGGCGGGAATTTGCTCCTTCTTGACGGGATCGATAAAACACACGTTCGTCAATCCCTCGGCGGACGCGCGCAGCCGCAGCGACTCCTTGTCCGGCCCGCCGCCGACCAGAACGAACACCACCTTGTCATCGCGCATCATGGCGGCGGCGTCCAGCAAGACGTCGAGCGCGTTGGCGACGCCATGCGTGCCGGCGTAGCCAACAATGGACAGTTCGCGCGCCTTCAAATCCGACAACAACGCTTCGGCGTCCCCATCCAGACGGGGCGGACTGGCGCTCCACTCGCCCGGATCGATGCCGTTTTGCACAATACTCAACTTGTGCGGCGCCATGCCGCACGACTCCATGTATTCCCGCACTTTTGGCAACATTGACACCACCATGTCGGCGTGGCGGTAGGCGTAGAGCTCGGCTGCCCGCACCAGCAAGACAAAAGGGTGCCTTTTTGACATTCCTCCCAGCTCCATCGGCGACAGCGGCCATAAATCATGCACCTCGAAGAGCAATTTCGCCCCTGCCAGACGGGCGATGCGCCGTGCCGGCCAGATATCCATCGGATAGGTGCTCGAGGCGATCACCAGATCGGGCCGAAACCCCCGCGCCAGGGCGGCGCCCTCGCGGTAGAGGCGGACCACGAAGCTGGCCATGTTGCGCACGCGTCCGACCCCGTTGCCGGCGTAGGGTGGCGTGCGAAACCATGTGTAGGCAATGCCGTCGATGATTTCATCGAGCCGATCGGCGCCGTTCAATGCGGGTTGCCGCGCGCGCACGTGCGATTGCGCGGACGCCAGCACCCGCACCGAATGACCCAGGCGCACCCATTCCCTCGCCAGGTAATACACCCGGTACTCCATGCCGTGCCGGGGCGAACCGGCGTAATGGTTAATTAACAGAATATTCAATGTACGTCGCTCAACAAAGGTCGTGCAAGCCGCGTCCCCCACAAACCCGGGAAGGCGCGAACGGCCGGTATGGATTGTATCAAAAATGAATCAGTATAATTCCCCATGCCCACCGATTCGCGTTCCGGGTGGATACACATGGGCCGTTTTGACGTGACTATACATGGCCACAACGCAATTATGGTCGAGCATGACGCCAATATCGACAATCACCCCGACGCCGATCACGGAACCCGTTTCCACGACCGCGTGCGCGCACACGACCGTCCCGGCACCCAGCACGACGTCCGGCGCCACGTAGGCGCTCGGATGAACCAGCGCGGGCGCCACCCAAGCCATCGCCTGGAAGCGTTCAAGCAGGCGCCGGCGGGCAACCGGATCGCCGATCGCGACGATGAAATGCTGCCCTGGCGGGAAGGCCAGCGCGTCCGCCATGGAAACGCAGGACGCACCCGGGCGCGGAGCCCGCGCCGCCGGATCGTCATCGATAAACGCGCCCACGCGCCACCCGAGCGCCTCCGCATAATAGCTGAGTTTGCGGGCGTGCCCGCCCGCGCCGACGATGAGCAGATCGCCCGTCATGGCGTACGCTTGCCGTCGAGACGCGCGTAAATCGCTTCCATCTTCGCGACGCACACCCGCCAGTCGGCGCGGGTTTCGACGATCCGGCGGTTTTCCACCTTGGCCGCGGCGATCAAGGTCCCGGCCCCGAGCGCCCGTTCGATAACCGTGGCCAGGGTCGCGGCGTCGCCGGCCGGATACAGATAGCCGTTTCGGCCGTCCTCGATCCACTGGGAATTGGCCGGGATATCCGTCGCGATCGGGAAACAGCCGCAGGCCATCGCCTCGTTCAGGGAGACATTGTTGCCGTCCGACAAAGCCGGACTGACAAAGATGTCCGCGCCCGCCAGCAATGTCGCCAAGACCGCGTGTTCCACGTGACCGTGGAAGCTCACGTGGGAGCGCAAGCCCAACTCGTCCGTCAATTGCCGCAGCGCGGGCCCGAGCGGTCCTTCGCCGACCAGGTCCAGCGTCACCCTGTGGCCACGCGCGACGACGACGGCGAGCGCGCGCAATAGCGTCCCCACATCGTAGACCGGGCCGAAATTGCGGGTGCAAATGATTTTTGGCGTTTCGTTAGGCGGCGCGCCCGGCACCCGCGGCACAAAAAAACCCGCGTCGACGCCAAACGGTATCGCCACGACTTGTGATGGCGAACAGCCCAGTTCCACCAGCGCCCCGTTCATGTGCTCGGCGACCGTGGTCACCGCGTTGGCGTGGCGCAGCGCGTAGCGGGCCAGAAAGCGCATGACGCGGGACTCTTTCGGACTGATCAACACATCGGTGCCCCACGCCGTGACGATCAAGGGCTTGAGGCCGGCCAAGGCGGCCAGGAAACCGTAACTGGTGACATATTGCGCGTGGACGATATCCGGCGCCAGCGTCCGATACAGTTTTCGCAACCGGAACAAGGCGATGAAATATCCTATTTGCCCCATGCCCCAGGTCGGCAGCGCATGCACCGTCACGCCGGCGATTTCAGCATCACGGAAACTGGCGACGTGCACCTCGGCGCCGCGGTCGCGGAAATGCTCGGCCCATCGCCGCGTATGAATGCTTCGCGCATCGGCCACATAAAGAATTTTCATTTGCCACCTAATCAGTAAGGAGTGCGTTAATTTCGACAAACTCCGCGTCCATGCGCTGATTCCACGTCCACAGCTTTTCAGACGCGGTCGTTTGAATATTGACTTTGATCTTGGCACGCAACTCCGGCGCCCGCGCTAACTCGACGATGTCGCGCGCCATCTTGTCCACCAAACCGGCCTCATCCTGATAGATGAAACCATTGTCGCGGTGCCGTATCCAGGACGCGGTATCGCCATTGTTCAAAGTGAAGATGATTTTATGCGCGCGGATCGCCTCCAGCAAAGGATTGCCGACGTTCGACACCGCGTAGGTGGATAAAAACACGTCGGGAAACTCCAGGTAATACTTGACGTCTTGGTTATTCACCGCACCGACGAAAAGGATGTTTCTTTCGATCCCCAATTCGCGCGCCAAGCGCGTCAGGCGGTCGCGCTCGGCGCCGTCGCCGACGACGATCAATTTGTAGTTCGGAAGGCCGAATTTTTTGATGACCGCGGCGCTGACCTCGATGCACAGGTCGACCCGTTTCAAAGGAACCAGGCGGGTCAGACAAACGGCGCAAAAATCCCCGGGCTCGGTCAGACTGCTCCGGAGCGCGTCGACGCGCCCCGGCTCAAGCGAGTATGGATCGATTCCATTGACATAAAAGCGCAGCGCGGCCAAATTCGATGGCCGGATGGCGCCAACTGCTTTGTTGCCCTGGGTACCGTCGTTGGTGACGATTTTCAAGTCGGAACGCAAATACAGGGACAGGAAAATGTCCAAATTCAACAACAACTTGACCCAGCGCCGATCGAGCAGGGTACTGGAATACAGATCCCATACCCCATAAAAGCGCGATACCGTGCGCAGTTTCGCGCCGGGATGAAACAGCGTCACCAATTTGGTGGCCAAGGCGCCATGCGGGCCGCCGCCATACATCACGTCGATGTGGTGCTCCTTGAGCACGCGCCCGGCCAACCAAGCCAGTTTGACAATCGCCGCGTAGCCACGCAACTTCGCATAAATGTTCTTGAAAACATGGCGGCGCAATCGCTCGCCCAGCCAATGCGAAGGCATCGCCGACCGGTGCACCCGCACGCCCGGCGGATTGATCACGTCCTGGTAGTGGTAACTGCCATGCCGCGAGTTGTCGCGCGTGACCACATAGTGGACATCCCAGCCTTGGCTCACGAAATATTCGGGAGTGAATTTGACCACCTGGATTCCTTTGTCGGTGAAATCCATGATCGACAAAAACATAATTCCTTTAGACATGGTTCTGATCGATTCTTTTAATGAAATACAATGCCGAGACCACGCCCAGCACGGAAAAATAAAAAATCATGGGTAAGCCCACATTCTTGTGCAAAAATTCCCCGTAGAACAAAAACAGCGTGGCGGTGCCGCCCCACAGTCCGCTTTTCAACACGAAATACAAGGTGGGCTCGCCGCCGTCGCACAACCATTTTTGCAGTTTCTCGAGACGGTGGAACACCATGCCCGTGATCGCCAGCCACAGTAGCGCCGCCAGCCCACCCACTTCGGCAAACAAGTTCAAAATGAAATTATGGGCCGACTCCAGCTCCAGCGAACCGCGCAGCGCCGCCGCGGTGTGCGGGTAGGCAAACTTGAAATTGCCCAAGCCAACCCCGAAAATCGGATTCTTCAAGCCCAGTTCGATCCCACCCAAGGCACCCAAGACTCTTTCGCTAGCGGAATTGCCTTGCGCCGAAAAATCGATTTGGGCGAATCTGCGCAACACCGTCTCGAGTAAAAAATCCACGTTCATGGCCGCCAGCAGCGCCGCCAAGCCCAGGCAACCATAGAGGCCGAAGCGCATGCCGCGCGGGCTGACACGATTGATTTTCTTGAATTTCGTCAGCAACCAAACGATTTGCAGCGCGCAGATGACGCAGCCGCCGCGGCTACCGGTCAACAGCAAGGCGCCCAGCGCCGCCACCAGGCCGCCGGCGCGCAAGGCGTATGTCAGCCGGCGCCGCCGTCCCGGCGGGAAAATCTCGAACACCAGCAAGAAGGGCCACAATAAAATAATGACATTGGCGAAGATGATCGGATTGTAAAACACCGATGGAATACGCATGTAAAAGAAATCTTCCAGCGGATCGTGATTGATCACGGGCTGGACGAAGCCGAACAGCGCGCAAAACACGACGACGAAGGCGAGTACGCTGAGCAAACGCTTCACTGCGGCGACATCCCTGAGGTGGGAGCAAACCAGCGCATACATCAAAAATTGCGTGAGGACCCCGTTGACGATGATCCCCGCTCCCGCCACGGCGCCGTTATACAAGGAGGAAAACGCCGCCACGCCGACAAACAGCAAGAAGCACAGGTGCATCTCGTCGCGCCGCAGGCCGCGCAGGCTGAAGGAAATGAGCGCGGCACCCCAGATCGCGACCACGTCGACCGTGATCATCAAGACGTCGAGGTCGAACTTGAAATACTCCGCCAACCTGGCGCCGATCGGCAACATCACGAACAGCAGGGCCAGCGCGGCGGACGGCTTGACGGCCATCAACAACCACACCAGCAACACGCCGCACATGAAAATCCGCGCGGCGTCGCGGTAAATCCCGCTCGGATACCATTGACCGAACTGGGCCACCATCGCGGCCGCGCCCAAGCCCAGCGCGCCCACCAGCAAGGCCACGCCGCACATGCGCCAGTCCACTCGCGCGCGCCAGCGGGCCATCGTCGGCGCGCCGCTCATGCCGCGCCGGTCAGGATGGCGGCCAGCGCGCCGGCCACGCGGGCGCGCCCGTGTTGCTCCAGCACGTGGCTTTGTCCGGCCGTGTTCGGCGCCAGCGTGCCGGCCTCGTGGCGCGCGCGCAAATCGGCCACCAGTCGCTGCAGCTCATCCGGCGTGGCGATGGCGGTGGCGTGTGGATAGGCGTAGGTATAGCCGACGTAGCGACCGGCAGCCAGCGCCTCGAGCAGCGAAAACGCCAGGCCGTCGTGCTCGGGCAGGCGCAAATACAGCACGCAGTCGCGGTATTGCCGCGCCATGTCGCCGACCCAGCCCAATAGTTGGATGTTCGGCGGCAGGGCCTCGCCGTACTCGGCGATCCCGGCGATACGCAAGGGAACGTCGGGAAAGGCCTTGGCCAGTTCGATCAATTTATCCATGCCATAGAACCGTTCGCGCCCCTTGCCCATGTAGGACAGCAGGGAAAAGCGCGCCGGCCAGGGCGCTGGCGCCGTCGCGCCGTCGTCGAAACAGGCGATTTGCGCAATCGCCGCGTCGATCCCAACCTCCAGCAACTCCTCGCGCAACCACGCCACCTCGCATAAATGGCGGCTCGCCGCGAGCAGCGCCGCGTCCGCCGTCCCGGCCCGGCAGCGCGCGCGCGCGTTGAGCACGTCCGTCCCGACCCAGTGCATCACGATGCGCTTGTTGAGCAGCATCGCCAGGCGCAGGGCCCCGCCCCGTTCGGTCGAACCGCCGATCAGATACACCGTGCGGGCCGACAGCATATGCCACAGGCACGCCAGTTGACCGCGCCAGCCGCGCGCCGTGTCCACTGCGACATAGCGGTTGTCGCGGTCGACCGCCGCGAGGTCGCCGGCCAGTTTGGCGGCGAAATAGGGAAGACCAAGAATGAGGATTTTCAATTTTTTTCCAATGTGAGCGATGGCCCGCGGCCGCGTCCGGGCGCGGACCGCGTCGGGCGCCTAGTCGCGCCCGGCGTTTTTCGCGATCAGCCAGATCCACCACGCGTATGACAGCAGGGCCAGCGAGGCGGCGCCGGAGAGGACGGCGAACACCGCGCGCAGCGACATGCCCGGCCAGATGTAGGGCAAGGTCAACGGCGCCAGCAACGCGGCCTGGTACAGCAGGCCGTAACGCAAGGCTCCCAGTTGCCGCCCCAGAATCAAGGGTAGTTGCGATAATGACGACACCATGAAATTCATAGCCAGCCACGGCAACAGGATCAGCACGAACACGCCCGCCTCGCGCCAGGCCGGGCCCAGCGCCGTCGCAAAAAGCCACGGCGCCCACGCCAGCCCCGCCAGCATCGGCAGCAACCACTTGAACAGGTCGCGCCATTGCGCCTTCAGCAAGGGGCGCAGGTCGCCGCCGTCGGCGGCGACGCGCGCCGCCCGTTGCTGAAACACCTGCCCCATCGAGGCGCTGATCACGCCCATCGGCGTGCGCGCCCGCATGGCCATGGCGTACAGGCCCAGCGCGTGGGCGCCGAACAGGCCGCCGATCAGGGCCAGGGTCGCCATCCCCTGCGCGCTGTCGAGCAAGGCGTGTGGCAAGTTTATCCTCGGAAAGGCGCTGAAACGCCGCGCCTGCCGCCACAACGCGGCCGGCGCGAGATCGGGCGGCGAGCGCCGCAATCGGGCCAGAATCGGCGGGAGCAAGACGGCGCAGCCGATCAGGGAGCCAAACACCATGCCCAACAGTAGCCCGTCGGAGCGCGCCGCCAGCCCCAAGCCTATGCTGGCCAGCGCGGAACAGGCGCTCAGGGCCACGCGGCTGAGCGAGATCGCCCGGTACGCCGACTCCCGGTTCGCCCAGCAGGTCAAGGTGGACAGCGCGGCGCCCGACAATACCGCGAAAGGCGCCAGCCACAGGCGCCGCGCCAGCCCGGCATCGCCCAACCAGGCGGCCAGCAGGTCGCCGCGCCAGGCGCACAGAAAAAGCGTGGCGGCGAAGGCGACGACGCTGCAAGACAAGGCCAACAGCGCCGTTTGCGCGGCTTCGTCGTCCCGCTTCGGAATCAGGATGGCCAATTCGTAGCGCCCGGTCGCCGCCACCGTCAGCACAGCGACCAGGGCGGAAAACAGCGCAAACACGCCAAAATCCTCCGGCGCGTAAAAGCGCGTCAAGACGGCCAGGGCGGCGATCGGTATCGCTTGCGCAAACACCGTGCCGCCCATCAGCGTCATGACATGGCGCGCCGCGCCGTCCCGCGTTTTCAACCTAGCAAGCAAGGGCCAGCGCCCGCACGATCTGATCTTGCTCGGACGGCGTCAAGTCCGGCCCCATCGGCAAGCTCATGACGCTGGCGGCGGCCGCCTCGGCGACCGGGAAGGACGCCACGCGACCCGCGTCGGCGTAGGCCGGTTGCACGTGCATCGGCACCGGGTAATGCACGGCCGTCGGCACCCCGGCCTCTTGCAAAGCCGCTTGCACGGCGTCGCGCCCGGCCACCTTGACGGTGTACTGGGCGAACACGCTGCTGCGGTCGGGCCGCTGGACGATTGTCTCGAACTTGCCGGCCAATGCTTCGTTGTAGCGCGCGCCGATCAACAGGCGCTGCTCCACTTCCCAGTCGAAGCGCGCCAGTTTGGCCAGCACGATCGCGCATTGCAGCGTGTCCATGCGCCCGCCGACGCCGATGCGGGTGTGCACATAGCGGCGCGACTGGCCGTGCACGCGGATTTCGCGCATCGCCTGGGCCAGCGCGTCGTCGCTGGTGAAGATCGCCCCGCCGTCGCCATAGCAGCCGAGCGGCTTGCTGGGGAAAAAACTGGTGCAGCCGATGGTGGACAGGTTGCAACTCTTGCGGCCCTTGTAGTCGGCGCCGAAACTCTGCGCCGCGTCCTCGATGACGACCAGGCCGTGCTTGTCGGCGATCGCATTGATTTCATCCATGTCGGCCGGCTGTCCATACAGGGACACGGGCATGATGGCGCGGGTCTTGGGGCCGATCGCCGCCTCGATCAGCGCGGCGTTGATGTTGCAGGTGTCGGCCTCGATGTCGACAAACACCGGCACCGCGCCCAGCAACACGATCACCTCGGCGGTGGCGATGAAGGAGAACGGCGTGGTGATGACCTCGTCGCCCGGCTTGACGCCGATCGCCATCAGGGCGATCAGCAGCGCCTCGGTGCCGGAGGCCACCGTGATGCAATGCTTGGCGCCGGTGTACGCGACCAGCTTCTCCTCGAGCTCCTTGACTTCGGGCCCCATGATGTACTGGCCGTGGTCGAGCACCGCTTGAATGCGCGCGTTGACATCGCCGCGCAGGGCGGCGTATTGGGTTTTCAGGTCGATGAATTGCATGGTGTGGGATGCTTAAAGTGGGTTCAGGCTGCAAACGCCATTGATTAACAAGTAATGCTCCCCGGTGTGCGGGCAGACAAACTCGGCGTCGCCTTTCAGCGGCAGGGGCAGACGTTCGCCAAAGCGGCTCATCCAGCCCGACTGGCGTGCCGGCACGCCGGCCATCAGCGCGAAATCGGGCACGTCGCGGTTGATCACCGCGCCGGCGCCGACGAAGGCGTGGGCCCCCACCGTGACGCCGCACACGATGGTCGCGTTGGCGCCCAGCGTGGCGCCGCGCTTGATCAGGGTCTTGCGGTACTCATCCTTGCGCGTCACCGCCGAGCGCGGGTTGTACACATTGGTAAACACCATGCTGGGGCCGCAAAACACGTCGTCCTCGATCGTCACGGCGTCGTACACGGAGACGTTGTTTTGAATCTTGACATTGGCACCGATGACGACGTCGTTGCCGACAAAGACATTTTGTCCGAGGGAGCAGCCGGCGCCGATGCGCGCGCCACCGCACACATGGCTGAAATGCCAGATCCGGCTGCCGTCGCCGATGATCGCGCCATCGTCGACGATGGCGCTGGCGTGGATGATGGCGGCCATGTCAGTACTCCAGCGGCAGCGCGACGCGCTTGCCGTCGCGCGCCGACAGGTAGGTGGCGATCAGCACTTCCATCGACTTCAAGCCTTCGCGGCCGTCCGTCTCCGGCTCGGCCTCGCCGCGCAAGACCTTGATCACGTTATCGTAATACAAAGGGTGGCCCAAACCGTACACGGACGTGGTTTGGTAACTCACTTCCTTGACTTTCGCGTCGTCCTCTTCCTCGTCGGCGAATTCCCAGTGCTGCACGTCGTTGACGGCGACGCCGCCGATGCGCACGGTGCCCTTTTCGCCAAGGATCGTGATGCTGCCCTCCATGTTGCGGGGATACGTGAGCATGGTCACGTTCATCGAACCGAGCGCGCCGTTGCGCCAGCGCAGGCTAATGACGCCGGTGTCCTCGACTTCGATGTCACGCTCCAGCGTGGCCGTGTAGGCGTGCAGGCTCTCGACCGGCCCGACGATCCAGTCGATCAAGTCGACATAATGGCTGGCCTGGTTCATGAAGGCGCCGCCGTCGTATTCCCAGGTGCCGCGCCATTTCGCACTGTCGTAATACTCCTGGGGACGGGTCCAGAACACGTTCAAATTGACCATGTAAATTCGCCCGAAACGTTTCTTCTCGACGGCGCGCTTGAGCAACTGCAAGGTGGCGTTGCGGCGGTTTTGCTTGACCACGAACAGGCGCACGCCGGCCGCGTCGCAGGCCTCGACCATGCGCTTGGCGTCTTCCCAGCGGGTGGCCATGGGCTTTTCGGTGACCACGCTATGGCCGGCCTCGGCGATTTGAATGGCTTGCTCGGGATGCATGCCGGACGGGGTGGTCAGGATGAACGCGTCGGCTTGGCAAGCGGCCAGCATCTCGCTCAGACTGGCGTACGGTTGGGCGCCGGTGCTGGCGGCGGCTTCGGCCAGGGCAACGGGATCGATATCGCACACGGCAACGAGTTCGCAACGCTCTTCGTGCAGTTTGATCGCGGCGAAATGGTTCTTGGCGATGCGGCCGCAGCCCACCAGGGCGAAACGGATTTTCCGGTCGGTGACCGGAGGGGGGAAATGTCGCATAGGGATTCTTTCGCGGCTTAGGCTTTAACAATATTCGGCGATGGATTCAAATACACACCGCGGGTATCGACGATCAGTCGCGCGTGTTCTTGAATGAGCTTGTAATCGAAGGCCTTGTGGTTGGTCGCCAGCAAAACCACGTCGTAGGAGGCGATCACCGACGGCGTCAATGTCACGCTCGACAAGTCGAAGGCGTGTTCGCGCATCTTCGGGAAGACCGGTACATGGGGATCGGAATAGGCCACCTCGGCCCCCTTGTCGCGCAGGAGTTCCATCAACTCGACCGACGGCGACTCGCGCATGTCGTCGACATCCCGCTTGTAGGCGATGCCGAGCACCAAAATCCTGCTGCCCTTGACCGAGCGGGCGCGCTCGTTCAAGGCGTCGCTCAGCTTGCCGACCACCCACAAGGGCATGTCGCTGTTGATTTCGCCCGCCAATTCGATGAAGCGGGTGTGCAAGCCATACTGGCGCGCCTTCCAGGTCAGATAGAAGGGATCGATCGGAATGCAATGCCCGCCCAGGCCGGGGCCCGGGTAGTACGCGGTGAAGCCGAACGGCTTGGTGGCGGCGGCCCGTATCACCTCGTGGATGTCGATGCCCATCTTGTCGGCGATGATCTTCATCTCGTTCACCAGGCCGATGTTGACGGCGCGGTGGATGTTTTCCAATAATTTGGTCAATTCAGCCGCGCGCGTCGAACTAACCGGCACCACGGTGTCGATCGCCGGACTGTACAGGGCAATTCCGGCGCGCAGGCAGGCGGGCGTGGTGCCGCCGCAGATTTTCGGGATGGTGCGGGTTTCAAAATGGGGATTGCCCGGGTCTTCGCGCTCCGGCGAGAACACCAGGAACACGTCCCGGCCGACGCGCAAGCCGCGCGACTCGATCCGCGGCTTGAGCTCCTCGTCCGTGGTGCCCGGATACGTGGTGCTTTCGAGCGACAAGATTTGACCGGCGCGCATATGCGGCGTCAGCGCGTCCGTGGTGTTGAGCACGAAACTCAGATCCGGCTCGCGATACGCGTTCAGCGGTGTCGGCACGCAAATGATCAAGGCGTCGACCTCGGCCGCCCGCGCGAAATCAACGGTGGCCTCGAAGCCCCTGTCGCGCGCCGCCGCGATCGACGGTGCCGGAATATGTTCGATATAGCTTTCGCCCCGGTTCAAGCGTTCGACCTTGCCAGCATCGATATCGATGCCCAGCACTTTGAAACCGACATCCACGTATCGCAACATCAGTGGCAATCCCACATAGCCGAGACCGACGATACCAATGATCGCGGTTCCGTCATTGAATTTAGAAACGAGACGCTCTAAAGTTTTGTTTTCGTTACTATTAATCATTTTTAAATGGGATTTAGAATTTTATAAACACGGCGAAATTGATCGGAACGATGCAGCGCCACCGGGACGACGCGCCCCGACGATGCGGACTGGCGTCTGGGAGTCACAAGTATGGCGCGCGAAATCGAGACCGTATGCCCATCGGTGCGAGGGCCGCGACCGCTTTGAATTGGAGTGATTCGATAACCGACGTCCGGCTCAACAGCTGCTCCCCATGATAACACGAATTCTAATGGGAAACGCCCGTTTCGCCAGACGCGCAGGGCCGGAGCATCAAATT
>DMYQ01000068.1:24203-34939 GCA_003482555.1 Janthinobacterium sp. | reverse complement strand
CCCCCCCCCCCCCCGCCACACTGCAAACGCAAACCATGCTCGCTCCACGAAAGCCTGGAACGATTGTAGTGGGGCGATGTTAAACTACGCCCTTACACTTCACCGACATATCATGATGCAAACGAATAAATCCCCGACAAAAAAACCAGCCGGGCCAGGCGCCGAGCAAGTGGCGAACCCCTTCCTGGACACTGAATTTTACGCCAGAATGCGCACCTATACCGAGCGCGAACCGGCTGTCGTCAAGGAGTTGCGGGCCATTGCGGAACGGGGGCCCGGCAAGCTGAGTCTCGATCCCCGCTTTGCCCCGTCCCTGCAGTGCCTGCGCGATACGGTCAAGAAGGGTTTGACGCTCGCGGAAATGTTCAGCCGCATCGCCGCCGGCACCGAAAAAGGCATGTGGGAACCGTGGATGGCAGCCTTCGGCCTTGAGCTGCGCGGCGTCAACTATGCGCAAACCGGCAAGCGCAACGCCTGCATCGCCATCGATATGCGCGTCGGCTCCAAGGCCAACGCCATGTTTGGCAAGGCTTTCCTGCCCAATTGGCGCAGTCTGGTGTCGGAAGATTGCTACGCGCTGCATATTGAAAATGCGGACGACGTGACAAGCAAGGCTTACGCCATCTTTTACCTGGATCCCGATCCCAAATAAATATTGCAGCGAAGTAATACAGCGAAGTAAGGGAGTGGCCGCCCGGCGGCCGCTCCCCGTTCCATTTCCCCATCCGCAAGACAAGGGCCATTGCCCCGCATCAAGACACACCTTAAAGCAATATTTAACTTGTATCTTTATACTCATCCGCCTAGAATTGACTCATCAGGGTAAGGCGCGAACGTGACAAAGCCCGACCGACCTCAAGGCACCCATATGGCCAAGAAATTCCCCATCCACCCGGCAAACCCCGAGCGTATCTGCTGGGGTTGCGACAAGTATTGTTCCATCGATTCCCTGGCCTGCGGCAACGGTTCGGATCGTACCCAGCATCCGGCCGAATTGTTTGGCGACGATTGGGCCGAATGGGGCCTGGACGCCAACGCCGCGTCCGAGGCGCCGGAGGCGACAGACAGCGCCCTCGCGCCCGGCGTGCCGGCCGCCGCACGGCGCTCCTGACGTCCGTTCGCGGGGCCAGCGGCCGCGCTTCACTCTTGCGGCAAGGCGTAAGTCCAGTCCAGGCTGCCGCTCTGGCCGGCGAAAACGATGTCGACACCCGCGCCGCCGCCGCGCAACATGGCCTTGATGTCTTTGGCCGGCCTGTCATGCGCGGGCCCGCCCTCGCGATTGAAGACCAGGGTGCGCACCAAAACGTCGCCGACTATGCGGCCCACGGCGCAGCGGGTCTGCCCGGCCGTGTCCCGTTTGCGTCCTTCCACCTGCCGCGCCTGCTCGTGCATCGCCGCCTCTTGCGCTTCCATTTGCAGCAACTCGGTCGTCAGCGCGGCGATCATCTTCAGGGCCGGCGCGGCGACCAGCGCCAGCTTCTGGAAGGGCGCCACCTGCTCGGCCGACAGCAGCAGTTCCTGCTTGCGCACCCGCTCGGCCAGCAGCAGGTAATTGCGCATATCGGGATGCTGGCCGGCTTGCTCGATCTCGCGCCGCAACCTGAGCGCGGCGCGCGCGTAACCGTCGGCGCGCACGCCGAATTCGGCGATCCGGCGATCGAAGCGCTGCATTTCGGGCAGCAGCGGAAAGATCAGCATCTCGGCCTGCTTGCGCGGGCCGGCCGCGTCGATGCGGATGCGGCGCCCCGCGATGGCGCAACCTTCCGCCACCCCCACCGTCACGTCGTCGCCGACGATCTCGCAATTGCTGGCCTGCTTGACGACGACGCGGGTGCCGGAAATGACGCAATTCTCGGCCCGTTCCACGCGCACCTCGCCCTCGCGCGCCTGCAGGGTCGCGCCCGACGCGACGCCCATGACCAGGATATCGCCACGGGCGTTGCCAGCGCTGCCACCGATCACCTTGCCGTGCATGGTGATGCGCCCGCCAAACGATTGCAGGTGGCCGAAGACGTCGCCGTGGATGCTGATGTCGGCGCCCTCGACCAGGCGCTGCTCTTGCACGTCGCCGAATTCCTCATACTCGGCGCGCAGCTTCAGGTTGCCCGTGGTGCGGCCGCTGACGCCGTCGTGGCTGACGATCTTCACGTCCAGCGAAATGGCGCCGCTGTCGGCGTCGACGTTGACGAAGCCGTCGTGCTGCGCCACCAGGAAGTCGCCGTCGCGCAAGTGTTCGACGACGGTGCCGGCGCCGGCCAGCGCCCCCAGGTCGACCTCGCGCGCGGGCGCCGGCACCAGGGCCGCACCCGACAACTCGTAGCCGGGCCGGCCCGGCGTGGCCGCCACCTTTTTCAGCAGGCGGGCATTCTTTTTCACTTGCGGGAAGCGGTTCTTGAAGGTCAGCAAGTCGAGGCGGCCATTCGCCATTTCCCGCGGCGAGTCGTCGCGCTGCATCTGCTGCGATACTTCGACGATGGCGGCGTCGCTGCCGGGCGCCGGCTCCAGGCGCCGCGCCACCACCACGCGCTCCACCTTGCCGGAGGCGATGACGGCGCACACGGCCGCCGCGTCGATGCCGAAGCGCACGCCCTGGCACCACAGATGGGCGACGAATTCGTCGAAGTCGAGCCGGACCGGCGGCGGTGCGGGCCGGGTTCCGCCCTCGCCCGCCGGCCCCGTTTCGAGGAAGCTCGCTTCAAAGTAATATTCGGCCACGCCGTCGCGGATCTTGTGCTGTTTGTAGAGCGCGCGCCGGTGTGGATCGAAACGCGCGATGGCGCTGGCGAAGCGCAGCAAGGGCGCGCCGCGGCTCACGCGCGCGCGCCGCAATTCGGCGCCGCCCCCGTACAGCGCGGCGCTGAAGGCGGCGTAATCGAGAGCGGTGAAATAGGCGCCGGAGAAAAAGATGCGCTCGACGGCCGCCATGAAGGCGGGCGCCCGCAAGCCGGCGTCGAAGAACACGCCGTCGCGGCGCAGCAGCAAACCTGGCGGCAAGTCGCCGCCGTCAAGCCAGGGAGAATCATCCGACATGGCTTCCTCCTCAAGTACGGCTTGCCGGGCGCGGCAAGGCCTTGCATACAGTGATATGCCTGACTATCATGGGGGAATGGTCGCGGAGTGTAAACATCGCGCAAGCGAATTGCGCATAATAAATTAATGACACGCAAGCCAAGGCTTTTGAGGGAAATTCCGACGCCGGAAGGAAGGCTGAAAGAGTGACGGCGGCGCCGTCACTTGATGCTGCGCTGTATCAATGCCGGGGCGGCGTCGCGTAGATATCCTGGCCAGCCTCGTTGATCTGGCGCCGCAGGTCGCGCCGCTCGTCGGGCGTCAGGCGGCCGTTGCGGCGCACGGCGTCGGCGCGCTCCTGCATGGCGCGACGCTGCTCTTCGCCGCGGCTGTCGCGCCGCTCGGCGCGGCTATCGTTATGGTTGTCGTTGTGGCGATCGGCGCCGCGCTGCTGCTGGCTCTGACGATCGTCACGGCGCTCGTCGCGATGCTGGTCGCGCTGCTCTTGCCGCGACGACTGGTCGGACGCGATAGCCGGGTCGGCGCCCAGGGCGGAACAGGCCAGCGCAAACGCGCCCACGGAAAAGCGCACGCAAAGGGGTAAACTGGAGGTGACCTGAATTTTTTTATGCACGTTATTCATTGTGTTCCTCTTCCGCGATGCCGTGTAAAGATATAAGCTAAGTACCACTGATGCCCCAGTGTATGATGCTTTACACAGTGCGGTAAGAGTAAATGGGTAAAGTTTGTAACAGCATGTAATGGGTCGGCGTCCACGCCCGTTTCGGAGCGTTCAGACGTTACCATAGCGACTTGGATAAGACAATACGGCAAGCACATGACGACAATTTCAACGACAAACACCGGCAACAATACAACGGCGCAAGCTAACCATGGCCATCAATCGAAGATTATGGTAGTGGACGACGATGTGCGTTTGCGCGACTTGCTGCGCCGTTATTTGACCGAGCAGGGCTTCAACGTTTTCACGGCGGAAAACGCGACGGCGATGAACAAGCTGTGGTTGCGCGAGCGCTACGACTTGCTGGTGCTGGACTTGATGCTGCCCGGCGAAGACGGCCTGTCGATCTGCCGCCGCCTGCGCGGCGCCGGCGACCAGACCCCCATCATCATGCTCACCGCCAAGGGCGAAGACGTGGATCGCATCGTCGGCCTGGAAATGGGCGCCGACGATTATCTGCCGAAGCCGTTCAACCCGCGCGAGCTGGTGGCCCGCATCGGCGCCGTGCTGCGCCGCAAGGGCCCCGATGAAATTCCCGGCGCGCCGTCGGAGACGCCGCAAACGTTCGAGTTCGGCCAGTTCGTGCTCGACCTCGGCACCCGCACCCTGAAAAAGGCGGGCGAAACCGTGCCCCTGACCACGGGTGAATTTTCCGTGCTGAAGGTGTTCGCCCGCCACGCGCGCCAGCCCCTGTCGCGTGAAAAACTGATGGAACTGGCGCGCGGACGCGAATACGAAGTCTTCGACCGCAGCCTGGACGTGCAGATTTCGCGCCTGCGCAAGCTGATCGAACCGGACCCGTCGAGTCCCCTGTACATCCAGACCGTCTGGGGCCTCGGCTATGTGTTCATTCCGGAAGGTCAGCCGCGCTGATATGCAGGGCCGCCTGAAGCATATGCCGGTGTTGAGCATGGCGCGCCTGAAAAGCGGCCTGTTCTGGCGCACCTTCTTTCTGCTGAGCGTGCTCACCACGCTCAGCATGACCGCCTGGATCGGCTTGATCAGCGTCGTCCAGCGCGAGCCGCAGGCGCAGCAGATTGCCGCCCAGGTCATTTCCGTCGTCACCATCACGCACGCGGCCCTGACCCATTCGGCGCCCGAGTTGCGCAAGGAATTGCTGTTCGAACTGGTCAGCAACGAAGGCATCCGCGTGCTGCCGCTGGAACCCGACGACCGCGTCGATCCGCCGCCCGGCAACTGGCTCATGCCCGACATCGCCGCCCTGGTGAAGGACAGGCTGGGCGAGGATACGCGCTTTTCTTCGCGCGTGAACGGCGTGGCCGGTTTCTGGGTCAGCTTCAAGATCGACGACGACGAATACTGGCTGATGCTCGAGCGCGAACGTATCCGCGGCTTGACCGGCATCCAGTGGGTCGGCTGGGCCAGCCTGGTGTCGCTCATATCCCTGCTCGGGGCGGCCATCATTTCCAGCCTGATCAATCTGCCCCTGGCCCGCTTGACGGCGGCCGCGCGCGCCATCGCCAAGGGCAAGCAGCCGGATTTGCTGCCGGAAAAAGGGCCGATAGAAATCATCGAGGCGAACCGCAGCTTCAACCAGATGGTGGGCGACTTGCGCCAGGTCGAGTCGGACCGGGCCGTGATCCTGGCCGGCATCTCGCACGACTTGCGCACCCCGCTCACGCGCTTGCAACTGGAAGTGGAAATGGCCCATTTGTCGGACGAGGCGCGCGACGGCATCCAGTCCGACATCGCCCAGATGGACGCCATCATCGGCCAGTTCCTCGACTACGCCAAGCCGACCGAGGCGTCCAGCTTCATCAACGTCGATATCAGCACCTTGCTCGGCGATAGCGCGCGCGAAGCGACGCGCCTGCCCGACGTCAAGATCACGACCGACATCGCGCCCGACGTCCACGTCATGGGCAATGCCACCGACTTGCAGCGCGTCATCAACAACTTGATTGAAAACGCCCGCCGCTACGGCAAGACCGAGGGCAGCGAGCTCAGCGAGATTGATATCGCCTGCCGCGTCAAGGGCACGCACGGGGCGCGCCGCGTGCTGATCGAAGTGCAAGACCACGGTCCCGGCGTGCCGGACGCGCAGATCGAGCAGTTGCTGAAACCGTTCACGCGCATGGACACGGCGCGCGGCCAAGCCAATGGCGCCGGCCTGGGCCTGGCCATCGTCGACCGCGTGCTGCTGCGCCACGGCGCCGAACTGCATGTGAGCAACCGGGTCGGCGGCGGCTTGCTGATCCGGTTCGCGCTGCCGGCCGCGTAGGCGCGCCGTCGACGGGCGCACGCGCGCGCCTGCCATGCGCATGGCAAGCTTCATCCGCTTATCCCAGACTTATCCCCTCACCCCAACAACTTGCTCATCAAGGTCTCGGTGGCGCCGTAGCCGTACAGGGAGTCGCTTTCCAGGTCGGGCGTGTCGTAGGGCACGGATTCTTCCCGTTCCAACTTGCCCGGGTCGGCTTCCGAATAAGTGGCCCGCCAGGCCCGCTTGAGCAAATCGGCGCGCCGGATAAACGAGGGCATGGGCCAGGCGCCCCGGTCCCAGCTGCTGGCGTGGCCGATCACGCGCCAATGCTCATTGACCAGGCCCAAGTCGCCCGTGCGCAGGTGGCGCAGCGCGTCTTTCGCCTGCAGGTGCTCGACCTCGGCCAGGGTGGGCCGTGTTTCATATTTCGGCCCGAACAGATAGGCCAGGATGATGCGGCCCGTCGGCGCCGTGCGGGCGACAACGCCGGCGGCATATCCTCCCCCCCGTAACGGCACCGCGAACCAGGTGCCCTCGCGGTATGGCAACAGTTTCATCGATCACCTCTCGTTTGTTCGAATTCAGCCCGAACCATACGCCAGGATGCAAAAACGCGGCGCAGCGTACTACTGGCGCGCTATGCGCGCGCTATTGGCACATTATTCATAGTGGAAGGGAGCCACGATGGGGCCGGCCTTGAACAGCGCCTCTTTCATTTCCTTGTCCATCTTGACGTCGCGCCGGCGCAGCCATTCGAGCGCCATCGCCACTTGCTTGCGGGCCGTGTCGCAGCGGTGCGCCAGCAGACGCCGCAACTCCGGATCGGTGCAAGCTTCGAAGCGCTGATTGTTGACGTCGAGCGCGCTCAAATCCTCGATCAGCGCGCTGATGGCGCGGTGCATGTCCATGGTCGGGGCCGGCAATCCCACTTCCGCTTCCTGCAACTCTTCGTGTGACATCGGGCTTCCTGTTTTTTGAATTGATATGGCCGCATTTTCCACCGCCGCCCACAAAATCTCAAGTGCCACGCGCGCGCCGCTTGGCGAAACAGGGGCGGATCGCGTTTTGATGGAATCTTTGCCGACTATCCTGGTCAAGCGCCCTTGCGGTGCGGCGCCAGGACCGACAGGCATGCGACTGTTGTAATTCGCCACTGTTGTCATTCGGCCCGGGCGCCGCGCGCCCCGTTCATGATAAACTTCGGCTTCGCTAGGGGTCCTGGAAACGCCGTTTCCGGGTGAGAGATACCCTCCGTACCTGATCTGGATAATGCCAGCGAAGGAAAGCGCAAAGTCCCCTCCTTTGATTGCTCCCCGCGCTGGCTCCGGCCGCACAAGCAGCATGTCGGCAACGCCGACGCGCATCACGAGCATTCATATTATGTCCTCAGCAAATTTATCCGTTTCCCTCATTGCGCTGGCGGTCCTGCAAGCGTTTTCCAGCGCCGCATCGGCCCAGTCGTCCGAGCAGGGCATGCCCGAAGTCGTCGTCACGGGCAGCCGCCTCGACGCCCCCAACCGCGCCTCCGTGGCCGGCTTTTCCGACGCGCCGCTGCTGCAGACGCCGGCCTCGGTGGCCGTCTTCACGCGCGAACAAATGCAAGACATGCGCATCCGCTCGACCAGCGACGCGATGAAGTTCGACGCCAGCGTCAGCGATTCGTATAACGCGGTGGGCTACGCGGAACAGTTTTCCATCCGCGGCTTTGCCCTCGACGCCAATTCCAGCTATCGCAAGGATGGCCTGGCCATCGTCGGCGACGCCCAGATTCCGCTGGAAAACAAGGAGCGCGTCGAAGTGCTCAAGGGCCTGGCCGGCTTCCAGTCCGGTGTCGCCGCGCCGGGCGGCATCGTCGACTACATCGTCAAGCGCCCCACGAATACGCCGCTGCGCTCGGTGACCGTGGAAGCAAGCGAACGCGGCACCCTGTACGGCTCGCTCGACCTGGGCGGACGCTTCGAAGACCGGCGCTTCGGCTACCGCGTCAACGCGGCCGCCGAGCACATCCGTTCCTACGTGAAGGGCGCCGATGGCCAGCGCAAGTTTGTCTCGGCCGCCTTCGACTGGCAAATCACGCCGCAAGCCCTGCTCCAGCTCGACGCCGACTACCAGGACAAGTCGCAGTTGACGGCGCCCGGTTTCCAATTACTTAATAACACCACCCTGCCGACCGGCGTGGCGGCGAATACCATGCTCAACAACCAGCCCTGGAGCATGCCGGTGCAAACCCGCACCAGCAATATCGGCCTGCGCTTCGCCTACCAGTTCGACGCCGACTGGCACGCCACCCTGTCGGCCAACCGCCACTCGTTCAAGCGCGACGATTACACCGCCTTTCCCTACGGCTGCGGCCAAGACAATCTGTATCCTGGCTTTTGCGGCAACGGCGACTACGACGTCTACGATTACAAGAGCCTGGGCGAATCGAAGTCGCCGCTGGCGGCGCAGGCCCTGATCCAGGGCAAGTTCGCCACCGGCGCGCTGCGCCACGACTTCACGGCCGGCGCCTCCTTCTTCGAGCGCAAGGACAAGGCTGGCTTGTATCTCTACCAATTCGTCGGCGTCAGCAATATCTATCAACCGGTCGTCGTGCCCGAGTCCGGCGAGACGTCCACCGCGCCGGTGCAAGTGCGCAGCGAAAACGAGCGCGCCCTCTTCGCGCAGGATATTGTCGCGATCGCCGACCACTGGAAGCTGCACGGCGGCCTGCGCCGCGTGCAAGTCAAGCGCGACCAGGACCGCGACACCAGCGGCAACGCCGTCGACGTGCACACAGACGACGGCTTCCTGCTGCCGAACCTGGCCCTGGTCTATCAGCCACGCGACAACGTGGCCGTCTATACCGCCTATTCGCAGGGCTTGGAACACGGCGGCATCGCCCCCATCGGCGCCGACCACGCCGGCCTGGCCCTGGCGCCGAGCAAGTCGAAGCAAATTGAAATCGGCGTCAAGGCCGATCTGACGCGCGAACTGATGGTGTCGGCGACCCTGTTCCAGATCCGCAAGGGCCTGGAATACACGGACGCGGGCAATACCTTCGTGCGCAACGGTCAGGCGCAAAACCGCGGCCTGGAACTGGCCGCGCAAGGCAAGGCGATGAGCAACCTGACCGTGGGCGTGTCGGCGATGGCGCTCAACACCCGGCAGCAAGGCACGGGCAGCGCCGACCTGGACGGCAAGCGCGTCACCGACGTGCCGGCCTTCAAGTCGGCCGTCTTCGCCGATTACGCGCTGCCGCAAGTGGCCGGTTTGAAGTTGAACGGCACCTGGCTCTACGCCGGCAAGAAAGCCTTCGACAACGCCAACACTGTGATGGTGCCGGGCTACCATCTGCTGAACCTGGGCGCGGCCTACGCCACCAAGCTGGGCGGCACGGCCGCCACCCTGCGCGCCAACGTGGACAACGTTTTCGACAAGTTTTACTGGCGCGATGTGACGCCGCAACTGGGCGGCTACCTGATCCCGGGCGCGCCGCGCACCTTCAAGGTGTCGGCACAGTTCGACTTTTAAGGGCCAAGCTGTGAAAACGGCGCGCGCAAGGTGAAACTCTTCGCGTCGCGCGCGCTGGAACGCGCGCCAACGCGGACCGCCATGCCTCAGGGTTCAGGCGTCCAGCCATGCGTCGACTTGCGCCAGGCGCCGCGCCAGCGCGCCCGTCACCAGCAAGAAAGGAATCGCCCGCGCCGCCAATTCGTCCAGCAGCAGGCGATGGATGCGCTGGCGCACGGCTTCCGACTCGCGCTGCAAGCCGTCCGCCACCCACGGGCTGTCGGGCGCCGTCACCAGGGTGTAATCGTAAGGCTCGCTGTCCGCCAGCGCGGCCAGTTGCGCATCCACGGCGCCGAAGTAAAAACGGCTGTAAAGCGCCGTCATCAGCGGCGTGGTGTCGCAAAACAGGTATTTTTTGGCCTGGATGGCGGCCGCACGCTCGCGTTCGATCTGGGTGGCGGCGATCAGGAATTGCTCCGCTTCGCGCGGCACCCGCCCCTTTGTCTCGACGAATTCGCGCAGGTATTCCGGCACCCAGACGCTGCCGTGGCGGGCCGCCAGCGCGGCCGCCAGGGTCGACTTGCCGGACGACTCGGCGCCCAGCAAAGCCACGCGCAGACAGGACTTTCCGTTCATTTGAGCACCATCGCGCCCGGCGCCGGGCCGGCCGCGACGTTTTTCCAGGCCCGCAAACCGAGTATCGCCATGCCGACGAAGACGGCGTACAGGATGGCCGTCAGGGTCAGATGCTTGTACAGGTACAGGCCGACGTAAAGGATGTCGACGGCGATCCAGACATGCCAGTTTTCCAGCTTCTTGCGCGACAGCAGCAACTGGCCCAGCAGGCTGCCGGCCGTCAGGAAGCCATCGGCGAGCGGCACGTCGGTATCGGTGTAGGCTTTCAAGAACCAGGCCAGTACGAGGAAGCCGAGCAGCCAGCCGGCGCCGGCCAGGCGCCAGCCGCGCGCACTCAGCCCCGTCACCGGCAATTGCGCGCCGCTGGCGGCGCCGGATAGCCATTGATACCAGCCCCAGGCGGAAATCGCGATGAACACCAGTTGCAAGCCCATGTCGCCATACAGGCGGGAGTCGAAAAACACCAGCGCGTAAGTGGCCGAGGAAACGATGGCAAACAACCAGGCCCAGTGGCTTTGGCGGATATTCAGCAGCACGTTGACGATGGCCAGCGCGAAGGAAATCAATTCCAGCGGCGTGGTGGCAAAGCCGAACAGGTCGAGCGTCGAGTTCATGGAGTCGTGTCAGGTGAGTGGG
>DMYQ01000068.1:7294-24034 GCA_003482555.1 Janthinobacterium sp. | reverse complement strand
CAAGTCGAAGAGGCAAGGCGGGCTGAACTGGCGCACTTTACGGTGCTTGATCGCGGACGCACGCCTGCGTGGCGCGATCGCCGCGGACGTCTGCGTCAAGCCCGATCGAGACAGTCACCGATCCAGGCCGCGCCGCGCCGATTCTACTCTTCCGGGCTGGCCGCATGGCCATGAAAAATGCTGCCAAATTATGCAATATCCTGCATAAATAAGCAAGATCCCGCGACCCGCTCAGCGGGCGTGATCCCCGTGTCAATCCGGCGACGGCTAGCCGATCAACGGCGCAAGGCCCGCTTCGGCGATGCCGGCGCGCTCCTGGATCGCCAGGTTTTCCAGCAGCAAATAAGTGTCGCAATGGATGCGCACCGACACGCTACGCCCCATTTCAGTCCGATCAGGTGGACGCCCCCGTTGCTGCGCAATTCGCCGTTCAGCAAAGTGTAGGAATCGCGTCATTCGACCGTCACCAGGGTGTCCCAGGGCCAGCCGCAAACGATCACCCGGTCGAGTTCGAAACGCAGATTCGGGAAGATCCGCACCAGCCTGGCGTACCAGGCCCGGGTTTGCGCCATCGACGTGCGCCGCCCCGACAGCGCGTGCTGGCCGGCGAAGCAATGTTCGAAGCGGCCGGCCGCCGTGTTGAGGATGGGCGCGTAATTGCCCCTGTTTAATTCATGGAAGAGCGCGGCGATCTTGCGGCGCACGATGGCGTGCTACATGGCGCCTCCCTATGCCGCGCGCCAGCCGACCTGGGCCGCGCGGCGCAGGGTGGCGCGCACGACCATGCGGTGAAAAGGCGCGATCAGCGCGATGTAGGCGCGCCCCAGGCGGTTGTGGCAATGCACCACCGTGCAAACCACCAGCAAGGTGCCCTGCGGCTCTTCCCGACACAGCAGCGCGATGCGAAAGTCGAGGTGCTTGTCATCTTCACCGAGCACGATTTCACGCGCGGCCCGCGAATAAATCTTGAAGATGCCGACCTGCTGCGCCGGCGCCTGCCGTGCCGCGTCGCGCAACTGGCGCGCCGTCTTCAAGCCGAAGACGGCCACCATGCAGTCGCGCACGCGCAACAAGCAGTCGATCCAGCGCGGCTGGCCGTCGAAGAGGAAACGGGCCAGCGCTTCCGGTTCCAGCGCCACGTCGGCCGGCAGCCGCACGGCGAAGGCGTCGGCCAGATTGTTACCCGGGTAGAGGCCGGCGATGCTGGCGTCGCGCGGCAATTCCACTTTGTCCACCAAGGTTTCAGCAGTTTCCATGTCCACTCCATGTTTTCAGTGATAACATGGCGATTATAGACGAAGAATTAACACATATGGATAAAAATTCAGCTCCAGATTCCGCCCCCTATCACCACGGCAATTTGCGCGCCAGTCTGGTCGCGGCCGCCATCGAACTCTTGGCGCGGGTAGACGGCGGCGCGCCCTCGCTGCGCGAGGTGGCCCGACTGGCCGGCGTCAGCATCGCCGCCGTGTACCGCCACTTCCCCAGCAAGGAAGCGCTGCTGGCCGAAGTCGCCGTCGATGGTTTTGCGCGCCTGAACACGCGCTGGCGCGAGAATTTGCCCGACGTGGCGCAAGCCGGCGCCGAACAGCGCTTCCAGTTATTGGGGGAACATTATGTGCAATTCGCGCTGGCCGCGCCGGCCCACTACCGCCTGATGTTCGAGCACCAGGACTTGCGCCGCTTTCCCGACCTGGAGCGGGCGGCCCGGGATTGCTTCCTGTTCGTGCTGGATGCCGCCGCCGCCACCGTGCGGGAAGCGGGTGCCGATGCGCGCTGGGCCTTGCCGGCCGCGAATGCGGCCTGGGCGCTGGTGCATGGTTACGTGATGCTGAGCCTGGGTGGCCGCCTGACCCTGAGCGGCGCGACGCTCGATTTGCCGGCCACGCTGCTGCCGCGATTTTTGCGCCTGCCGCCGGAAGCCTTGCCCGGCCCGCGCTGAACGGTCCGGGCAAGGCCGCCCCGGCAATTGCAAATGCCTATTTGTAAATGCCGCAGCCGATCAGCACATCATCGTAGCGTTCGACATAGGTGCGCTTGCCCTCGATGGCGCCGCTGACCGGATTCGGCCATTTGTAGTCGACCCAGCCCTGGCCCGCCTTGCTGGTGCCCGTCGCCAGGATATCCTTGATCAGGAGTTTGCCGTCGGCGTCCTTCATTTCGGACACGTTCTTGCCCACCAGCTTGGGATTGGCGCCATTGGCGCGTTCAATGCCATCGCCGTTGGCCAGGAAGGTAAAGATGTACAGGTCGCGTAAAATAAACTGACCCTTGGGATTGTTAAACTCGGCGAAGGCTTTTTCCTTGCCATTCTTTTTCAGGAATTCGCCGGCTTTCTTGACCATTGCAACGGCCTCGTCGGCGGTGCCCTTGTCCGCCGCGGCGGCCGCGCCGGCCGTCATGCTCAAGGCCAGCATTGACAAGCCGACGATGATGCTCTTGAATACGTTTTTCATATGAGACCCCCTGGAAAATCGATCTGGGCGCCGGGTTTCCATGACCCGGCGGCGGCGCACATGCGCCTTGGCAAGCAAATTCAGACTAACAGTTTAATTTCCGGAACGCATCTCCGAACGCATCCTTTCGCGTCCACTGTCGCCTTCCAGATACGCGCGCGCGGCCGCCAGCGCCGCCCACTCCGGCGCGCCGGCGAGCGCCGTCGCGGCCGGGCACCAAGGATAAGGCAGCGCCCGCACCCACGCCATCACCCCGTCCAGGGCCGACGGCGGCAGCACGCTCATGACGTCGATATCGATGCGCAAGCGCTCGGCCAGGCCGCTATCGGCCGCGAAGCGCCAGTCGTAGCGGCCGCAGCCGACACGCACGTCGCCGTCGTCCTTGTTGCTCATCGCCACCAGCCAGTCGCAGTCGACGGCGGCCGGCCGGCTCAAAGGCGGCGCCGTCAAGCAAAACGTGTAAACATTTTCATTGACCTGGCCGAAACGGCGCGCCAGCAAGTCCCCGATGGCCTCGCGTCCTTGCGTAAATGGCGGAAACACGATGCCGTCCGTATGCAGGCGCACGGACAGGGTCGCGTCGCGCGTGAAGGCCTGCGCCATCAGATGCGGGCGATTGCCGTCTTTGGCGCGCAGATAAGCCAGCATGCTGTCGGCTGGAGTGTGCATAATATCTTCCTCTCGTGAGCGCGGGGACGGACGCCGCTGCGACGTCCGTCCCCCTCGATTAAAACGCGTGCCGCATGCCGACGTCGAGCGCCCGGTTGCCGCTGCCGCCCTCGATGGCGGCGCCCACCGTGTAGCCGGCGCCGTTCTTGTTGTGGATGCGCGAATACGCCGTGTAGAGATCGGTGCGCTTCGACAGGGCGTAGCGATAACCGAGCGCCAATTGATCGGCGTCCTGGTTCGCCGCCGTCCTGTCGTCCTTGCGTATCCAGGAAGCGATCCAGGTCTGCGCCCCGACCGGCACCGTCAGGCCCAGCATCAGGTCGCGGCTGTCGGTCGACGCCGTCGGCGCCACCGCGTAGGCGAAGGGATTGCTGGCATTGCGCAGCGGCGAACTGTTCAAGCCCTTGTTGCTGCCGTAAGCGGCGTGCGCCTTGAGGACGCCGAAATCGTAGGTGGCCGCCAGGACCGTGTTTTTCGCGTTATCCGTGTTTTTCAGCGTCGCCGTGTCGTTGTTGCGATTGTGATAGCCCAGGCGCACAAGCAAGGGGCCGGCCGCATAGCCGAGCGCGGCGCCGTACTGGCTGCCGGCCGCGTTGGCGCCGGCCACTTCGCCGGCGCCGTAGGCCAGTTCCGCCGTCACGCCGCCCAGCACCGGCGACACATATTTGATCGCGTTATCCATGCGACTGGCCGAATTGCCGCTGGCCGGCATCAGGTTCTTGGTGTCGCCGGCCAGACCGGAGCCGAAGGGATCGACCCCGGCCACGACCAGATATTGCGGCGTGTACTGGCGCCCCAGAGTCACGCTGCCGAAGCCGCCCCGCAAGCCGACATAAGCCTGGCGCCCGAACAGCAAGCCGCCCTGCCCCATGGCGCCGGTGTCGGCCTGGAAGCCGTTTTCCAGCAGCACCAGGGCCGACAAGCCGCCGCCCAGGTCTTCCTCTCCCTTGAAGCCCAGGCGCGAACCCGAGCCTATGCCGCTGGTGACCTTGGTGCTGGCGCCGGCGGCGGCCCCGCTTTCGCGCACCAGTCCGACGTCGACGATGCCGTACACCGTGAGCGCGGATTGGGCCGATGCCGTTCCGGCCGCCAGGATGGTCAATGCGAGTAGTGTTTTTTTCATGTTGTAGTCCCCAGTCGAAGTAAAGAGCCGTGTGAATGGCGGGCGGCTGGCCCTGACCGTCCCGCCTTGCTTGCAAATTTGTCAGCGCTGCGTCTATGCGCCGAAACCGCCACCGCCCGGCGTCTCGATGGCGAACACGTCGCCGGCCCGCATCTCGACCGTGTGGGTGGCGCCGAAATGCTCGACCGTGCCATCGCCGCGCTCGACCCAGTTGCGTCCCAGCGCCCCGGGCGCCCCGCCCTCCAGGCCGAAGGGCGCGATGCGGCGGTGCCCGGCCAGGATATTGGCCGTCATGCCCTCCAGGAAGCGGATGCGGCGCAGCGCCCCGTCGCCGCCCGTGTGCTTGCCGGGGCCGCCGCTGCCGCGCCGGATCGCATGGGTTTCCACCAGCACCGGGAAACGCCATTCCAGCACTTCCGGATCGGTCATGCGCGAATTGGTCATGTGGGTCTGCACCGCCGCCGTGCCGTCGAAGCCGGGGCCGGCGCCGGAACCGCCGGCGATGGTTTCGTAGTACTGGTGTTCCTCATTGCCGAACGTGAAATTGTTCATCGTGCCCTGCGAAGCCGACATCACGCCGAGGGCGCCGTACAGGGCGTCGGTGACGTATTGCGACACTTCGACATTGCCGGCCACCACCGCCGCCGGATAGCGCGGATTGAGCATCGAGCCTTCCGGGATGATCAGGGTCAGGGGCTTGAGCACGCCCTCGTTCATCGGGATGTCGCTGTCGAGCAGGGTGCGGAACACATACAGCACGGCCGCCTTGCACACCGACAGGGGGGCGTTGAAATTGCTGCCGCGCTGAGCGCTGGTGCCGCTGAAGTCGACCGTCGCGCCGCGCCGCGCATGGTCGATGGTGAGGCTCACCTTGAGCACAGCGCCATCGTCCATTTCATAGGCGAAGCTGGCGTCGCGCAAGCCGACGATGGCTTTGCGCACGGCTTCCTCGGCGTTGTCCTGCACGTGCTGCATATACGCCAGCACCACGTCTTCGCCGTGGCAGGCGACCGCCTTCAGCAATTCATTGGCGCCCGTTTCGCAGGCGCCCAACTGGGCGATCAGGTCGGCGATGTTTTGGTCGATGTTACGGCTCGGCCAAGGCCCGGCCGCGAACAGGGAACGCACCAGCGGCTCCAGGAAGACGCCGTTGTCGACGATCTTGATATTGTCGAGCAGGACGCCCTCTTCCAGGATGCTGGTGCTGTTCGGCGGCATGGAGCCGGGCGTGATGCCGCCCACGTCGCCGTGATGGCCGCGCGCGGCAACGAAGAAGAGCGGCTCGGGGCGCCCGGAAAACAGGGGCGCGGCCTGGTCCGGCCCGTAGATCGGGCACACCACGGTGATGTCGGGCAGGTGGGTGCCGCCGTTGTAGGGCACGTTGAGCACATAGGCGTCGCCGGCCGCCATGCTGGCGCCGTGCTGGCGGATCACGCATTGCACGCTGTCGCTCATGGAGCCCAGGTGGACGGGAATGTGCGGCGCGTTGGCGATCAGATTGCCGCGCCGGTCGAAGATCGCGCACGAGAAGTCCAGGCGCTCCTTCATGTTCACGGAATACGCGGTGTTTTCCAGGGTGGTGCCCATCTGCTTGGCGATCGCCATGAACAGATTGTTGAAGATCTCCAGGTGGATCGGGTGCACGGCCGTCGTCATGGCGTGCACGGCGCCGGCCGCCACTTCCCGTTCCAGCATGATGGAGCGGTCTTCCAGCACCCGCGCCGACCAGCCGGCGTCGACCACGATGGTGGCGATTTCCTCGCGGATGATGGCGGGGCCGGCGATGCGGCTGCCGACGGCCAGCGCGGCGCGCACGTGCAAGTCGATCGGCCGGGTGCGCCCGTCGACGTAGCTGAGCACCTGGCCAGTCGCGCCGCCTTGCGCCCCGGCCGGCACTTCGATGACGAAGTCGCCGCCGTCGCCGGCGCCGATGGCTTCCGCCGAAATCGATTCGATCACCAGCGGCTGGCCTTCCATGACGAAGCCGAAGCGGGCCCGGTACAGGGCCGCGAAGGCGGCCGCCATGGTCTCGTGGTTGGCGCAGGCGATGACGAAGGCCGAGTCGCTGTCCTGGTATTTCAGGCGCGCGCACAGCTCCACCGTGATGTCGGCCGGGGCCACCTGCTGGGCCAGCAATTCCTCGCGGGCGTGGAAGGCCAGCGCCGCCAGATCCGGCTGCAAATGGTCCAGGCTCGCTTCCGAGAGCGGCTGTTCGACGGCCGCCTCGCGCATGGCGCGGATGTCGGCCAGGCCCATGCCGAAGGCCGACAGCACGCCGGCAAACGGGTGGATGACGATGCGCGTCATGCCCAGCACGTCGGCCACGCGGCAGGCATGCTGGCCGCCGGCGCCGCCGAAGCAGCACATGGCGTAGCGGCTGACGTCATAGCCCCGTTCGACCGAGATCGACTTGATTGCTTGCGCCATATTGTCGACCGCCACCGCCAGGAAGCCGTCGGCCACGGCGGACGGCGACATGGCGGTGCCGGTCTCGCGCTCGATTTGCGCGGCCAGCGCGGCGAAGGCGCTTTCGACCACGGTGCGGTCGAGCGGCAGGTCGCCGTTCGGGCCGAACACGCGCGGGAAGTGCTCCGGCTGTATGCGGCCCAGCATCACGTTGCAGTCGGTGACCGTCAACGGGCCGCCCTTGCGGTAGCTGGCCGGGCCGGGATTGGCGCCGGCCGATTCCGGCCCCACCTTGAAGCGGCCGTGCTCGAAGCTGCAGATGGAGCCGCCGCCCGCCGCCACGGTATGGATGTGCATCATCGGGGCACGCACCCGCACCCCGGCCACCACGGTCTCGAACACCCTTTCGTAGGCGCCGTCGTAATGCGCCACGTCGGTCGAGGTGCCGCCCATGTCGAAGCCGATCACCTGGCGCAGGCCGATCGCGGCGCAGCTCTTGACGGCGCCGACGATGCCGCCGGCCGGGCCGGACAGGATCGCGTCCTTGCCCTGGAAGCGCGAGGCGTCGGTCAGGCCGCCGTTCGATTGCATGAACATCAGACGCACCGCGCCGGTCTCGGACGAGACCCGTGCGACATAGTCGCGCAGCACCGGCGACAGGTAGGCGTCGACGACGGTGGTGTCGCCGCGGCCGACGATCTTCATCAGGGGGCTGACCTGGTGGCTGACGGAGATCTGCGTGAAGCCGGCCAGTTCGGCCAGGGCGCGCAGGCGCTGCTCGTGCTGAGGATAGCGGTAGGCGTGCATCAGCACGATGGCGATGGCGGCGATGCCCTTGGCCCGCACTTGCAGGAATTGGCGCAGCAAGACTTCCTCGTCGGGAGCGCTCAGCACTTCGCCGCGGGCGCCGATGCGCTCATCGACTTCGATCACTTCTTCGTAGATCAGGTCCGGCAGCGCGATCTTCATGGCGAAGATGTCGGGCCGGTCCTGGTAGCCGATGCGCAACTGGTCGGCGAAACCGCGCGTGATGGCCAGCACCGTGCGCGCGCCCTTGCGCTCGAGCAGGGCGTTGGTGGCGACCGTGGTCCCCATCTTGATCACTTCGATCTTCTCCACCGGCAGCGGCTCGCCGGGCCGCAGGCCGAGCAGATCGCGCATGCCCTGCACCACCGCGTCGTCGTAGCGTTCCGGGTAGTCCGACAGCAGCTTGTGCGTGACCAGCTTGCCGTCCGGGCGGCGCGCCACGATGTCGGTGAAGGTGCCGCCGCGGTCGACCCAGAATTGCCAGCGCAGGGAATGGGATGGGATGTCGTTTTTCATGATGGTGTCTCTTTTAAAAATGATCGGGCTGAAAGTCAGGCTAAAAATCGGGCTGAAAATCGGCCCGCAATCGGGGCTTAGGATTCGAGTTGCTTGCCGCGGGTTTCCGGCAGCGTCAGCGCGGCCAGTATCATCACGCCGTAAGCGGCGGCCGCGTACAGGCCGATGGCCTCGCCCAGCGGCATGAACTTGCTGGACATGCCGATCAGCAGGGGGAACAGGGAGCCGACGGCGCGCCCCATGTTGTAGCTGAAGCCCTGGCCGGAACCGCGTATGCGGGTCGGGAACAATTCGGTCAGGAAGGCGCCCATGCCGCTGAACACGCCGGACACGAAAAAGCCCAGCGGGAAGCCGAGGAAGAGCATCAGCGTGTCGTTCACGGGCAGGCGGGTGTAAGCGAGGGCGATGCACAGGGAACCGGTGGCGAACAGGATGAAGTTCTTCTTGCGGCCCAGGTAGTCGGTCAGGAAGGCGCTGACGATGTAGCCGACGTAAGAGCCGAGGATCACCATCGCCAGGTAGCCGCCGGTGCCGAGCACGGTCAAGTGGCGTTCGGTCTTCAAAAAGGTCGGCAACCAGGTGGTGATGGCGTAGTAACCGCCCTGGGCGCCGGTGGTCAAGAGGACGGCGCGCAAGGTGGTGCTGAGCATTTTAGGGGAAAAGATTTCGGCGAAGGAGGCCCGTTCGGCGCCCTCTTCCTGTTTTTTCCGCTGGGCGACAAACACTTCCGGCTCGTCGACGAAGCGGCGGATGAAGATCACGAACAGGGCCGGCAAGATGCCCAGCAAGAACAGCGAGCGCCACGCCCACTCCGCCGGCAGCAGCGAGAACATCAGCGCGTACAGCAGCGCCGAGACGCCCCAGCCGATGGCCCAGCCGGCCTGCACCATGCCGACCGCCTTGCCGCGATCCTTGGCCCGTATCACCTCGCCGATCAAGATGGCGCCGGCCGTCCATTCGCCGCCCATGCCAAAGCCCATCAGACCGCGCGCCAGCAGCAACTGGCTGAAGTTTTGCGCCAGCCCGCACAGCACGGTGAACACGGCGAACCACAGGATGGTCAGTTGCAGGGTCTTGACGCGGCCGATGCGGTCCGACAGAATGCCGGCCAGCCAGCCACCGACGGCCGAGGTCAACAGGGTGACGGTGCCGATCATGCCGGCGTCGCCATTGGACAGGCCCCAGGTGGCGATCAGGGTCGGGATCACGAAGCTGAGGAATTGGGTATCCATGGCGTCGAGCGCGTAGCCGACCTTGCAGCTCCAGAAAGTGCGCCGCTCCTTGCCCGTCAGCGCATGGAACCAGGAAAAAAAGCCGTCTTCCGCCGCGGCTGGAATCACTCGTGTGTTCATCGTTGCTCTCCTTTTTTTGTGGTTTTAATTATGTGAATCTGTGAATCTGTGAATCTGTCGCGGCCGTGCTTTAAAACGCCGCCAGCGAGGCGTTGCTAATATCGGTGACCAGCATGAAGCCGGGCTTGTGGGTGATGACGAAAGGCAGGCCGGCGCCGCGGATGGCTTCCTGCGGCGTCACGCCGCAAGCCCAGAAGACCGGCATTTCGTCGGCCATGATCTCGACCGCGTCGCCGAAGTCGGGGCGCGACAGGTCGGCGATGCCGATCTCGGCCGGGTTGCCGAGGTGGATGGGGGCGCCGTGCACGGCCGGAAAGCGGCTGGTGATCTGGATCGCGCGGATGGCGTCGCGCGCCTTCATCGGCCGCATCGAGACCACCATATTGGCGCCGAAGGGGCCGGCTTCCTGGTTGGCGATATTCGTGCGGTACATGGCGACGTTTTTTTTCTGCGCGATGTGGCGCAGCGCGATGCCGGCGTCGAGCAGCATTTGCTCGAAGGAAAACGAACAGCCGATGGCGAAGGCCACCAGGTCGTCGCGCCACAAGCCGTCCAGATTCTCCGGCTGGTCCGCCAGCGCGCCGTCGCGATACACGTAATAGCCGGGCACGTCGCGCCGCAGATCGAGGTCGCGGCCCAGGGCGGCGATGTGCCACTGGCCCGGCTCGCCCACCGCCAGCAGCGGGCAGGCGCGCGGGTTGCGCTGGCAAAAGCGCAGGAAGGCGTCGGCCTGCTCTTGCGGCAATATCACCAGGTTGGCTTGCGCAAACGCGCCGCAATATCCTGCCGTGGGGAGGCGGAACTGGCCGCCGCGTACTTGGTGCCGCAATTCGAAAGGGGTCATGGTGGGCTCGCTGTTGTCGGGAAAACTGCAATAAGGTAAGAATAGACGCGAACATTCCTACTAGCTATCTAGTTTTTATAGCTGTTGTCGTATAGTTTTTCTTACTTCGCCGCACTGTCCCTGGGCGCCAGGTTAAGGTATTCTTGACTATCACCTCAGCCGGACCCGCCATGAACACGCGTTTTATCGAAACCTTCGTCGTCCTGGCCCAGTTGCGCAGCTTTCGCGCCACGGCGCGCGCCCTGCACGCGACCCCGGCCGCCATCTCGCTGCGCATCAAGAGCCTGGAAGAGGAATTGCAGGCCGAATTGATCGACCGGTCGAGCAAGGAATTCCGCCTCACGCCGCACGCCGAGTACCTGCTCGGCCACGCCAAGGCGGTGGTCGACGCCACGCGCCGCCTGCAGACGGCGGCGCGCAAGGAAAGCGCGGTGCGCGGCCGGCTGCGCCTGGGCGTGATCGAATCGGTGGTGCACAGCTGGCTGGCCCGCTATGTGCGCGAACTCAACGTCAACTATCCGGAACTGGAAATCGACCTGGCCGTCGATACCAGCAATGTGCTGGAAAAGCGCCTGCGGGCGCGCGAGCTCGACCTGGTGATCCAGGTCGAGGGCATCGACAGCGGCGCGATCGTGTCGGAGGCGCTGGCCATCTACCCGGTGCACTGGATCGCCAAAAAGGGCTTGCTGGACGCGCGCAAGGAAGGCCTCAACCAGCGCCTGCTGCAACTGCCCATCCTCACCTTCGGGCGCGGCACGGCGCCGCAGCGCATGCTCGAGGAAACCGTCAGCAAGATGGCCAACCTGGCCGCCGTCCCGCTGGAACAGACGCGCATCACTTGCTCGCCGTCGGTGGCGGCGATCGTCCAGCTGGTCAAGGACGGCTACGGCGTGGCCGCCATTCCCAGCCTGTTCGTCAGCACTTTCCTGGAAGCGGGCGACTTCATCGCCTTGCCGGTGCAGCCGGCGCTGCCGGCCATCGTGGTCTCGATGTGCCTGCACGCGAATGCGGAAATGATGGTGCGCGCGGCCGCCAACGCGGCCCGCGTCACCTGCGCCGCGTATTGCGCCCAGATCGACAAGCGCTATATCGAGGCGGTCTGCTAGTCTTCATTTGGAATCGGCCATGCTTACGCGAAGTCGGCCAGCGCGCGCCGCAGCAACCCGGCCAGGACCAGCGCCGCCAGCAGCACGCCGGACAGCGCCGTCAAGGCCGACGAGCGGAGCATGGAACTCAGGGTTTGCGTCGCTTCGGCGCGGTCGACCACGGTCGCCAGCGACCAGTCGCTGCCCTCGACCCGGGTGACATACAGCATCGACTCGCGGCCGGCAAGCATGAGCGGGCTGCTGGCGCCGGAGCGCTCGGTTGCCGCCAGCGATGCCACGCTCATGCCGCCGTCGAGCATGCTCACCGGTTTCAATGTCAGGGCCGGATCGGGATGGGCGAGGATGGTGCCGGCGGCGTCAAACAGGAAGGCGTAGCTGTCTGGCGTGGGCTTGAGCGAATTGACGTTGGCCAGGACCAGGTCGAGCATGACATTCGACGCCACCACGGCGCTGACGGCGCCCTTGGGCCCGACCGGATCGGCGAAGGCCACCACCAGCTTGCCGGTGCCGGCGTCGATGTACGGCGCGGTGATGACGGGCGCGCCCGCGCCCAGGGCCTTGACATACCAGGGCCGCACGGTCGGGTCGAAGTTGGGCGGCAGCTTGCGTTCCTGCGAAGAGATCAGGCGCTTGTCCGGGTATCCGATGAAGGACAGGTCGAAGCCGCCCGCCTGTTCCGCCGCTTTCACCACGGGCAGCGGATCGGCCAGGTGGACGGCCGCCTTCATCGATGCCACCGCCGCCCGCTTGGAAGCGACCCATTCCGTGATGCCGGCCGCGTGCACTCGCGCCAGCTGAAACACTTGCCGGTCGAGCGCCGCCAGTGTGTGCGCGCGCACGGTGAAGAAGTTCACGCCCACCACCGCGAGCATGGAGAGGGCGACGATGGAAACGCTGATCAAAATGAGTTGCTGACGCAGGCTGGAGAACATGGCTTCGCTTCCGGTGGGGAACATCAATGTAGGCATGCGTATGGCATGGACGCGATGCCGCTGCCGCGACGCGCGCTCACGGAGACGCTGGCGCCCGCGGGAAAAATTACAATGAGGGAAGAGTAGGCGCGAACAAACTTGCTGGCCATCTAGTTATTCTTGCTGCCGCTGTATAGTTTTTCTTACCGTCCGCTGTTGCCGGTGGGCCCGGGTTCATCGTCTCGGCGAAAAATCCGGCCCTGGTCCCGAGCGCCGCGCGGGCGCCGATATTCTCCTCGGCAATGACGCTTTTTTCCCTGCGGCGGCAAGGCGCTGCCGATCGACCAGGACGGGGGCGCGGCGGCGCGCGGCGGAAACGGCGCCGCCCGCCATCAGCGCTATTTGGACGGATTGGACGGATACTTGATCGTCAATTCCTTGAGCACATTGTCGGCGTGATCGACTTCTTGCATCACCCACAGCATGTAGCGGATGTCGAGGTGGATCGCGCGCGTGATGTCGCGGTCGAAATACCAATCCTTGGTCACCGATTCATAGGTCGAATCGAAGTTCAGGCCGACCAGCTCGCCGTACTTGTTCATCACCGCCGAGCCGGAATTGCCGCCCGTGGTATCGGCGCTGCTGAGGAAGTCGACCGGCACCGTGCCCAGCACCGGATCGCGGAAGCGGCCGTAGCGCTTCGCCTTGATGGCTTCGAGCAGGGCCGGCGGCGACACGAACGGTGACTTGCCGCTGCTTTTTTCGACGATCCCTTCGACGGTGGTGAAGGGACCCTTGCTGATGCCGTCGCGCGGCGAATACGGCGCCACCGTGCCGAAGGTCACGCGCAGGGTCGAGTTGGCGTCGGCATAGACCGGCTTGCCCTGCGCGGTTTTCCACGCGATCAGCGCTTGCATGTATTGCGGGATCACCCGTTCCAGATTGCCGTCCACTTCCTTGCGCCTGTCTTCCAGCGCCATGCCGACGGCGCTCAGCTTGACGGCCAGTCGCAGGAAGGCGTCGTCGGACCGGTCGACGGCAGCCGCGTCGCGCGACAGCCAGGCCAGGCGGCTCGCCGTGTCCGCCAGTTGCGACTGCCGGTACAGCTCGGGCACGGCGTCGGGCGTCGGCAGCAGCGCGTCCAGGCCGGGCGGATGCGACTTCGCGTCCAGGGCCGCATAGCGGCGCAGGCCGGCCGCGAAACGGGCCGCGTCGACCTTGCCGGCGTAGGATTGCTCGAGCCGCGTCAGGCGCGCCTTGATGAAGCTCAGGTCGCGTTCCTGGAAGCCCGATTCGCGCTCGGCATCCGGCTTGCGGCGTTCCCGGGCCAGGCGGTTCAGGGTTCGCGCGCTTTTGAGCAAATCGCTGTTGATCGCCACCGACCAGGCGAATTCTTCCCGGTCGAGCGCCATGTCGGCGCCGATCACGGCGTCCAGGTCGGCCAGCAGGGTGGGCGCGACATTGGCCGGCTGGTGGGAGGCGAACCAGGCGCGGAATGCCGCGTCTTGCACATCCTTGATGGCGGCGATGTCCTTGCGGGCAAAGCCGTCCAGCAAGCCCCGGGTCTTCTTCAAGCCATTGTTGATGCTTTTCGCGACACTGGCGTAGCGCACGGTGGCGGCCGGGTCGCCCGCGCTGGCGCTGGCGATCACGGCCAGGTCGGCTTGCATCTCGGCCACGCGCAGGGGGAAATCGGCGTCGCGCGCGAAGCGGATTTCAGCCGGCAGCTTGTAGCGGCTGGTGCGTCCCGGATAGCCGGCCAGCAGGATCGGGTCGCCGTTCTCGATGCCGGCCGCCGACACCGTCAAGAAGTCTTTCGAGCGGTAGGGAACGTTGTCCGGCGAGGGGTCGGCCGGGCGGCCGTCCTTGCCCACGTAGGCGCGCAGGAAGGAAAAGTCGCCCGTGTGGCGCGGCCACTCGAAGTTGTCGACGTCGCCGCCGAAGTTGCCGATACGGTCCGATGGCGCGTACACCAGGCGCACGTCGCGTAGCATGATCTGGCGGATGCGGTAATACTCCAGGCCGCGGTGGAAGGCTGGCACCGAGCAGCGGTACATCTTGTCGCTTTCGCATTCGGCGATCAGGGCCTTGACGCGGGCTTCGACGGCGTCGTGGCGGGCGCGGCCCGTCATGTCCGGGCGCAGCTCGCGCAGCACGCGCGCGCTGACGTTTTCCACCTTGTCGGTCAAATACACCAGGGTGTTCGGGCCGCCCGCCAATTCTTCGCCGCGGTTCTTGGCCAGATAACCCTGGGTGATGTAATTGTGTTCGGGCGTGGAATTGCGTTGCACGGCCCCGTAAGCACAGTGGTGGTTGGTGACGATCAGGCCGGCGTCCGAGACGAAGGCGGCCGAACAGCCGCCCAGCGAAACGATGGCGCTCATCGGGTGCCGGCTCAGGTCGGCCAGCCGTTCGGCCGGGATGACGATGCCGATGCGCTTGAGCTCGGACTTCAACTGTGGCAGTTGGTAGGGTTGCCACTGTCCCTCGTCCGCGTGTGCGCAGGCGAAGGCGCCGATCAAGGCGACTGGTAATACTATGGATTTGAACAAGTTATGCCCCTTGGTGAAAAAGCCAGGGCAGTATAGCCTCGTTACGGGCCGCCGAAAACGCCTTTGTGACGCCGGCCCGCGGCGATTGTGAAATCCGGGCCGGACGGAAACCGGGACGGCTCAGACCCCGGGCCGCGGCTCCATATGCCCGCCTGTCCCCGGCAGCGGGATGCGGATGTCGAGGCGGCAGCCCCGCCCCTTGCCATAGGGCGCGATGTCGAAGCGTCCATCCAGGGCGCTGATGCGCTCGGCGATGCCGATCAGGCCGAAGCACTGGTTTTTCTTGCGCTGCGCGGGTGCGATGCCGACGCCGTCGTCGCGTATCGACAGCAGCAAGACGCCCTCAAAGGCGCTCAACTCGATCTCGGCCAGGCCCGCCCTGGCGTGCCGGATCACATTGCTGAGCGCTTCCTGGAGGATGCGGAAAAGGACGATTTCAATGTTGCCGCCGAGCGCGCCGAACAAGCCGTCGTCGGCCACCCGCAACTGGCAGGCGATGCCGCTGCGCTTCTTGAAGTCGCCGATCTGCCACTCCATCGCCGCCTGCAAACCCAGGTCGAGCACCAGCGGACGCAGCTCGTTCATAATGCCGCGCACGCTCTTGATGGTGGTGTCGACATTCGACAGCACGGCTTTGACGCGGCCGTGCAGGCGCGGGTGGGAATGCTCGGTGCGCGCGCTGAGCATGGAAATATCGATGCGCAGGGCCAGCAGGTTTTGTCCCAGTTCGTCGTGGATGTCGCGCGAAATGCGCTTGCGCTCGTCTTCCTTGGCCGTCTCCAGGTGCAGCGCCAGCTGGCGCAGTTGCGCGTGCGACTGGCGCAGCGCCCCCTCCATCGCCTTGCGCTCGGTGATGTCGGTGTGCGACACCACCACCCGCAGCGGGCCGACGTCGAGGAAGCGGCGCACCCTGGCCTGGAACCAGCGCTGGGCGCCGCCGGCATCGAATTCATACTCCATCTCGCAGGATGCGAGAACGCCGTCGATCACGGCGCGGATGCCCTGCGCCAGTTCGACGCCGGCGCCGGCGCGCCAGCGCGCATCCTTCCGGCAAAATTCCAGGTAGCGCACGCCGGCGCCGCTGTGGCCGACGAAATCGAGGCAAGATCGGTTGGCGTGGAGGACAATGCCGTCCTCGTCGAGCACCAGCACGCGGTCGGACAGGGAATCGATGGTGGCGTGAAAAAATTGTTCGGCGTCGCGCAGGGCCACCTCGGCCCGCTCGCGCTCGCCGATCTCCAGGTGCAACTGTCGATTGGCGCGCTGCAGTTCGGCGGTGCGGGCGACAACGCGCTGATCGAGTTCCTGGTGCAGTTCGCGCAACGCGTCCTCGGCCAGCTTGCGCTCGGTGATGTCGGAAAACACGCCGACGAAATGGCCGATGCCGCCATCATCGGCGCGCATCTGCGTCACCGACAGCGACTGCACGTAGCCGTTGCCGTCCTTCCTGCGGTTGTGCAGTTCGCCCTGCCAGCTGCCGTGCAGCATCAACTCCCTCCACACTTCCTTGTACTGCCCCGGCCGGGTATCTCTGCCGAGAAAGGCCGGGTCGCGCCCGATCGCCTCTTCGGCCAGATAGCCGGTAATCGCGGTAAAGGCCGGATTGACGGAAATGATGCGGCGGGCGCCGTCGGCGACCAGCACACCCTCCTTGATATTGTCGAGGATGACGAAGGCGCGCCGCAGCGCCGTTTCGCGCGCGCCCAAGCCCCCCAGATCGGTGACGATCATGCGGCAGATGCGCGAACCGGGGTCGACGTTGGCTTCGATGCGGATCTCGCCGCCGGTGGCGACGCCGGAGAACAGGCGCGCTTCCAGCACTTGCCGGGCGCCGCTGTCAAAGACGGCGTCGATGAAGAGGCGGAAGCGGCCCTGCCCCTCGGGGGCGACGAATTGCTCGAATTTCTTGCCCAGCAGCGCCACCTTGGACGTGTTCAGCAGCGCCGCCGCGGCCACGTTGGCGCGCGAAATATGGCCGCCGCGCGCGATCGAAAAATA
>DMYQ01000068.1:4491-7185 GCA_003482555.1 Janthinobacterium sp. | reverse complement strand
ACGACCCCGTCGATGACGTTTTCGATGGTCCGGTAAGGCATGATGCGCACATTGTACCAGCGCCCGTTCTTGGTCGGCACCTGGCGCTCGGAAAACACCAGGCTGCGGATGACTTCGAGCGCGTCCGCTTCCACATCCGGGTAATCGAGGTCGTTGACGATGTCGCTCAGCGGACGCCGCAGGTCGCTCGGGATCAGCTTGTAAATTTGCGTGGCTGGCGCAGTGAAGCGGCGGATGCGCAAGCCGCTGTCGAGGAAGATGGTGGCGATGTCGGTGCTGTTGAGCAGATTCTTCATGTCGCTGTTGACCAGGGACAAGTCGTCAACCTTCGATTGCAGCTCGGCGTTGACGGTGTACAGTTCTTCGTTCATGGATTGCATTTCTTCTTTCGAAGTGGTCAATTCCTCGTTGGTCGACTGCAATTCCTCATTGGTCGACTGCAATTCCTCATTGGACGACTTCAATTCCTCGCGCGAAGTCTGCATCTCCTCGCGCACGGCCTGAATTTCATTGCGGGCTTGCAGCAACTGCTGTTCCAGTTCCAGCACCTTGGGGTTGGGCGAGCGCCCGCGCTTGATTTCCGGCAGCAGCGGTGTCGTCGAAAAGGTCAGAAACACCATGCCCTGCAGGGATTCCGGTTGGGTCAAGGTTTCGGCGCTGACATCGACGCCCTGCGCCAGGCCCATACTATCCTTGACCACCAGGCCCTTCAGCCGGATCACGCCTTCGGTGTGCAGAGCCTGCTTGATCAGGCCGGCCAACTCGTAGCGCAAGCCTTCGCGCGCCATGGCGTGGATATTCCAGTTGGCCTTGCCGGCCGCCGGCTCCAGGAAGGCGCCGGTGCGCCCGTTGATGAAGAGAATGTCGCCATCATGATTCAGCAGGACAGCGGCCGGCGAATATTTCTGGAGCAGCAACTGCTCCACGTGGGATTGTATCTTTCCGGGCATGATGGCTTCTCTCGATTCAACCGGTACGGGCGGAGACACCGCCGACAATTTGGTGGGGAAATACGTGGGCAGGCGCTGGCGTGCCAGATTATCCAGCCGACGGTACAAGCGCGTCGAGGTGGTCAAGGGCGAAAACAGGTCGGAAAAATGGCCGGGTGTGTCCGCGCTGCCCAGCAACAGGATGCCGTCACGGTTCAGGGCGTAGTGAAACAGGGGAATAAGGCGCCGCTGCAGCTTGGCGTTCAAGTAAATGAGCAAGTTGCGGCAACACAGAATGTCGAGCTTGGTGAACGGCGGATCGGAAATGATGTTTTGCTGGGCAAAGATGATCATGTTGCGGATCTTTTTTTTGACCTGGTAGCCATTTTTTTCGCCGACGAAAAAGCGCTCGATGCGCTCGGCCGACACGTCGCTGTCCATGGTGTGCGGAAAGCGCCCCTGGCGGGCGCGGTCGATGGCGTCGGCCGACAGGTCGGTGGCGAAGATCTGCAGCGAATATTTGGCCGGCGAATTGAGCGTGGCCACCACTTCACTAAACAGCATGGCCAGCGAATAAGCCTCTTCGCCGGTGGAACAGGCCGGTATCCAGGCCTTGAACGCGCGTCCCTGGGGATGGGCGGCCAGCAGTTGCGGCAGGGCCACCACTTTCAGGTATTCCCACACTTTCGGATCGCGAAAAAAACTGGTGACGCCGATCAGCAATTCCTTGAATAGCAAGTCGATCTCGGCCGGATTGTCGCGCAAATACGGCACATAGGCTTCCATCGTCGGGATTTGAAACATGCTCATGCGGCGTTCTATGCGGCGCAACACGGTGTTGATCTTGTAGTCGGTAAAACTGTTGCCGGTGTGCTCGCCGAGCAGACCAACGATTTCCTGCAGCGCATTCTTCCCGCTTGCCTGTCCCGGCAAGCTCAAAAAGCTGCTTTGAAACAGGTGGGAGATGATTTTTCCCGGCATTTTTTCGGCCGACTCGACCAAGTCGACGGCCTCGGCGGCAATGGCGCTCAAGGGCATGTGGTCGAACTTGGCCGACTCCGGCGCTTGCGCCAGAGTCAGCCCATTGTGTTCCTTGATGGCCTGCAAGCCAAGAGTGCCGTCCGTGCCCATGCCGGAAAACACGATGCCGACGGCCAGTTCGCCGCGCTCTTGCGCAAGCGAAGCGAAAAACCCATTGATCGGCAGGCGGCGGCCGCGCGGCGCAACTGCCTCGACCAGCAGCAGGCGCCCTTCGACGATACGCAGATCCGAGTTCGACGGTATCACATAAACACAATTCGGCTTGACCGCCATCTGGTGCGTGATTTCGGACACGGGCAGGGTGGTGGCCCGCTGCAGCACTTCCGGCAGCATCGTTTTGTGGGTGGGGTCGAGGTGCTGGATGACGACATAGGCAATGCCACTTTCCTGCGGTATATTGGCGAGGAAGGTGACGAGGGGGTCGAGCCCGCCTGCCGAACTACCGATGGCGACGATGGGAAAGAGCGGACGCGCGGGCGCCCGCGCCCCCTTCAAGACCGTCGGCTCGGATGGATTTGGTTTGGCTTTGACACGCTTCGTCATCATGTCTGAAGGAATAATTGAACAAACATCAAAATCGCCTGGCAAGTTGCAAATTTACATTTTAGCATCCGAATGATGATACAAAGATCTTAATTAAATACCAAACTCAAGCGCGAGCGCCCGGCCCTGTCGCGCCAGCGCGCCGCCAGGAAACCACCGCCGCGCCGGTGCCGCGCCGGTG
>DMYQ01000068.1:0-4384 GCA_003482555.1 Janthinobacterium sp. | reverse complement strand
CGCCGGTGCCGCGCCGGTGCCGCATTGGCGCCGCATGACTGCCTTGCATGACTAGCTCGCGTTACTCTTTATTCGGGCGCGCGCCAGCCCCCTCCCAACGCCTGGATCAGGGCCACGGCCGTGGTCTGGCTGTCGGCCTGGGCCTGGATCAGGGCTTGGCGCGCCGACAGCGCCGTCACCTGGGCGGCGACGACATCGCTGTAGACCACCTGGCCGGCGCGGTAACGATTCAATAGTTGCGCCTGAACTTGATCGGCCGCCCGCGCGGCTTGCCGGTGCAAGTCTTGCTGCTGGGCCAGCACATGGGTGGCCGACAACTGGTCTTCGACTTCGCCGAAAGCGCTCAGCACGGTTTGCCGGTAGTGCGCGATGGCGGCGTCGCGCGCGGCGCGGGCGCCGGCCACCTTGGCGGCCGTGGCGCCGGCGTCGAACAGGGTTTGCGCCGCCGACAGGCCGAGCGACCACAGGCTGTTGGAAGCGTTCAACAAGTCACCCACCCGGCTGGCGCTGGCGCCGTAAGAACCGGTCAGGCTCAGGCTGGGGAAATAGGCGGCGCGGGCGATGCCGATCTGCTCGTTGGCGACGGCGACGCGGCGCTCGGCGGCGGCGATATCGGGCCGGCGCTGCACCAGGGTGGACGGCAGGCCGGGAGGAATGGCGGGCACCCGCGGCTGCCAGGCAAGCACCGGCAGCGTGAACTCGGCCGGCGTCTTGCCCAGCAAGACCGCGATGGCGTGCTCGAACCGGGCCCGCGAGCGGGCCGCCGTCAGGCTGCCGATTTGCGCGTTCGCCAATTGGGTCTGCGCCTGCAGCAAGTCGGACTTGGCGGCGATGCCGGCGTCGAAACGGTTTTGCGTGATCGCCAGCACGCGCTGGTAGCCGGCGACAGTGTCGGCCAGCAGGGCCAGTTGGGCGTCGCTCTGGCGCAGGGAGAAATAATCGGTGGCCAGTTCGCCCTGGGCCGACAGGCGCGCCGCCGCCAGGTCGGCCGCGCTGGCCTGGGCGCCGGCCGCGGCGCCGTCGACGCCGGCCCGCAGGCGGCCCCAGATGTCCGGTTCCCAGCTGGCGCCCAGGGCGGCGCGGTAATTCGTGGCGGCCCCACCGCCGCCGCTGTTATTCGCGTTATTGGCGCTGTTATTGGCCCCCCCGCCAGCGCCGGAGCGGGTCGCGCCGCCGCTCAGGCTCAGGCTGGGAAACAGCGCGGCGCGCTGGCCGCGCACCAGCGCGCGCGCCTGCTCGTAGGCGGCGGCCGCGGCGGCCACGTTTTGGTTCGACACTTCGACGCCGGCCGCCAGTTGATTCAGCACCGGGTCGCCGAACAGCGTCCACCAGGGACCCCGCTCCAGGCTGTCGGCCGGCGCGGCCGGGGCCCAGCCCTGGGCTTCCTTGTATTGCGCCGGCGCGGGCGTGGTGGGCCGCTGGTAGGCGGGGCCGACGGCGCAGCCGCTGGCCAGGCAGGCGCAGGCGGCCAGCGCCAGCGCCCGGCGTGGAAATCGAAACGAATGGGATGCGTGCATGGTGTGCTTCATGTTGGTGTGGGCGCGGCAGTGTCCTGCGCGCCGGGGGTGCGGCTCAAGTGCTGTTCGTGCGGGCCGCGCCGGCGCAATTTGTCGAGCAAGATATAGACCACCGGGGTGGTCAAGAGGGTCAGCAACTGGCTGGCGATCAAGCCGCCGATGATGGCCACGCCCAGCGGACGGCGCAGCTCGGAGCCTTCGCCGAAACCTATCGCCAGCGGCAAGGCGCCCAGGGCGGCGGCCAGGGTCGTCATCAGGATGGGACGGAAGCGCAGCAGGCAGGCTTCGCGCACCGCCGCCAGCGCCGTCAAGCCGCGCGAACGCTCCGCCTCGAGCGCGAAGTCGATGATCAGGATGGCGTTCTTCTTGACGATGCCGATCAAGAGGAAGACGCCGATCAGGGCGATGATGGAAAACTCCATCTTGAACATCAGCAGCGCCAGCACGGCGCCGACGCCGGCGGACGGCAGGGTCGACAGCACGGTGACCGGATGCACCAGGCTTTCATACAGGATGCCAAGCACGATGTAGATGACGACGATGGCGGCCATGATCAGCAAAGGCTGCTGCTGGTTGCTCTCTTGCGCGCTGCGGGCCGTGCCCTGGAAGCTGCCGCGCACATTGTTGGGCATGCCGATGTCGGCCTCGGACTGCTTGACGGCCGCCTGCGCGTCGCTCAGGCTGAAGCCGTCGGCCAGGTTGAAGGAAACGGTGGTGGCCAGTTCGCCGTCCTGGTGGTTGATCGAAGTCGGCGTCGCGCTGTCGGCGAACTTGCCGATCGCCGAGAGCGGCACCATGACCGTGGCGGCCGTGCTCAGGGCGGCGCCGCTGGCCGGGTCGCGCGCGGCCGTGGCGTTGGCCGGCGCCGCCGCCGGCGCGGCCGCCAGGATGCCGCCCGCCAGCACCGCCTTGGACGGCAGGTACAGGTCGCGCAGCGCTTCCGGGCTCTGGGCGAAGCGCGGCGCCACTTCCATGATGACGTGGTACTGGTTCAACTCGTCGTAGATGGTGGCCACCTGGCGCTGGCCGAAGCTGTCGTAGAGCGCGTTGTCGACGTCGCGCACGCCGACGCCCAGGCGCGCGGCGCTGTCCTTGTCGATGGTGACGAAGGTTTCGACGCCGTTGTCGGCCTGGTCGGTGTCGACGTCGGTCATCGAGCGCTGACCTTTCATGGCGTCGGCCAGCTTGCCGGCCCAGGTCTTCAAGTCGGCCTGCTTGTCGCTTTTCAGGGTGTACTGGTAGGTCGAATTGCTTTGCCGTCCGCCCATGCGCAAGTCTTGCACGGGGTTGAGGAAGAGCGACACGCCGGTGATCTTCGCCAGTTGCGGGCGCAGGCGCGCGATCACGGCCTGCCCCGCCTCGCTGCGCTGCGAGGCCGGCTTCAAATTGACGAACATGAAGCCGCCGCCGGCGCGGGCGCCGCCCGTGAAGCCGACCACGGTGGCCACGGCCGGGTCGCGGCCGATGACGCCGACCAGTTGCCGCAACTTGCCCTGCATGGACTGGAAGGAGATGCTCTGGTCGGCGCGCATGCCGCCGCTGATCTGTCCCGTGTCTTGCTGCGGGAAGAAGCCCTTCGGCGCGGCCGCGAACAGGTAGACGTTCAAGAGCACCACGCAGCCCAGGATCAGCATCACCAGGGCGGCGCTGGAGAGCGCCCAGTCCAGGCAGTACTCATAAGTTTTCAGGATGAAGGCGAAGCCGCGTTCGAAGGCGCGCGCGATGCGGCCTTCGGGCTTGGCGTCGTGGCCGGGCTTGAGCAGCCAGGCGCACATCATCGGCGTCGTGGTCAGCGAAATCACCAGGGAAATGAGGACGGCGGCCGACAGGGTGACGGCGAATTCGCGGAACAGCCGTCCCACCTGGCCGCCCATGAACAGCAGCGGGATGAAGACCGCCACCAGCGACAGGCTGATGGAGAGCACCGTGAAGCCGACTTCGCGCGCGCCCAGCAGGGCCGCCTGGAAGCGGTCCATGCCGCCCTCGATGTGGCGCGCCGTGTTTTCCAGCACCACGATGGCGTCGTCGACGACGAAGCCGGTGGCCACCGTCAGGGCCATCAGGCTCAGGTTGTTCAAGCTGAAGCCGAGCAGGTACATGACGCCGAAGGTGCCCAGCAGCGAGACGATGGTGGCCACGGCCGGCACGATGGTGGCGCGCACGTTGCGCAGGAAGGCGCTCACCACCAGCACCACCAGGGCGATGGAAATGAGCAGGGTGATCTCGATCTCGCGCAGCGAGGAGCGGATCGAATTGGTGCGGTCGGTGGCCACCGCCAGGCGCACGTCCCGCGGCAACTGCGCCTGCAACTGCGGCAGCAGCGCGCGCACGCTGTCGACCGTCTCGATGACGTTGGCGCCGGGCTGGCGCGTGATCAGGACAATCACGGCCGGGTCGCCGTTGAACAGGCCCAGGGTGCGCGTGTTTTCCACCCCGTCGATGACTTCGGCCACGTCTTGCAGGCGGATGGCGGCGCCGCCGCGCCAGGCCACCACCAGGCCGCGGTAGTCGGCCGCGCTGCGCCCGCCGGCGGCGGTGCTGGCGCCGGAATAGATTTGCAGGCGCCGGTCGTCGCCCTCGATCGCCCCTTTCGGGCGGTTCGCGTTGGTGGCCTGGATGGCGGCGCGCACGTCTTCCATCGACACGCCGTAGCGGTTCAGCGCGTACGGCAGCAGCTCGACGCGCACGGCCGGCAGCGAACCGCCGCCGATCTCGACGTCGCCCACGCCCTTGACCTGGGCCAGTTTTTGCGCCACCAGGTTCGACACCGCCTCGTACACCTGGCCCGGGGTGCGGGTCTTCGAGGTCAGCGCCAGGATCATCACCGGCGCGTCGGAGGGATTCGCCTTGCGCTAGGTGGGGTTGCC
>DMYQ01000166.1:2037-4214 GCA_003482555.1 Janthinobacterium sp. | reverse complement strand
GGCCGTGCCCCGATCGGCCGGGCGCAAAGCGCGCCCGCGTGGTAGATTGTCGGCACAGACCCATGCGTCCCATTGCCCTTGCGACCGATTTTATGCGAAAACCTAGCTTGGGAGCAATAACGATGGGGCGCCAGCACAGCGCCACAGAAGCGAGCGACATGACGACAGCCATCTATACCCACCCCGATTGCGGACGCCACGACATGGGCGACTGGCACCCCGAGTCCCCGGCCCGCCTGCAAGCCATCGCCGACCAGTTGATACTGGCCCAGATCAACGACTTGCTGGAGCACCGCCAGGGGCCGCCGGCGCCGGTGGCCGCGCTCGAGAGGGTGCACAGCAAGGGCGCCATCGCCGTGGTGCGCGACAATGTGCCGAAGGCGGAAGGCGAATATTATCCGCTCGACGGCGACACCCTGCTCAACGCGCACAGCTGGAACGCGGCCCTGGCCGCCGCCGGCGCGGCGCTGGCGGCGACCGACGCCGTCATCGACGGCGAGATCGAGAACGCCTTTTGCGCCATCCGCCCGCCCGGCCACCACGCCCGGCCCACGGAATCGATGGGTTTTTGCCTGTTCAATAATGTCGCCGTCGCGGCCCGCCACGCGCTCGACGCGCGCGGCCTGGAGCGGGTCGCCATCATCGACTTCGACGTCCACCACGGCAACGGCACGGCTGACGCCTTCGCGCGCGACCCGCGCGTGCTGATGGTGAGCTTCTTCCAGCACCCGTTTTACCCGTACACCGAGCCCGAGCCCTACACCGACCATCGCGTCAACGTGCCGGTGCCGGCCCGATCCGCGGGCGACGTGGTGCGCCAACTGGTGCTCGAGCACTGGCTGCCGGCGTTGCACCGGCAACGGCCGCAGATGCTGTTCATTTCGGCCGGCTTCGACGCCCACCGCGAAGACGACGTGGGCGGCATGGGCCTGGTCGAAGCCGATTACGCCTGGATCACGCGGCAAATGATGGCGGTGGCGCGGCAGTACGCGGGCGGGCGCATCGTCAGTTGCCTGGAGGGCGGCTACAAGCTGTCGGCGCTGGGACGCAGCGCGGCCGCCCACGTCAAGGCGCTGGCCGAACTCGATTGATCGAGCGCTATCCGATAAATTGCCCCGGAAACGCGACATTTTCGGGCGCGGCCGCCGTCTGCCCGTAAAATAGCGGATTGACAGAACGATTTTGAAGGCAACAGCATGGCGATACAATGGTACCCCGGACACATGAACGCCGCCCGCAAGAAGGCGGCGGAGTCGATGGAAAACACCGACCTGGTCATTGAAGTGGTCGATGCCCGGCTGCCGGAAGCCAGTTGCAACCCGATGGTGGAAGAGCTACGCCTGTTCCGCCAGCGTCCCTGCCTGAAGATCTTGAACAAGACCGACCTGGCCGATCCGGCCGCCACGGCCGCCTGGGTCGCGTATTACAACGCCCAGGAAGGCGTGACCGCGTACGCGATGACGACCAAGAAGCCGGGCGAGGTGGCGCGCATTCCCGAGCTGGCCAAGTCGCTGGCGCCGCACCGGGGCGTGCCGACCAAGCCGCTGCGCATCATGATCATGGGCATACCCAACGTCGGCAAGTCGACCCTGATGAACGCGCTGCTGAAAAAGCGCGTGGCCAAGGTGGGCGACGAGCCGGCCGTCACCAAGATGCAGCAAAAGCTGTATCTGGACAAGAACACCATCTTGACCGACACGCCCGGCATGCTGTGGCCGAAGATCGCCATCCCGAGCGACGGCCTGATGCTGGCGGCCAGCCACGCGATCGGCTCGAACGCCCTGATCGAGGATGAGGTGGCCGTATTCCTGGCCGAAGAATTGCTGAAGCGCTATCCGCACCTGCTGAGTACCCGCTACGGTTTCAAGACGGAAGAGCTGGACGCCATCGCCGTCGTCGAAGCCATCGCGGCGCGCCGCGGCTACCGCCAGAAGGGCGGCGACCTGGACTTCGAAAAGGCGTCGCACACCCTGTTGCTCGACTACCGCAGCGGCATACTGGGCCGCATTTCGCTGGAAACGCCGGACACCCGCGCCGCCCTGTTGCTGGCGCACGCCGCCGAGATGGCGGAAAAAGCGGCCAAAGCGGCCGCCGTCGCCGCCGAAAAAGCCAAGAACGCCGCCAGCGGCCGCCGCGGCACCTGAGCCGCGCCATCCGAGTAGTGCCACCCGAGTAGT
>DMYQ01000166.1:0-1943 GCA_003482555.1 Janthinobacterium sp. | reverse complement strand
CACCCGAGTAGTGCCACCCGAGTCGCGGCCCCCGGCCGCGCCGCCAGGCGCCGCCGTTCAATCAGCTCCGTCCCCGCCGGCTCAGAGGGCGGCCGGCTGCCCGAAGCGGAAGCTGGACACGGCCAGCGCGCCGAAAAAATCATCTTCGTGATACACCACGGCCGCCGTTTCTTGCTCGGCCGCGCCGAGCGCCACCATCAGCGGCAGCAGGTGGTCTTCGCGCGGGTGCGCCTGGCGCGCGGCCGGCGCCAGATCCCAGGCCAGCAGGCGCGCCAGGCGCTCGTCCGGCGCCAGCGCCATGCTCTGGCGCAGCCAGGCGTCGAACTGTTGCGAGGCGGCGCCGCCGGCGGCGCCAAACTGGCGCAGATTGTGATAACTCAGGCCGCTGCCGACGATCAGCACGCCCTCCGCCCGCAGCGCCGCCAGGGCGCGCCCGGCTTGCACGTGCGTGAGCGGATCGTAGCCATGCTTGAGCGACAACTGCACCACCGGCACCTGGGCTTGCGGATACATCGGGTACAGGGCGCTGAAGGTGCCGTGGTCGAAGCCGCGTTGCTCGTCCAGGGCGGCGCCCAGGCCGGCCTCGGCCAGCAGCTTTGCCACCCGTTCGGCCAGGGCCGGCGCACCGGGCGCGCGGTATTGCACTTCATAGGTGTGGGCGGGGAAGCCGGAATAATCGTAGACCATGGGCGGTTGCGGGTTTGACGAAATCAGGAATTCCGGCCCCTCCCAGTGGGCCGTGACGGCCAGGATGGCGCGCGGCGTGGCGCCCAACTGACGCGGGATGTCTTGCAGCGACGCTTGCAACTTGTCGTAGCGGCCGCCGTTCTGCTCCATCATGAAGGGCCAGGGGCCGCCGCCGTGGGACAGAAAGTAGGTGGGAAAGATGATTTCGGACATGGCAAATTCCTGGTTGGGCAGGCGCGAGCGCCAAAGCGCGTAGGCGCGCAATCAGCCTACTATAGGCATCGCCTGATCGTTTATCAAGCCTATAAATATTGATGTATCATTGCCTATTTGTTGATGATGAATGGCATGGATACCTTGCTCAGCATGCGCGTGTTTCGCGCCGTGGTCGAACTGGAGAGCTTTGCCCGCGCCGCCGAGCGCCTGGAACTGTCGGCGGCGATGAGCAGCAAGCACGTGATGCATCTGGAGCGCCACCTGGGCGCCCGCCTGCTGAACCGCAGCAGCCGCCACCTGAGCCTGACTGAAATCGGCAAGGTATATTTCGACCAGTGCCGCGACATGCTGGTCAATCTGGACGAGCTGGAGGCGACCGTCGGGCGCACGGCGGTGGTGCCGCGCGGCGTGCTGCGCCTGAGCGCGCCGGTCTGGTTCGCCAATCCCATCTTCACGCGCGCGCTGGCCGGCTACCGCGCCACCTGTCCCGAAGTGAGCTTCGACATCGACTTGAGCGGCCGCGTCGTCAACCTGGTCGAAGAGGGTTTCGACCTGGCGCTGCGGGTTGGCCAGGCGCCGGCCGCGACCCTGATCGCGCGCCCGCTGGGGGCCATCGATTTCCACCTGGTGGCGGCGCCGGCCTACCTGGAGCGGGCCGGCCGTCCGCGCCAGCTGGCCGAGCTGGCGCGCCACGCCACGATCGTCTACTCGCTGCTGACCACGGGCGAGGAGCTGACCCTGAACGGCCCGCGCGGGCGCGAGACGGTCAAGCTGGCGCCTATCCTGCGCAGCAATAACGAAAGCCTGATGCACGACGCCGCCATCGAAGGCATGGGCATCGCGCTGCTGCCGACCTGGCAAACCGGGGCCGACCTGGCGGCCGGCCGCCTCGCGCCCGTGCTGGCCGATTACACCTCGCCCTCGGCCACCCTGTACGCGGTCTACACCAGCCGCCGCTACCTGTCGTCGAAGGTGCGCACCTTCATCGACTTCATGGCGCCAGCCCGGGCGGCTGAGCGCGGCAGGGCCGGAGCATCAAA
>DMYQ01000020.1:4644-6015 GCA_003482555.1 Janthinobacterium sp. | reverse complement strand
CGCCCTGCCGGGCGCACCACAAAGAAAAAGGGCAAGGATCGCTCCCCGCCCCTTCGTACGCAATTGCGTCGGCGATTGCGTCAGACGCCAATCACATCAGGCCGGCGCCGTCACGTTCGGCGAAATGCCGCCCGCTCCGCTGTCGCCAGAATTGCGGCGCGGCGGAATGCCCGCCTTCGGCAGGCGCGGCTCCAGGCCGGCCATGATGTCGTTGATCTGGTCGGCGTCGATGGTTTCCCATTCGAGCAAGGCCTTCGTCATCACTTCGACCTTGTCGCGGTTCTCTTCGAGCAAGCGGCGTGACAGCGCGTATTGCGTGTCGAGCATGTTGCGGATCTCGGCATCCACCTTTTGCTGGGTCGCTTCCGAAATCGTCTTGGCCGAGCCGCCAAAGAAGCCGTCTTGCTGGCTGTCTTCGTAGACCATCACGCCCATGCTGTCGGACATGCCGAAGCGGGTCACCATCGAGCGGGCCAGCTTGGTTGCGCGGGAAAAGTCGTTCGAGGCGCCCGTCGACATCTGGCCCACGAAGATTTCCTCGGCGATCCGGCCGCCAAACAGGATGGAAATTTCTTCCAGCATCTTGTCCTTGTATCCGGACAAATTGTCATGCTCGGGCAATTGCCAGGTCAAGCCCAGGGCGTAGCCGCGCGGCATGATGGTGACCTTGTGCACGGGATCGGCCTTCGGCAACAGCTTGGCGACGACGGCGTGGCCCGATTCATGATAAGCCGTGTTGCGGCGCTCTTCTTCGCGGATGATCATGGACTTGCGCTCCGGCCCCATGAAGATCTTGTCTTTCGCGTCTTCGAAGTCTTGCATTTCCACCAGGCGCTTGCTGCGGCGGGCCGCGAACAGGGCCGCCTCATTGACCAGATTGGCCAGGTCGGCGCCGGAAAAGCCGGGCGTGCCGCGGGCCAGGATGTCGGCCTTGACGTCGGTGCTGATCGGTACTTTGCGCATGTGCACGTTCAAGATCTGCTCGCGGCCGCGGATATCGGGTAAACCCACCGAGACCTGGCGGTCGAAACGGCCGGGACGCAAAAGCGCCTTGTCGAGCACGTCGGCCCGGTTGGTGGCGGCCACGACGATGACGCCGGAGTTCGCCTCGAAACCGTCCATTTCAACGAGCAATTGATTCAAGGTCTGTTCGCGCTCGTCGTTGCCGCCGCCCATGCCGGCACCGCGGTGACGACCGACGGCGTCGATCTCATCGATGAAGATGATGCAAGGGGAATGCTTTTTTGCGTTTTCAAACATGTCGCGCACGCGCGAGGCGCCCACGCCGACAAACATTTCAACGAAGTCGGAACCGGAAATCGAAAAGAACGGCACCTTGGCTTCGCCGGCGATGGCGCGCGCCAGCAGCGT
>DMYQ01000020.1:0-4535 GCA_003482555.1 Janthinobacterium sp. | reverse complement strand
TTCTGGAATTTGGTGGGATCCTTGAGGAAGTCGACCACTTCGTTGACTTCTTCTTTCGCTTCGTCGCAACCGGCGACGTCGGCGAAGGTGACGGTGTTGTTGGCTTCATCCATCATGCGCGCCTTCGACTTGCCGAACGAGAAAGCCCCGCCCTTGCCGCCGCCCTGCATTTGACGCATGAAGAAGACCCAGACGCCGATCAACAGCAGCATGGGGAACCAGGAAACGAAAATCTGTTGCAGGAACGATGGCTCTTCCGGCGGACGCACGTCGAAATGCACGTTGTTGTCGCGCAAGTCGCCGATCAGGCCGCGGTCGAGGCCGGTGGCCGTGGTGCGTACCTTGCTGTCGTCGGCGCGCGTGGCCGTGATGGTCGCGCCTTCGATGACGACATCCTTGACGCGCTTGGCTTTGACTTCATCCAGCAAATCGGAATAAGCGATGGCCTTGGTGCCGCCCGCAACACTGTGACCGTCGAATTGCTTGAACAGCATGAACAGAAGCAGGGCAACGACGACCCAGATGGCAGATTTGGAAAACATGTTATTCACGAAAACTCCTTGGATGCGGTGCGCATCTTTTTCCTATAGCTAGAAACACGATTTTACTCGCAATAAGCAGGCAGTGCCAAAGCCTGCCGATCCGTGCGCGCAAAAATGCGGCGCGCACGGGGGAAAGTACGGGCTGGCGACTCATGCGTGGCGTACCAAGGTCACGCCACGCCCGCATGCTTTTACCCCTCCCTGCTTGATGTGCGGCTACTGCTCCTGAATATCAAGGGCGGAATCGCGATCTATTGCCTTATTTTCTACAGGATTCTTCAATCCCCGCCCCATCAGGAAGATTTCCGAAGACTTGTCGCGGCTGGCCTTGGGTTTTTTCTGCGACACGACCTTGAATTCGGTGCGGAATTTCTCCACGATCTGGCTGTAACCGGTGCCGTTGAAGCATTTCACCAGCAGCACGCCCGAGGTTTTCAGGTGCAATTGCGAAAATTCGACGGCCAGATCGATCAAATGTTCCATGCGCGCCGCGTCGGCCGAGGCGATGCCCGACAGATTCGGCGCCATGTCCGACAAGACCAGGTCGGCTTTGCGTCCCTGCAACACCGTTTCCAGCTGGCGCAGCACGCGCCCCTCGCGGAAGTCGCCCTGGATGAAGGTGACGTCGGCGATCGGCTCCATCGGCAGCATGTCGAGGCCGATGATCAAGCCGTCGATGCCGCCGCCGTCCTTGCCGGCCAGCTTGCGCCGCGTGTACTGGGCCCAGCTGCCCGGAGTGCAACCGAGGTCGACAATGACCTGGCCCGGCTTGATGAGTTTTTCGTCTTCGTCGATTTCCTTCAGCTTGTACGCCGCCCGGGCACGATAGCCCTCTTTCTGCGCCAACTTCACATATGGATCATTTATGTGGTCGTGCAACCAGTTTTTGTTTAATTTCTTCTTTGCCATTCGCGTAGAATACTGCTTTTAAGGGAACTACTAAAAATTATTATGCTAAAACTTACACCCGTAGAGCGCAGCGCGCTGCGCGCCGAAGCACACGCGCTGAAGCCTATCGTCATCGTTGGCGAAGCGGGCTTGACACCTGCCGTACTCAAAGAAATCGATCTGGGCCTGGATTCACACGGTCTTATCAAGGTCCGCGTATTCGGCGACGACCGCGAAGCCCGCGTTGGGATGTACGAGACGATTTGCGGCGATCTTCGCGCCGCGCCGGTTCAACATATTGGCAAGCTGCTGGTAATTTACCGTCCGAAAAAAGAAGTTATCAAGGAACGCAGCGTGACCACCGGCAAGGGCATGCGCGAAGTCACGATCGTCAAAGCCAGCGCCAGCGGCACCAAGCGCCCGTCCGTCACCAAGGTCATGATCAAGGGTAACGAGCGCGTCACCGAGGGCGGTTCCATCAAGCGCGCCAAGCCGCGTCAAAAAAGCGTCAAGAAAAGCGCGCTGGGCAGCAAGTAATCACCGCGACGCCACCGGCTTCCGGCCGGCGTCGCCCGGGAACGGAGTCATGCCCCGGCATGTCCCCGTCCCTTTTCACGTCATTCTCCGCTACAGCCTGACGATCAACAGTCCGGCCAGTACGCTTTGTAGTAAATAAAACACACTCGATACGCCATGCAGCATGCCGAAACGCGCCCGCGCCGCCGACTCCAGCACGCCCGCCGCGCCGGCCGTCTCGCGCAGCGCCGCCATCATGGGTTGCAGGCCGAGGTGGATCACCAGGGTGCAGGCCAGCATCGCCGTGGCGATCCAGCACAGGCCGCGGCGCCGCCCCGCCTCGATGCTTGCGCCCTGCAGCAGCGCCAGCATCAGCAGCGCGCAGGCGATCGACAGCCAGGCTTCGCTGCGGAACATGCTGGCCGCCACCGTGCCGGCCAGCACCCGGTCGGAGAGGGTCGCGAACAGGGTCGGCGCCACCAGGTAGCCCACCGTCCACAGGCTGCCGGCCCACAGGGTGGCCACCAGCCAGCGCGCGCGCATGAGCAACATCAGATGTACAGCACTTCCAGAATTTCGTATTCGCGCGGGCCGGACGGCGCCTGCACTTCGACCACGTCGCCGGCATATTTGCCGATCAGGGCGCGGGCGATCGGCGAGGTCACCGACACTTTGTTCAATTTCAGGTCGGCTTCATCCAGGCCGACGATCTGGTAAGTCACCTTGGTGCCCATTTCCAGGTCTTCCAGGTTGACGGTGGAAGCGAAGACGACGCGGCCTTCGGCGTCAAGCGTGGTGGGATCGATGATTTGGGCGGCGCCCAGCTTGCCTTCCAGCTCGGCGATGCGGCCTTCGACGAAGGCCTGGCGCTCCTTGGCGGCGTCATACTCGGCGTTTTCCGACAGGTCGCCGTGGGAACGGGCTTCGGAAATGGCGGCGATCACGCTGCGGCGTTCCTTGGTCTTCAATTGATGCAACTCTTCTTTCAAGAGTTCCGCGCCGTATTTGGTAAGGGGGACTGAGGTCATGTTTTCTATCTGCAAAGTGTTACCGGTGGAACCGGACTGCCAAGTGAAAACCACAGAGGCCGCGCGATGCTGCCGCGCGGGCTCTGTGGTCAAGGGTGCCGCAAAAAGCTTAGTGTAAGGTTTTATGCAGACCTTGTAAATCGTAGACGCGCATCTCGTCCAGATGGCGGATGCCTTCCACTGCCGCTTCGGCGCCGGCGATGGTGGTGTAGGTGGTCACGCGCGCGGCCAGGGCCGAAGTGCGGATGGCCCGCGAATCGATGATGGCGCTGCGCTTTTCTTCCACCGTGTTGACGACCAGAACGATTTCATGGTTCTTGATCATGTCGACCACGTGCGGACGGCCTTCGATCACCTTGTTGACCACCGTCACCGGGATGCCGGCGGCGGAAATCACGGCCGCCGTGCCCTTGGTGGCGCACAGCGTGAAGCCGATTTCCACCAGGTTGCGGGCCACGGCCACGGCGCGCGGCTTGTCCGACACCTTGACGCTGAGGAAAACCTTGCCCGACTTGGGCAGGTTGACGCCCGCGCCCAGTTGCGACTTGACGAAGGCTTCGCCGAAGGTCATGCCCACGCCCATCACTTCACCGGTCGATTTCATTTCCGGGCCGAGGATGGTGTCCACGCCAGGGAACTTGACGAAGGGGAAGACGGCTTCCTTGACGCTATAGTAAGGCGGCACAACTTCCTCGGTGATGCCCTGGGAAGCGAGCGACTGCCCGACCATGCAGCGGGCCGCGATCTTGGCCAGTTGCAAGCCGGTGGCTTTGGAAACGAAAGGCACGGTGCGCGAAGCGCGCGGATTGACTTCCAGCACGAAGACGACGTCTTGCATCCGGCCATCGATTTCCTGACGCTGGATGGCGAATTGCACGTTCATCAGGCCGACCACGTTCAAGCCCTTGGCCATCAGGGAAGTCTGGCGTTTCAGTTCGGCAATCGTGTCTTGCGCCAGGGAATATGGCGGCAGCGAGCAAGCCGAGTCGCCGGAGTGGACGCCAGCCTGTTCGATATGCTCCATGACGCCGCCGATGAAGGTGGTTTCGCCGTCGGAGATGCAATCGACGTCGACTTCGATGGCGTCGTTCAAGAAGCGGTCCAGCAACACCGGCGAATCGTGCGACACCTTGACCGCTTCACGCATATAGCGTTCCAGGTCGCGCTGTTCGTGGACGATTTCCATGGCCCGGCCGCCCAGCACGTAGGATGGGCGCACCACCAGCGGATAGCCGATTTCCTGCGCCAGCAGCAAGGCGTCGGCCTCGGTGCGGGCGGTGCGGTTGGGCGGCTGGCGCAAGCCCAGCTTGTGCAGCATTTGCTGGAAACGCTCGCGGTCTTCGGCGGCGTCGATCATGTCGGGCGTGGTGCCGATGATGGGCACGCCGTTCGCTTCCAGGTCCAGCGCCAGCTTCAAAGGCGTCTGACCGCCGTACTGGACGATGACGCCCACCGGTTTTTCAATGGCGACGATTTCCAGCACGTCTTCCAGGGTCAGCGATTCGAAGTACAGGCGGTCGGACGTGTCGTAGTCGGTCGACACGGTTTCCGGATTGCAGTT
>DMYQ01000122.1:6353-8354 GCA_003482555.1 Janthinobacterium sp. | reverse complement strand
GAAGAGGTGCAAAATATCGTCAGCGCGAACCGCAAGGAGCAGTATTTCGGCTTTTTCGGCGAGCCGCGCGTGAACGTGCTGGCGCTCAATCTGGCGCTGGACGCCGCACACAAGTAAGATGCACTCAGGCCGGGGCCAGCCCCGGCCGGGCATCAATATCCAACACAAGGCAAGCATGGTTCCCAACGACAGCCAACGCCCCGATCCCGACGCCCTGCTGGCGCGGGTGCAGGCGCAGGAACAGAAGGCTACGCGCGGCAAGCTGCGGATTTATTTCGGCGCTTCCGCCGGCGTCGGCAAGACTTACGCCATGCTGGCGGCGGCCCGCAAATTGCAGGCCGACGGCCAGTCCTTGCTGATCGGCGTGATCGAGACCCATGGCCGCCTGGACACCGCCGCGCTGCTCGACGGTTTGCCGCTGCTGCCCCTGAAAGCCATCGATTACCGTGGCAAGACCCTGAGCGAATTCGATCTGGACGCGGCCCTGCTGGCGCGCCCGCCGCTGATCCTGATGGACGAACTGGCCCACTCGAACGCGCCCGGCTCGCGCCACCCTAAACGCTGGCAAGACGTCGAAGAGTTGCTGGAAGCGGGCATCGACGTGCTCACCACGGTCAATGTGCAGCACCTGGAAAGCCTCAACGACGTGGTCGGCGGCATCACCGGCGTGCGCGTGGCCGAGACCTTGCCGGACACGGTGTTCGACCGCGCCGACGAAGTGGTGCTGGTCGATCTGCCGGCCGACGAATTGCTGAAACGCTTGAAGCTGGGCAAGGTCTACCAGCCGCAGCAGGCCGAGCGGGCGTCGCAGAATTTTTTCCGCAAGGGCAATCTGATCGCGCTGCGCGAACTGGCGCTGCGCCGCACGGCCGACCGCGTGCAAGACGACGTGCAAGCTTACCGCGTCGAAAAATCGATCAATCCGATCTGGAAGACGGGCGCCGCGCTGCTGGCCTGCGTCGGCCCCCGCCCCGGCAACGAGCACGTGATCCGCAGCACGGCGCGCCTGGCCAGCCAGCTCAACGCCGAGTGGCACGCCATCTACATCGAAACGCCGCAGTTGCAGCGCCTGCCGTCGCCGCAGCGCGAGCGCATCCTGAAGACCCTGAAGCTGGCGCAAGACCTGGGCGCACGCACGGCCGTGGTGCCGGGCAACGACATCGCCGCCGCCATCGTCGCCTACGCCCGCGCCAACAATATCTCCAAGCTGATCGTCGCCCGCGGCCATCCAAGCTGGCCCTGGCGCACGGCGCACGCCAGGCGCATCGCGCAACTGGCGCCCGACGTCGACCTGATCGAGATCGGCCAGGCGGCCGGCGAGGCGGCGCCGGAAAAGGCGCGCGCCGCAAGCGCCGCCGATACCGGCGATGGCGACGCGGACAAGCGCGGCGCGCGGCGCTGGCGCTACCTGTTCGCGGCCGGCGCCAGCGTGCTGACGGCGCTGCTGCTCGCGCCGCTGCTCCCCTACCTGGACCTGGCCAACATCGCCATGCTGTTCCTGCTGACGGTGGTGCTGGTGGCCGTGCGCTTCGGCCGCGGCGCCTCTGTGCTGGCCACCTTCGTCAGCGTGGCCGCCTTCGACTTCGTCTTCGTGCCGCCGCGCTTTTCCTTCGCCGTCTCCGATTTCCAGTACGTGATCACCTTCGCCGTGATGCTGGTGGTGGGCCTGATCACCGGCCACCTGACGGCCGACCTGCGCTTCCAGGCGCGCGTGGCGGCGCACCGCGAGGCGCGCGCGCGCGCCCTGTACGAATTCGCCCGCGAGCTGTCCGGCGTGCTGCTGACCGAACAGATTTTCGAGATCACGCGCAGCTTCATCCAGCGCGCCTTCCAGGCCAGGGCCACCCTGCTGGTGCCGGACGACGACGGCCGTTTGCAACTGGCGCCGCTGGTGGCGGAAGGCGCCCGGCAAAACACGGGCGCGCTCGATCTCGGCATCGCCCAGTGGGCCTTCGACCACGCCGAGGCGGCCGGCATCGGCACCGACACCCTGCCGGCGTC
>DMYQ01000122.1:508-6227 GCA_003482555.1 Janthinobacterium sp. | reverse complement strand
CGCTGGCTGCTGGTGCCGGAACAGCGCCAGCACCTCGACACCTTCGCCGCGCTGGCCGCCATCGCGCTCGAACGCGTCCACTACATCGACGTGGCGCAGGGCGCCCTGGTGCAGATGGAGTCCGAGCGCTTGCGCAATTCGCTGCTGGCGGCCCTGTCGCATGACTTGCGCACGCCCCTGACCTCGCTGGTCGGCCTGTCCGAATCGCTGGCCATGTCGAAGCCGCCGCTGGCGCCGGCGCAGCTCGAGATGGCCAGGTCGCTGCAGGAAGAAACCCTGCGCATGAGCGCCCTGGTGGCGAACCTGCTCGACATGGCGCGCATCGAAAGCGGCCATGTGCGCCTGAACCTGCAGTGGCAGGCGCTGGAAGAGGTGGTCGGCAGCGCGCTGCGCGCCAGCCGAGCGCAACTGCTGGCGCACAGGCTCGAAACCCGGCTCGCGCCCGACTTGCCGCTGGTGCGCTACGACGCCGTGCTGATCGAACGGGTGCTGTGCAATCTGCTGGAAAACGCCGCCAAGTACACGCCGGCGGGCAGCCGCATCGTCGTCGCCGCCGAATTGAGCGGCCAGTTTTTGCAGGTGATGGTGTACGACGACGGCCCCGGCCTGCCGCCCGGGCGCGAAGAAGCCATCTTTGAAAAATTCACGCGCGGCGAACGCGAATCGGCCAAGCCGGGCGTCGGCCTGGGGCTGGCGATCTGCCGCGCCATCGTCGAAGCGCACGGCGGCAAGATCCGCGCCGGCCAGTCGCCGCTGCACGGCGCCGCCCTGGTCTTCACCCTGCCGCTGGGAACGCCGCCCGCGATGCCCGAGCTGGACGACGCCGACTTAGCAAACAAGGATACCCCGTCATGAACGAAGCACCCGCCACCGCCTTGCTGGTCGAGGATGAACCGCAAATCCGGCGCTTCGTGCGCTCCGCGCTGGAAGAGGAGGGCTGGCAGATTTTCGAGTCGGCCACCATGCAGCGCGGCCTGATCGACGCCGGCACCCGGCGTCCCGACCTGATCGTGCTCGACCTCGGCTTGCCGGACGGCGACGGTATCGACTTCATCACCGACATCCGCGCCTGGTCGAGCGTGCCCATCATCGTGCTCTCGGCCCGGGTCGACGAGCGCGACAAGATCGCCGCGCTGGACGCTGGCGCCGACGATTATCTGACCAAGCCTTTCGGCGTGGGCGAGCTGCTGGCGCGCGTGCGCGCCACCCTGCGGCGCCAGCGCCAGCCGGGCGCCAGCGTCGATGGCGTGATCCGCTTCGGCGACGTCACGGCCGACTTGAAGGCGCGCATGGTGACGCGGGCCGGCCAGATGGTGCATTTGACGCCGACGGAATTCCGCCTGCTGTCGGTGCTGGTGACGAACGCCGGGCGGGTCGTCACCAACCCGCAACTGCTGCGCGAAGTGTGGGGGCCGTCGCATTCGGAGAGCGGCCACTACCTGCGCATCTACATGGGCCATCTGCGCCAGAAGCTGGAAAACGATCCGACCCAGCCGGTCTACCTGCTGACCGAGACGGCGGTCGGCTACCGCCTGCTGCTGCCGCTATGAGTTAAATCCTAGGCGAAGGGGCAAGTCCCCTTCGCATCCCATCCCCCCGCTGGAAGCAGGCGCATCACGGCGTCCATGGTCAGGCGCAGGGCCGGTTCGGCCACGCACAACCATACTTTCATGCGCTCGGCATGGTCGACCGGCTCGATGCGCATGAACGACAGCATGCCGCCGCAAGTGTTCACGACCAGGGTGCGCAAGTCGGTGACGCGGGCCGTGTCGACGGTGATGTGCATGAGGAAGGTCGGCCGGCGCGCGTGGCGCTGGCGTGAACGGCCTGGCTGCTGGCCAAGTGAATTCGCTTCCATGGGAGCACCTGTCGTTCAGATGCATTCAAGATTAGCCCTTCGCGTATAAAGATGGCCTAAAAAGGCGGCACGGCGGTGTAAACGAATTGTATAAATTGGCAAGCGCTTGACGCCCGCGGGCGTTGCGCTCTTGTACTTTTGTTACAAAATCGAATTGTGCGCACTCGGCCCCGGGTTTATATTGAAGACGTCATAGTTTTCAGCAAGAATAAAACCCATGCCAGATTTCGATCCCCCCAATCCGGCCGCGCCCGCCAGCGACGCGGCCGCGCCCACCAAGTCCGAACCCGAGTCCAGGTCCAAGTCCGGACAGGAGTCCGGCATCGGCACCCACGCCGAGCGCGTGCCCGACCGCCGCGGCGACGATGCGGCGCCCCGTTATCTGAAGGAAAACGACACGCCGTTCGCGCTGGCCTGGCGCGTCGTCATGGCGCGCTACCGGGCCATACGCGACAAGGCCGGGCGCGATTTCATGCGCCGCACCCTGCGCATCGGCGTGTCGGCGCGGATTTTCCATCCGGAGCCGGGCTCGACTGGGCTGCGCAGCAAGAACCTGCAATATCTGGAAGAATCGATCGCGCAGTGGGTGATGTCGCGCGACGTGCTGGTGTTCATGATCCCGACCGTCAACACGGGCGGGATTTTGCACCCCAGTAACATCACCCTGCGCCATTACGCGCGCCACCTGGACGGCCTGGTGTTGCAGGGCGGCGCAGACGTGTCGCCGCAAACCTATTCCGAGGCGGCCACGCGGCCGGAGTGGAGCGGCGACCGCGCCCGCGATCTGTACGAGCTGGAGCTGCTGCACGAATTCGTCGACGCCGGCAAGCCGGTGCTGGGCATTTGCCGCGGTTGCCAGTTGATTAACGTGGGCTTCGGCGGCACCCTGTACCAGGATATCGCCACCGATGTGCCGACGGCGCAGGAGCACGTCAACAGCAAGTACGACAGCCACCGCCACGCGATCGTCTTCCCGAAAGGTTCGACCCTGGCGCCGCTGTTTCCGAAGCTCGCGGAAGGATTGGTCAATTCCATCCACCACCAGGCCGTCAAGGATCTGGGGCGCGACATCACGATCGAGGCCGTGTCGCAGTCGGACAATATTGTCGAGGCGATCCGCTACAATCGCGCCCATTTCGTCGTCGGCTTGCAGTGGCATCCGGAATTCCACTCGGCGGGCGGGGTCGAGCTGCTCGACTGCACGCCGATACTCGACACTTTCCTGCGCGCGGCCCGCGAAACCCGGTTTTAAGCGAGGGGCAATGAGAGCGACCCCTGCTGTGGAAAGCAAGGTCCTGGCTCACGGCGAACCTGGCGCGTCGCTTAAAAATTCATCGCTTCGCCGCGGAAGCTGCGGATCGCCGCGTCGACCATGCCTTCGGCGCTGCCCTGGCGCTGGTATTGCGTGCGCAAAAACTGGGCGTCGCTCCACTGCTTGGCGACCTCGGACAGGTGCTTCAAGCCGGCGCCGCTGCCGAGCGCCTCGCCGTGCGGCTCCATCTTGCGCAGGGTGGTGATGATGTCTTCCCGCAGCGACATCGTTTCATAGGTTTTCGGGTGCGTGATGGCGCCGTCCAGGCCGAAACGGCAAGCCTGGAAGCGGTTGTAGTTATATACCAGGTAGTCGTCCTCGGCCGGCGGGGCTTCGCGCCGTTCCAGCAGGTGGCGGCACAGCGCTTGCAGGTAGGCCGCCAGCGCGGCCGCCCGCTCCACCGTCAGCGGGGTGTCGCAGACGCGCAATTCGATGGTGCCGAATTCCGGCTTGGGCCGGATATCCCAGTAAAAATCCTTCATGCTCTTGATGATGCCGGTCTTTTCCATCTTCGCGAAATACTGCTTGGAAAACTCGTCCCAGCTCAGGGTGAAGGGCGCCCGTCCGCTCATGGGGAAGGCGAACACGGAATTGAGGCGGGCCGAATCGAACAGGGTGTCGCCGCCCTGGACGAAGGGCGAGGACGCCGACAGGGCGATAAAATGGGGAATATAGCGGTTCAGGGAATGCAGCAAGAACATGGCATCGTCGCCGGAGGCGCAACCGATGTGCACGTGCTGGCCAAAGATCGTGAATTGCTTGGCCAGATAACCGTACAACTCGGAAATTTCCTGGAAGCGGGGCTTGGCGAAGATCTTTTGCGAAGACCACTGCTGGAAGGGGTGGGTGCCGCCGCCGCAAATGCCGATGTTGAGCTTGTCGCCCGCTTGCACCAGGGTGTCGCGGATTTCCTGCAACTGCGCCAGCAGGGGCGCGTGGCCGGTGTGCACGGTCGAGTTGATTTCAATCATGGACTCGGTGATTTCCGGCGTCACATTGCCGGGGAAGGGTTTTTTGTCGAGCAAATGCAGCAAGTCCGGGCTGGCCGGCGTCAAGTCGAAATCCGACAGATTGACAAGTTGCAATTCGAGTTCGACGCCAAAGGTCAGCGCGGCCGACTGGCTAAACGGTTCTAGCGGCATATTAGCGCTCCGGTTCGTTGTGGGTTTCCTTGGCCCAGATCAGGGCGCGCTGGATGATGATGGGGCCCAGCAATTCCAGGATCAGGATGAAGGCGGCCAGCGCGCCCAGCTCGTTGGCGAAGTCGACGCCGCTGTGCCGCGCGTGTTCGAGCAGCAATACCACGGACACCGAGCCCGGCGTCAACGCCAGGCCCGTCAAGACCCCCTTGCGCCAGGAAATGCCGCTGACGTGGGAAAACGCGCTGACGCTGACGATCTTGGTAATGCCGCGTCCCACGATCATGGCCAGGGCCAGGCCGGCGCCGGCCACCACTTGCGGCCAGGCCAGGGTCGAGGCGGCGAAGACGAAGAGCAGCACGGTCAGCAGTTCGCCGAGGGCGCCGAAGTTGCGCTGCGCCTGGCTGAAGGCGATGCGGCGGTGGCGCGCCACCAGGCCGAAGGTGAGCGTGGCCAGCAGCGGCGACAGGCGGGTGGTGTAGGTGACGGCCACCAGCAGTATCACCGACAGCGCGAAGGCGACCGTGGCGTCCTGGCTCATGTTGCCCAGTTTGCGCAACATGGCGGGCACGACGACGCCGAACAGGATGCCGACGGCGGCCGAGGCCAGCAGCACGGTGAAGCTGCTGGTGGCGGCGTCGAGCAAGTCGCCGGAACGGCGAAAGTCGCTGAAGCCGACGATGACGTTGAAGGTGAACACGGCCAGCACGCAATTCAAGGCCGAGAGATGGGCGACCCGTTCGCTGACCTGGCCGGAGCTGCGCTCTTCGTTGATGACGCGCATCACCGTGGCCGGCGAGGTCGACATGGACAGCGAAGCGAGCAGCATGGCGGTGACGGGCTTGACGTCGAATTCGCCGGCGATGACATAGACGACGGCAAAGGTGCAAATCGACTCGACCAGGCCGGCCACGGCGATCCAGGGATTGTTCGACAACCAGCGCAGATTGATGCGGTAACCGAGTTCGAACAGGATCAGGCCGAAGGCGACGTCGGCCAGCAGCAGGATGGGGCCGCCGCCCATGTGCGGCAACACGCCGACCTGGGTCTGGGCCAGCACGAAGCCGACCACGCCATAAAAGGTAATGCGCGGCAAGCCCGTCCAGCGGTGACCGAACTCGCCCACCACCCAGGCCAGTGCGATGGCGAAGGGCCAGGACAGGTCGGCGGCGATCGATAAAATACTTTGCATGTACACTCCAACGTAAATAAATGGCTGACAGGGGCGCGCGGCCCACGCGCGGGGGCGCGCCGCTGCTTTGTGCAGTGCGATGCCGATTCTACTTGAAGGGGAGGCGCGCACGATACGATAGTTTGTCGATTGACAACATCGAGCCGCGTGCGCGGAAAGCGGGCGGCGGATGGAAACCGCCCGCTGAAAACGATTATTTGCTGAGCAGGCGCATGCCC
>DMYQ01000122.1:0-325 GCA_003482555.1 Janthinobacterium sp. | reverse complement strand
GGCGGTGGTGAAGCGGGCCAGCCAGGCCGAGCCGGCCTCTTCATTGTTGTATTCGACCGAGCCGCCCGCTTGCAGGATTTCATAGGGGCTCATGGTGGCGTCGCCGACAAAGATCAGCTTGGTGTCCGCCGGATACTTGCGCAAGATATCCCAGGTGGGGAAGCGCTCGGCGTTGCGGCGCCGGTTATTCTTCCACAGGTAATCGTAGACGCAGTTGTGGAAATAAAAGAATTCCATGTTCTTGAATTCCGTCTTGGCGGCCGAAAACAGTTCCTCGGTGCGCTCGATATGGTCGTCCATGGTGCCGCCCACGTCGAGCAGCATC
>DMYQ01000128.1:14004-19756 GCA_003482555.1 Janthinobacterium sp. | reverse complement strand
GCGCAAGGTGAGGGCAGGGATATGGGCCGGGGAAGTGGCCCAAATTGGCAGGTTTACATGGCGACGCGGCGAGGCGGAATCCGAGACGGAATCCCGTCGCTTCTCGCCGCCGAATCTAGCCTGGATTCGGCGGCAAGATGCGGCTTTCGCTCAGGCGTGCTTTTTCAGGCTGACGACGGCGGCCTCGGCCTCGTCCTCGTGCTTGTGGCGGCGCAGCTTGTGCGCCAGGCGTCCCAGCAGATGCTCCAGGTCGTCGACATAGGTGAACACGGCCGGCACCACCAAAAGGCTCAGCAGGGTGGACGTGATCAAGCCGCCGATCACCGTGATCGCCATCGGCGAACGGAAGCTCGGATCGGCGCCCCAGCCCAGGGCCAGCGGCATCATGCCGGCGCCCATGGCGATGGTCGTCATCAGGATCGGCCGGCTGCGCTTGTGGCAGGCGTCGACCAGCGCGTCGAAGCGGTTCATGCCGGACTGGCGCGCCAGGATCGCGTAGTCGACCAGCAGGATGGAGTTCTTCGTGACGATCCCCATCAGCATGATCAAGCCTATCATCGACGGCATCGACAACGCCCGCCCGGTGATCAAGAGGGCCACGAAGGCGCCCCCTATCGACAGCGGCAGCGCCGCCAGAATCGTCATCGGCTGCATGAAGTCGCGGAACAGCAGCACCAGCACGCAATAGATGCACAGCACCCCGATCAGCATCGCCAGGCCGAAGCTGGCGAACAGCGCCACCATTTCCTGGGCGTCGCCCAGTTCGGCGATCTTCACGGCCGGCGGCAGGTTTTGCATCGACGGCAGGGCGCGCGCCTCGGCGTTGACTTCGCCCAGCGAGCGCCCGCCCAGCTCCACGTCCAGGGTGACGTTGCGGCTGCGGTTCAGACGCGCGATCTGCGCCGGGCCGCTTTCCATCGTCACGCTGGCCACATTTTCCAGGCGCACCGGGCCGTTCTTGCCGGGCACGGTCAGGCGCCCGATGGCGGCCAGGTCGGCGCGCACGGCGTCGGGCAGCTTGACGCGGATCGGCACCTGGCGCTCCGGCAGATTCAACTTGGTCAAGTCGGTGTCGTAGTCGCCGGCCGTGGCCACGCGCACCGTCTCGCCGATGGCGGCGGCCGTCACGCCGAGGTCGGCGGCGCGCGCGAAGTCGGGCCGCACGATGATTTCCGGGCGCACCAGCGAGGCGCTGGAACTGACGTTGCCGATGCCCTTCAAGCCGCGCAATTCGCGCTCCACCTTTTGCGCCGCCTCGGTCAGGGCGATCGGGTCTTCGCTGCGCAGCACCAGCTGCATCTTGACGCCGCTGTCGGGCGGGCCGACGGTGAAACGGGCGCCGGGAATGACGTCGAGCGCGTGCCGGATCTTCGCTTCCAGTTCCGCCATCGATTCCTTGCGCTCGGTGCGGTGCACGGTGGTCAGGGTCAGCACGGCGCGGCGCGCCTCGGCCGCCGCGCCGGGCGCGAAGGCGTCGCCGGCGGAACCGCCGCCGATGGAGCTGAACACGCCCTTGATGCCGGTCACCTGCATCGCGGCCAGGCGCGCGCGCTCGGCCACGACCCGGGTTTCCGCCAGGGTCGAGCCGGGCGGCAGCTCCAGGTTGATCTGCGTCTGCGAGCGGTCGGCGGCCGGCACGAAGCCGGTCGGCAGGTGCGGCACCAGCGCGATCGAGCCGGCGAAGAAGAGACCCGAGGCGATCGCCGTGACCAGGCGGTGCGTCAGGCACCAGCGCATCAAGGTGATGTAGCGCCGCATCAGCCAGTTGTCCTTTTCTTTCTCGTGTTTCATTGGCTTGAGCAGGTAGGCCGCCATCATCGGCGTGAGCAGGCGCGCCACCACCAGCGAGGCCAGCACGGCCAGCACGGCGGTCCAGCCGAACTGCTTGAAGAACAGGCCCGGCACGCCGCCCATGAAGGCGGTCGGCAGGAACACGGCGACCAGGGCGAAGGTGGTGGCGATCACCGCCATGCCGATTTCGTCGGCCGCCTCCATGGCCGCCTGCATCGGCGTCTTGCCCATGCGCAGATGGCGCGAGATGTTTTCGATTTCGACGATGGCGTCGTCGACCAGCACGCCCACCACCAGGGCCAGCGACAGCAGGGTCACCGTGTTGAGGGTGTAGCCGAACAAATACAGGCCGAGGAAGGCCGGCATCACCGACAGCGGCAGCGCCGCCGCCGCCACCAGCGTGGCGCGCCAGTCGCGCAAGAACCACCACACCACCAGCACGGCCAGCAGCGCGCCCTCGTACAGCAGTTCCATCGAGCCGGTGAAATTTTCCTCGACCGGGAAGGCGTTGTCGATCGCTTGCGTGAGCACGATGTTGGGATTGGCCTTTTGCAGTTCGGCGACGGCGGCGCGGGTGCCGCGCGCCACTTCCACTTCGCTGGCGCCCTTGGTGCGGAAGACTTCGAAGCCGACCACGCGCTTGCCGTCCAGTTCCGCCACGGAGCGCGGTTCGGCCACCGTGTCGATGACCTTGGCGACATCGGCCAGGCGCACGTGGCGCCCGTCCGGCAGGGGAATGTCGACCTGGGCCAGTTCGGCGGCCGTGTGCACGGTGGCGATGGTGCGCACCGATTGCTCGGCGCCGCTGACGTCGCCGCGTCCGCCCGGCGCCTCTTTTTGCACCAGGCGCAGCTGGCGCGAGACATCCAGCGCCGACACCTTCAGCGCCGCCATGCGGACGTCGTCGAGTTCGACGCGGATCTCGCGCGCGACGCCGCCGACCCGGTTCACCGCGCCCACGCCGGGCACCGACAGCAGGCGCTTGGCGACGGCGTTGTCGACGAACCAGCTCAATTCCTGGGTGTCGAGGGGATTGTCGATGCCGGGTTTGGCGGTGGCCGTGAAGGCCAGGATCACGCGCCCGGCCGTGGACGCCTTGGTCACGCTGGGGTCGCGCAGCTCGGCCGGCAGGTCGGCCTTGACGCGGGCGACGGCGTCGCGCACGTCGTTGACGGCTTCGGCGATCGGCTTTTCAAGGATGAATTCGACGGTCACGGTGACGCTGCCGTCGAGCACCTTGGTGTAGATGTTTTTGACGCCCTGCAAAGTGGCGACCGAATCTTCGATCTTGCGCGCCACTTCCGTTTCCAGCTGGGCCGGGGCGGCGCCGGACAGGGCCGCGGTGACGGTGACGATGGGCAGTTCGATATCGGGAAAATCCTGCACCGGGCTGGCGCGGTAGGCCAGCAGGCCGGCCAGGGTCAGCAGCGCGAACAGCATGATCGCCGGGATCGGGTTCTTGATCGAGAGGGAGGAAAAGTTCACGGCCGCTCCTTATTTGGCGGCCGGCGCGCGCGCGCTTGCCACGGCGGGGTCCGCCACGGGGGCGCTGGCCGCCACGTTGCGCACCAGGTCGCCGTCGTTGAGGAAACCGGCGCCGCTGGTGACGATCACGGTGTCGGCGCGGATCCCGTCCAGCACCTCGATGCGCTCGGCCAGGCGGCGCCCGCTGTGCACCTTGATCTGGCTGACGTGCGAGTTCGGGTTCAGGCGAAACACATAGCTGAAGCCGTCGCGCACGACGATGGCTTGCTGCGGCACCGTCATCGCTTCCGAGGCGCCCAGCGCGAACTGGCCGCTGGCGTACATGCCGGCCTTGAACGGCGCATTACCGGCGCCGCCCGCTGGCAGGTCGACATACACCAGCGCCGAGCGGGTCTGCGGATCGACGGTGGGCGCGATCATGCGCACCTTGCCGGTCAGGGTGGCGCCGTTGGCGGCCTTGACCAGCACCGAGGTGCCGGTTTTCAGATTCAGCAATTCGGACGCCGTCACTTCGGCGCGCCATTCCAGGCGGCCCTGGCGGATCATGCGGAACAATTCCGTGCCGCTGCCCAGCACCGAGCCGACGGTGGCGCTGCGGCTGGAGATGACGCCGCCGTCCGGCGCCACCACCTGGGTGTATTTCAGGCGCAGCTGCTGGGTCGCCAGGGCCGCCTTGGCCGAGGCGATGCGGGCGTTGGCGGTCTGCTCGGCCGTCAGGTATTGGCTGATCTGCTGGGCGCTCAGGGCGCCCGTCGTTTGCAGCGAACGGGCGCGGGCCGCGTTGGCGCCGGCCTCGGCCGCGTTGGCCTGGGCTTCCAGCACGGCGGCGCGGGCTTGCGCCACGTCGGCGTTGACGGCGTCGGCCGAGAACACGGCCAGCACCTGGCCGGCGCGCACCACGTCGCCTACGTTGACGCGCACCTCGGTCAGGCGCAGGCCGCTCGACTCGCTACCGATGACGGCTTCCTGCCAGGCGGCGACGTTGCCGTTGGCGGCCAGCAGGATGGGCAGGCGCGAGCTTTGCGGCGCGGCGCTGGTGACGGTCAGGGCCGGCTTGGGCGCCTCGGCCTTCTTGTCATCGTCCGCGCGCGAGGCGGGTGCCGCCAGCGCGAAGGCGATGCCGGTCAGGGCGAAGGCGGCGGCCAGCGTTACGGTCATCGGTGTCAGTGTCAGGTTTTTCATTGTCATATCCGGAAAAATTCGGCAAAGTTCAATTCGGGGCGCTGGCGGGGGCGGTCCAGCCGCCGCCGGCGGCGCGGTACAGGGCGATCCAGGCGCCGCTGCGTTCGCGCTCCAGGTTCACCACCGTGTTCTCGGCGGCCAGGCGGGTGCGGCGCGACTCTTCCAGTTCGATCAGGCTGGCCAGACCGTTCTTGTAACGGTCTTCGGTGGCCGCGAAGGACGTGTTGTAGCCGTCCAGGGCGACGCGGGCCTGGCCGCTGCGCCGGCCGGCGCTGTCCAGCTGGACCAGCGCCTCTTCCATTTCGCGCACCGCCTGGCGCACGCTGGCGCGGTACTTGACGACGGCTTCGTCGTAGCGCGCGGCGGCGGCGTCGACGTTGGCGCGGCGGCGCCCGCCGTCGAATATCGGCAAGGTCACGGATAGCGGGCCGATGGTCCAGGTGCTGGCCGTGGTGCTGCTGCCGTCGGAGCGGAAATTGCCGGCGCCGACCTGGCCGGACAGGCTCAGACGGGGATAGCGCTGCGCCCGCGCGCCGCCCACTTCGGCGCTGGCGGCCGTCACTTCGCGCTCGGCGCTGAACACGTCCGGGCGCTGGCTCAGGGTTTGCGCCGGCAGCGCGCTGATGGCCAGGGCCGGCGCCGGCACGGCGGCGGCGCCCGCCAGTTGCGCGCGCAGTTCGGGCTCGGGCAGGGCGGTCAGCGCGACCAGGCCCTTGACGCCGACATCGCAGGCGGCGCGCTGTTCGAGCGCCCGTCCGCTACCCTCGGCGGCGCTGGCGCGCGCCAGGGCGGCGTTGGCCGGCGACTGGAAGCCGGCCGTCGCGCTCAAGTCGGTCAGGCGCGAAGTGGCGGCGCGCGAGGCGGCGTCCTGGCGCGCCACGTCCAGCAATTGCTGGCAGGCGCGCAGGCTGTAATACTGGTTCGCCACTTCGGCCGCCACCGAGACGCGGGCCTCGTGCCAGCCGGCCTGGGCGCCGTCCAGGCGGGCCTGGGCCGCGTCGCGGGCGGCGCGGTTGGCGCCGAACAGGTCGATTTCCCAGGCCGCCTGCAGGCCGATTTGCGAAGTGGTGCCGAGCGGCTGCAAGGATTGCTGGCTCATGCGGCTGACGCTGGCCGCGGCGTCCAGGGTCGGCCCCAGGGCGGCGCCGCTGGCGACCCGTTGCGCGCGCGACTGCAAGATGCGCGTGCGCGCCGTGGCCAGGGTCGGGCTGACCGTTTCAGCCGCCTCGATCAGGCGCGCCAGCAGGGCGTCGCCCTGGTGCCGCCACCAGTCGTTCAAGTCGACCAGCTTGCC
>DMYQ01000128.1:0-13870 GCA_003482555.1 Janthinobacterium sp. | reverse complement strand
GCCAGTGCCAGGGCCAAGTGCGCCGCCAGTGCGCGTCGAACTGTCTTCATGCTTTTCCTTGTTGTAGTCGGCGGCCTTGCGCGTCCACCATCGCTTCGGCGTAGTCGACCAGTTGCGCGCTCCATGCGACGATGGCTTCCGGTGTGGCCAGCAATTGCGGCCGGATCGATTCGATCACGTCGCGCGTGATCATCACTTGCAAGCCCAGGCCGGCGATTGAAAACGCCAGCCGGTGGGTCTCGTCGTCGGGCGCGACGAGGCCGAGATGGCGCGCCAGCAGGTCGACCAGGGCCAGGTGCACCGGCTTGATGCCGTGGTCGATTTCCTCGGCCCACAGGCCGGTCGGTTCCAGCATTTCACGGAACCACAGGCGCATGCACATCTGCGCCAGGTCGCCCTGGCCCATCTGCGCCATCAACTGGGCGTAAAAGCCCTGCAGCGACTGGCGCAGGGTGAAATGCGGCTGCACGAACGTGGCGATGTCCTTTTCCGGGCCGGCCGATTGGTCGGTGAAGCAGGCCCGGTACAGGCCGGCCTTGTCGCCGAAGTAGTAACTGATGGCCGCCACGTTGGCGCCGGCGGCCAGGGCGATGTCGCGCGTCGAGCTGTTGGCGAAGCCGCGCTCGGCGAACAGGCGGATCGCCGTCAGCAGCAGGCGTTCGCGCGATTGCTCACCGTCGGAGCGCGGTTTGCGGTTGTCGTCGGCGCCCCGTTCGGGCTTGCCGTTCTCGTCTGTAATGGTCATGGCAAGCATTTAATCACATATCTCAAACGATTGATATAAGTAAATCATGCGCTTTACTTAGCGCCTGGGTCGTACCAGGGCGCCGGTAACATCTGCTTACCGGCGATACATGGATGGTGAATATGCCGGCCGGAAAGAGGGGTATAAAGGCTGTTCGCACCATCCATTTCGAGGAGTCGCAGATGAAACCGTCCCACTGGCTGGCGCCGACGATGGCTCTGCTGCTGCAGTTGCCGGCACAGGCGGCGCCTTTGACGCCGGAACAATTGTCGGCGCACCTGCTCAACCGCATCGCCTTCGGGCCGGCGCCGGGCGACATCGAGCGCGTCACGCGCATGGGCGCGCAGCGCTACATCGACAGCCAGCTCATGCCCGAGGCCATCGCCTTGCCGGCGGCGCTGAGCGAACGCCTGCGCGGCCTGGACGCAGTCCAGCAGCCGGCCGGCGCCGTGCTGGGCGAGTACCTGGAAGTGCGCAAGGAAGCCAAGGACGAAGGCGAGGAAGGCAAGGCCAGGCGGCGCGCCGTCGTCAGCCGCATCGCGCTGCAGACCGACGAGGCGCGCATCGCCCGCGCCATCGACAGCCCGCGCCAGCTGGAAGAAGTGATGGTCGACTTTTGGTTCAACCACTTCAACGTCTTCGCCGGCAAGGGCCTGGACCGGGCGCTGATCGCCAGCTACGAGCGCGACGCCATCCGGCCCTACGCCTTCGGCTCTTTCCGCGCGCTGCTGGGGGCGACGGCCAAACATCCAGCCATGCTGTATTACCTCGACAACTGGCTGTCGACCGCGAACGACTACAAGCCGCGCGGGGCGGCGGCGGGGCCGCGGGCCAAGGCCAGTGGCTTGAATGAAAACTATGCGCGCGAGCTGATGGAGTTGCATACCCTGGGCGTCGACGGCGGCTACACGCAAAAGGACGTGACCGAACTGGCGCGCATGCTGACCGGCTGGACATACCTGCCGAGGACGCTGGTGCGCGACAACCAGAGCTTCCAGTTCGACGCCCGCCGCCACGACGACGGCGCCAAGCAGTGGCTGGGGCAGCCGGTGCGGGCGCGGGGCGAGGCGCAAGGCGAATACGCGCTCGACGTGCTGGCCATGCATCCGGCCACCGCGCACCACGTCAGTTATCAATTGGCGCAGTATTTCGTGCGTGACGATCCGCCGCCGGCCCTGGTCGAACGCATGGCGGCCACCTGGCTGGCGAGCCGGGGCGACATCCGTTCGGTGTTGCGCACCCTGTTTGCCAGCGCCGAATTCCTGGCCCCGGAAAACGTCGGCGCCAAGTTCAAGACGCCCTACCAGTTCGTCATTTCGACGGCCCGCGCCAGCGCCGTGCCGCTGGCCGACGTCAAGCCCTTGCTGGGCACCCTGAACCGCCTCGGCATGCCTTTGTACGGCTGCCAGACGCCGGACGGCTACAAGAATACCCAGCAGGCGTGGCTGAATCCGGACGCGCTGAGCCGGCGCATCGCCTTCGCCAACGGGCTGGCGGGCGACCTCGACGCGGCCGCGCTGCAAGCCACCCTGGGCGCCGCGATATCGCCCCGGACCCAGGCTACCGTCGCCGACAGCCCGCCGCGGCTGCGCGCGGCCATGCTGCTGGGCAGTCCCGATTTCATGCAGCGTTAATCATGCGGCGTTAAGCGAGCACAAGGAGCACAGCATGCAGCGCAGAGACTTCCTACTATCCCTGGCCGCCGGGGCCGGCCTGATGCTACCGCTCGGGCGCGGCGCCTGGGCCGCCAGCGCCGCCGACGGCCAGCCTTCGGCGCGCAAGCTGATCGTGGTCATGCTGCGCGGCGCCGTCGACGGCATGAACGTGGTGGCGCCGCTGGCCGACCCGAACTACGCGCGCCTGCGCCCGAGCATCGGCCTGGCCGCGCCGGGCCGGGATGGCGGCGCCCTCGACCTGGACGGCTACTTCGGCCTGCACCCGGCGCTGGCGCCGCTGCAGCCGCTGTGGCAGCAGAAAAAACTCGCCTTCATCCACGCCAGCGGCTCGCCCGACCCGAGCCGCTCCCACTTCGACGCCCAGGATTACATGGAATCGGCCACGCCCGGCGTCAAGAGCACGGCCGACGGCTGGATGAACCGCCTGGTCGGGGCGCTGCCCGGCGCGCCTTCGCCGACGCGGGCGCTGAGCATAGGCCCGGTCATGCCGCGCATCCTGTCCGGGCCGGCGCCGGCGATGAACCTGGCCAATGGCGCGGCCGGCACCAGGGCCAACATCCTCGACCGGCCGGCCCTGGGCGGCGCCTTCGATCGTCTGTACGCGGGCAACGCGAAATTCGGCCGCGCCTATCAGGACGGCAAGGACGCCCATCGGGAGGTGATGGGGGCGTCGATGCAGCAGGGAATGCAGGAGGCGCAGGCGGCCGACGGCGGCGCGCCGCTGCCGAACGGCTTCCCGGACGATGCCGCGCGGCTGGCCGCGCTGATGCGCAACGACGCCAACATCCAGCTCGCCTTCGTCGCGCTGGGCGGCTGGGACACCCACGCCAGCCAGGGCGCCGGCACGGGCCAGCTAGCCAACCGCCTGGCGCCGCTGGGGCAGGGGCTGGCCGTGCTGGCGCAGCGCCTGGGGCCGCTGTTCGAGGACACTACCATCGTCGTCATGTCCGAATTCGGCCGCACCGCGCGCGAAAACGGCAACGGCGGCACCGACCATGGGCACGGCAATGTGATGTGGGTGCTGGGCGGCGGCGTCGCCGGCGGCAAGGTCTACGGCGACTGGCAGGGTGTCGGCGAGGCCCAGTTGCACGAGGGCCGCGACCTGCCGGTCAGCACCGACTTCCGCGCCGTGCTGGCGCAGATCGCCGAGCGTCACCTGCGCCTCGACGACCGACAACTGGTGCGCATCTTTCCGGCCCTGCCGGGGCGGGCGCTGCGCTTCAATCTGTTGCGCTCGGCGTAGTCCAAGCCATGCCGCAGCCTTCAGTGATGGAATGGAACATCACTTAAGTACATATGCGCTGTTCGCATTGGGTTTGTTGTTTGGCGCGCGGCTCGTCGCGTTTAAGCTGCTTGGCTGGCTGCTGCGGGAGATATTTTAAGCGGCGGGCCGGCCGGAATTCCCGGATGCTTTACCGGCAAAAAAATGCCCGCTGACCTTGCGGCGCGGGCCCAATTCCAACGCTCAGGGAACGATTTGGAGGAGACAGTTTCACTATAGTAGGAAATATGGTGCACTGCAATACGGTAAAACTACGATGACGATTTGTCCACTACTTATCCACTATTTATCCACTATTTGGCGGACGGGGGCGCTCACGGCGCGGCGGGCAAAGTCAGCGTGAACGTGCTGCCGCTGCCGAAGTCGCTTTGGAAGGAGAGGGTGGCGCCGATCACATTGGCCAGGTTCTGGCACAGGTACAGGCCCAGGCCGGCGCCTTCGGCATGCCGGGTCGAGGTCGAATCGAGTTGCGAAAACGCCTGGAACAGCTTGGCCTGGTCTTCCACCTTGATGCCGGCGCCGCTGTCGGTGATGCTTATCTCGGTCAGCGTCGCGTTGGCGGACGGGCGCTGGGCCAGACGCACGACGATGTTCCCCGTTTCAGTGAACTTGATCGCGTTGTTAAGCAGGTTGATCAGGATTTGCGTCAGCGCGCGGCGGTCGCTGCTGATCGTGACCGTCTCCGTCTCCATCGACACTTCCAGGCTCAAACCCTTGAGCTGGGCCAACGGGCGCAAGGTTTCGACCACTTGCGCGATCAAGCCCTGGCACTGCACCGGCTCCAGACTCAGGGTGACTTTGCCGGCCTCGATCTTGGCCACGTCGAGGATGTCGTTGATCAGCGATAGCAGGTGGCGCGCGCTGGAGCGTATGGTGTTGAGCTGCTTGTCTTGCTCCACCGTCAGCGGGCCGGGCAGCTTCATCAGCAGCGCCCCGGTGAAGCCGATGATGGCGTTCAGCGGCGTGCGCAACTCGTGCGACATATTCGCGATGAAGGCCGACTTCATGCGGCTGGCCTCGGCCAGTTCCAGGTTCTTGCGGGCGATTTCGCGGTTGATGGTTTCCAGCTCCCCCGCGTGGTGGGCCAGCCGCATGTTCAATTCGATCACTTGCCGCTCGCGCGCCTGCAGCTCGCCGTTCACCTGCACCGCCTGCTCGTAGGTGGAGATCAAGAGGTCGAGGATTTGCTGGCGGTCGGCGTTGATGAAGTGCTTCTGGTCGCCCAGATAGAGCGCGATGCCGATTTCCAGATTCTGGTTGCGGCGCAGCTTCTGGTTCATCAGCATGTGGCCGATGCGGTTGAGCAGATAGTCTTCCGCGTAGGGCTTGCGGATGAAGTTGTCGGCGCCGCACTCGATGCCGCGGATGATGTCCTTGGGGTCGTTGAGCGAGGTCACCAGAATCACGGGTATGTCGCGCAGGGTGGGGTCGGACTTGATGGCGCGGCACAGGTCGTAGCCATTCATTTCCGGCATCACGATATCGGTCAGCACCAGGTCGGGCTTGCGTTCGCGGATGGCCGCCAGCGCCAACTGGCCGTTGGCGGCCACGCGGGCGCCGTAGTGCAGGGACTGGATCAGGCGGCGCAGCCGTTCGGCCTGGGTCGGACTGTCCTCGACGATCAGGACTTCGATCTCGTCCGGTTTGATTTGATTGTTGGCGTCCACGAACCATCTCCCTGCCTGCGAATGTGATTGAGGGCCGCGCGCGCGCGGTCCGAAACCGGACGCGGGCACCGTTCCCGCCCCGCGACTATATCGGAATTACGTGATAAAAAGTAAGTTTTCACGTCGCGTGCGCAGACACTAAGCCAGGTTTTCGCCCTGGAATTGGCCGGCCCGGTAGGTCAGCACCAGGGTGTCGCGGTGGCCGTGTTCGCCGATCGGCTGGATCGGCGTCGATTCGTGGATCACGGTGGCGTCGTCGAGCAGCAGCAGCGACCAGGGTTCGGTCAGGGTGAAGCGTTTGCCGTTCGGGCCCTCGGCCTCGAAGATGCGCGTCTCGCCGCCCTTGACATTGCTGCGCCCGACCAGCAGCACGGCGACGAAGTCGACGCCGTCGCGATGCGCGCCCTCCGGCGTCGGCCGGCCGATGCCGTCGGTGGTGTCGATGCGGAACTGGTGCGCCTCGATGAACCACGGTTGCGCGCCGCGCGCCGCGGAGCACACCCCGCCCAGCGCGCGCAGCAGGCGCGACCAGACCGGGCGCGCGGCGACGGCCGCTTCGATCGGCTCGAACAGGCGGTGCATGCCGCCGTGCAGGGCGTTGTATTCGAGCGGCTGCCAGTGGGCCCGGTGCGGCATTGGCGTCAGCGTGGCGCCGTCCTGGACGAAGCAAGAGTGGCGCCGGCGCCGGTATCGGCCGCCGTCCTTGAGGTAGTTGTCGAGCGCCAGCGCGTCCCAGCTGGCGGCCAGCGCGGCCAGTTCGGCCGGCTCGCAGTCGGCCAGGGCGCAGACGTCGCGCGCGCGCAGCACGGCGTAACCGTCGCTGCGCAGCGCCGCGACGACTTGTTCGGGGGCGCTGAATATCGGTGCGGAAGTTGTCATCGTTCTGCCAGGCTGTTGGTGGTGCTCGATATTTTACGCCGCCGGCGCCAAGCCGCCAAAAAGCCTCAGCTTGCCTGGATCAGGCTGGCGCGCAGCTCGTTCAAGCGGGTCTTCATGCCGACCACTTGCTCGACGTCGCAGCGGGTCGCGTCGAGGATCGCCGCCGGTAGCAGCGCCGCCTCGTCGCGCATGCGGTCGCCCTTGGCGGTCAGCGCAATGATGACCTGGCGTTCGTCGCTGGCGGCGCGCGCCCGCGTGAGCAACTCGGCCTGCTCCATGCGCTTGAGCAGCGGCGTCAGGGTGGCCGAGTCGAGGAACAGGCGTTCGCCCACTTCCGAGACGGTCAGCTCGTTCTTTTCCCACAGCACCATCATCACCAGATATTGCGAGTAGGTGAGGCCCAGCGGGCGCAAGAGTTTGCGATACAACTTGCTCATCGCCAGCGAGGTCGAATACAGTGCGAAGCACAGCTGGGCGTCGAGGCGGGGCACCTGGTGCAGGGGATTGGGCGTGGTCATGTTGCATTATAGGTAGCGCGCTATTCAATTGCAAGCTATTCCCCGCGCCGGCGCGCCATGTTATAGTCGTCCCGGCTCGGCGCGGCTCGGTCGCGCCGGCCGCGCCGGCGCCGCGCCCCGCCAGCGTCCTTTTCCATTAGCGGAGTGTATCGATGCGTGGACACGGTTACCTGGCTTTTGCCGTCGGCATTTGCGCGACCGTGTGGGTATGCCTGTTCGTCATGGATGCGCAGGACCGCCAAATCAGCGGCAACTTCCAGCGCGACAGCGAGAAGATCGCGCGCGACACCGGCGTTCGCCTGCGCACCTATTTCGACGTCTTGCTGGCCCTCAAGGGCATGCTGGCCATGAACGAGGACGCCAGCCCCGAACAACTGCGGCGCTTCATCGGCGAGCTCGATCTGGGCCGCCGCTACCCCGGTTTCCAGGCCATCCAGTTCGTGCGCGCCGTGCCCGACGCGGCGCTGGCCGATTACGCGCGGGCGCGGCGGCGGCGTCAGGGTGCCGCCGGCGCGCCCTTTGTCGTGCATCCCGCCAGCGTGCGCGGCGAGCATTTCGTGATCGAATTTACCGAGCCGATGCGCGGCAATGAAAGCGTCCTGGGACTCGACCTGGCCGCGCTGGCGCCGCATTTGCGGGCCCTGGAAATGGGCCGCGACAGCGGCGCCATCGTCGTCACCGCGCGCATCGCGCTGGTGCAGGACGCCGCCGGCCAGCCCGGCTTCGTGGCGCGCGTGCCGCTCTACCGCAAGGGCGCGCCTTTGCAAACGCTGGCGCAGCGGCGCGCGGCGCTGAGGGGTTTCGTCGCCATCGTGTTCCGGGTCAACGACCTGATGCGCGAAGTGATCGACGCGCCCATGCTCGAGCACATGGCGGTGCGTATCAACGACGCCGGCTACATCGATGAACGGCCGGCGCCGCCGTCGGCCGCCAACCTCATGTACGACAGCGGCGCGCCCGTGCCCGCGGCCCTGCCGCAACTGCGCTCGGAGGCCCGCCTGGACCTTGGCCGGCGCCGCTGGGACATGCGTTTTTCCGGCCATGCCGGCAGCCGCTACGAGCGCCACCGCGGCATCATCGCCCTGATCGGCGGCGCCGGCGCCCTCATCAGCGCGCTGATCGCGGCGCTGATGATGGCCTCGCGCCGGCGCCGCTCGCTGGCCGACGAATTGACGCGCGCGCTGGCCGAGCAGCGCGCCTTCCAGGACAGCGCCATCGTCGGCATCGGCCTGTTCGCGGCCGGCCGGGTGGCGCGCTGCAACCGCGGCCTGGAAGAGATGATGGGCTATCTGCCGGGCGAGTTGAACGGCCTGCCGACCGACACCCTGCTGGCGCGCGCGAGCCTGGCCGGCGCCGACCCCTTCGGCTGCGGCGAGGAGGGCCGGGTCTTGCGCCGGGAACTGGAAATGGTGGGCAAGGACGGCGCCGCGATCTGGTGCGTGATCAATGGAAAACTGCTGGATCCGACCGATGCCGCCAAGGGTTGCATCTGGGTGATCCACGACATCAGCGACCGCAAACGGGCCGAGGCGGCGTTGCTGCTGGCGCGCCACGGCCTGGAAGACAGCCTGGTCGAACTGGAGCGGCAAAAGGGGAAGGTCGAACTGGCGCGCCAGGATCTGGCGGCCATGCTGGCCACCCTGAAGCAGGCGCAAAATAATCTGATCACCTCGGAAAAGATGGCGGCGCTGGGCGCCCTGGTGGCGGGTATCGCGCACGAACTCAATACGCCGATCGGCAACAGCCTGTTGACGGCCACGACCCTCAACGACATCGTGCGGGACTTTGAAAACAAGGTCGCGAACGGCGGCGTCAAGCGCTCGGCGCTGGACGCGCATATGCGCGACATCCGGCAAGCTTGCGCGATCATGGCCGCTTCGCTGGCACGCGCGGCCGAGTTGATCAACGCGTTCAAGCAAGTGGCGGTCGACCAGAGCAGCGACCTGCGCCGCGTTTTTTACCTGGACGAGGTGGTGCACGACACCCTGGCAACCTATGCGGCGCAGCTGCGGCGCGCCAAGTGCGAGCTGCGCCTGGCGGTGGCGCGCGGCTTGCGCTTCGATTCTTATCCCGGCAGTGTCGGCCAGGTGCTCAGCAATTTGCTCAACAACGCCCTGCTGCACGGCTTCGAGGGGCGCGCCCAGGGCTGCATTTCGATTCGCGCGCGCGCGGCCGATGCCGGCCACGTGGAATTGGTGTTCGGCGACGACGGCGTCGGCATGTCGGACGCCACCCTGCACCGCGTCTTCGAGCCCTTCTTCACCACCAAGATGGGGCAGGGCGGCTCGGGGCTGGGCATGAATATCGTCTACAACATCGTCACCGACATGCTCAAGGGGAGTATTCAAATCGAGTCCGAGCCGGGGCGCGGCACCAGCATCACGCTGACCTTGCCGACCACGGCGCCCGAGCACAGTCCGGACAGCGCCAACGTCTTGCTGGTGGCGGGTTCGGCGGATCAGGCGGGTCAGGCGACGGCGCGTCCGTAGCGGCGGCGCAGCAGCTCCAGCATCGCCACGTTCTGTTCCCAGGCGTCCGACAGCGGCGCGCCGCTGTGGGGCAGGCTCTGGGTGTACGGGGCCGGGCCGAATTCCGGCGTCATGCACAGGCGCGGCGCGCCGGCGGCCAGGCGCAGGGCGACGATCGTATCCCACCAGGCCAGGTGGGCCGCCAGCGCTTCTTGCGCCTCGGGCGCGCGGAAGTCGATCACTTGCGGGCCTTGCGCGTGGCCGACGCGGGCGTGGATGTGGCGCACGCGCGGCAAGGTCGGCGCCAGCGTTTCCGGCTGATCCTCCAGCAGCGATTCGCAGGCGCAGCACCAGTGCGACAGGTCGGCCGTCAGTTCCAGCGCCGCATCGCTCTCCAGGTAGGGCAGCAGCAGCATCGGGTGTCCGCTGAAGCGGCCGCGGTGGATTTCGTGGACGATGGGGACGCCGTGCTCGCTCCCGATGCGCGCGGCCAGTGCGATCAGTTCGCGGTTTTGCGCGGGCGTGAAATAGTCCTTGCCGGTGTGCGAGTTGACCAGCAGCGGCCGCGCCGCGCAGGCGTTTTCCAGCAGGGCCGCCAGGGCCGCGCGGTGCGCCTCGAAGCGCGGCTGGAAGGCGGTTTCCCACTGCTGGGCGATCAGGCCCAGGCCGGCGTCGGCCAGGCGCGCGCGCCATTCTTCGCGCAGGGCGGCGTCGGCCGGCAGCGCCATTTCGACGCCGTCGAAGCCGGCCGCCAGGACGCGCTCGATGAAGACGGCCGGCGCCAGCTCCTTACTGCCCCAGTGCGGCGCGAAAATCAGGATCTCCATCGGGCGCCCTACAAAAAGCCGCGCACCGGCAGCGCGGCGTCGCGCTGGATCCAGTTGTGCGGCGAATAGGCGGTGGCGGCGTCGGTGGCGTGCAGGGTGTAGGCGTGGCGCGAAACGGGCGAGCGGTTCGGCGCGCTGTAATGCGGCAGCAAGCCGTGGAAGCACACCAGGCTGCCGGCCTTGACTTCGAGCGCGACGGCGCGGGCGTCGTCCGGCCACGGGGTGGCGTCGAGCTTGTCGATGCGGACCTGGTCGCCAGTGCGCACGAAGCGCTCGCGCAGCGGGCCGCGGTGGCCGCCCGGCTCGGCCCACAGGCAGCCGTTGTCGCGGGTCGCGTCTTCCAGCGCGAACCAGAAGGTGGTGACGCTGATCGGCGTGGTTTCGAAATAGGTGGCGTCCTGGTGCCAGCGCACTTCGCCGCCGATGCCGGGCTGCTTGAAGATGTACATCGACTGCCACACGCGGGCGTCCAGCAGGCCCAGGTCGCGCGCCACGGCGGCCAGTTTCGGGTCGCTGGAAAAGGCCCGGAAGACGGGATCGAGATCGTGCATGGCGTGGCCGATCTTGTTGATCGACAGGGACTTGTCCTGTTTTAGCTGGCCGTCGGCGCCGAAGGCTTCTTCCTCGAAAAAGCAGCGGATGGTGTTGTCCGAAGCCAGAAAATAATCGTTGCTGTTCTTTTCCTGCTCGCGCGTGGTGAAGATGGCGCGGTTGGCGCCGGCGTCGAATTCGCGCACGATTTCTTCGGCGCGCAGGCGCAGGGCCGCGATCTCGGCGCCGCTCTTGAAGTCCGGCACGACCAGGTAGCCGTCGCGTTGATATTGTTCTTGTTGGGCGGGTGTCAGCATGGCGGGGCTCCGGATGGGAAGATGAAAGACCATTGTAAGACCCACCACGGGGCCGGACAATGGGTGAACGGTTGACAGATTGTCGCCAAAACGTTGACAATCGGCCATGGATCAATTGCGGGCAATGGAAATTTTCGTCGAAGTGGCGCGCCTGCGCAGCTTCAGCGCGGCCGGCCGCCGCCTCGGCCTGACGCGGGCGATGGTCAGCAAGCACGTGCTGCAACTGGAAGCGCGCCTGGACGCGCGCCTGCTGCACCGCTCGACGCGCGAGGTGAGCCTGACCGACGCCGGGCAAGCCTACCTGGCGCCGTGCGTGGCGACCCTGGCGCAGGCGCAGGAAGCGGCGCGCGCGGTGGCGCAGGCGGGCGCGCATCTGGCCGGGGCGCTGCGCATCCAGGCGCCGTCCAGCTTTGGCAGCGCCTGGCTGGCGGACGCGCTGGCGCGATTCAGCCTGGGCCATCCGCAATTGACGCCGGAGCTGGTCGTCGACGATGCCCTGCTCGACCCGATACGCCACGGTTTCGATTTGACGATACGGGTCGGCGGCATCCCCGACAGCAGCGCGCTGGCGCTGCGGCCGCTGGCGCCCTGTCGCGGCGTGCTGTGCGCCAGTCCCGCGTATCTGGAAAAGTGGGGGCGGCCGCGGGCGCCGGAAGAACTGCTGGCGCACCAGTGCCTGCATTTCAGCCACCTGACCGGGGGCACCGCCTGGCAGTTTGAGCGGGGCGGCGAGCGGCGCGCGGTGCGCGTGCGCGCCAGCTTCACGTCGAACAACGGGCTGGTGCTGCAGCAAGCCGCGCGGCGCGGGCTGGGCATCGTCTACAGCACCACGTTTCTGGCCTGGCGCGATCTGCTCGACGGCACTCTGCTGCCGGTGCTGGAGGACTGGAGCCTGCCGCTCAATCACTTGAGCGCGCTGTATCCGGCCAGCCGCCAACTGTCGCCCAAGGTGCGCGCGCTGATCGATTTCCTGGTCGCGCAGTACCAGCCGGCGCCGCCCTGGGATAGCGCGCTGGAGGCGGCCGGCCTGCTGCCGCGCGCCTGAAGCGGCGCCGTCCGCGCCCAGTTCAGCTGAAGCGCGTTTGAATTGGCGCCGCGGTTCAGCCGAACTTCAACTGAGGTTCAGACGATCCAGGCGCCGTCGCGGTAGACCAGTTCATCGTCCAGATACACGCCCTCGGTGACGGCGAAGACGTCGACGTGGTAGCGCGCGTCCTTGCGCTTGAATTGCGGCTTCTGATAGACGCCGTGCTTGGCGCCCAGCGACAGGTGGATGCCGCACATGCGCTCGTAGGTGCCGATGTCGTTGACCAGCTGCTCGCGCGAAAAGGCACGGTTCATGCCGAAGCCCAGTTCGCGCAGCCACACCTCGCCCTCGTGCGCGCGGATGGTCGCCAGTATCGCCTCGAATTCCTCGGTGGCGTCGACGCTGTCGACGACGCGGCCCTTGTCGATGATCAGGGTGATCGGCGTTACCGGCCGGTTGACCTGGAAGGCGGTGTCGCCGAAAACGAAGATGCGCACCCGCCCGTTGACGGTTTCCAGGTCCTGCGCCTCGGTGAACACTTCGCCGATGGGGAACTGGCCACCGACGTTTTTCATGCCGCTGTAGTCGCCCACATTCAGCTTGGCCGGCTCGAACGGGGCGCCGAACACCAGTTGCGCGCCGCCGCTGTCGACCATGCCGTGGCGGGCGCCGTCGATGCGCGCCTTGAGGGCCAGTCCGACGCCGCGATAGTAGGCGGGATCGTAGGCCAGCGAGGCGATGTAGTGCAGTCCCTGCACGCCGGGCATGCGCGCCAGGTGCACGTGTTCGATCACTTTCAGGCCGCGCTTGAACAGCTCGATGCGGATGCGGAAGGCTTCCAGGCGAAAGCTGGTGGACTGGATCAGCACGACCAGGCTGCCGGCCGCCAGTTGCGCGAACGCGGCCAGCACCTCATCGGGCGCGACCTGGTCGAAGTCGATGAAGGTGGCGTCCGGCAGCGCGCGCCGGTAAGCGTCGCTGAGCACGATGTTGAGCCAGCTGTTGGTGTCGCACACCACCAGGGCCGCTTGCTCGGGAGTATGCTCGATTGCCAGACTCAGTAAGTCGCCGATATTCACGGCGGCCATGTCGACGGCGGCCGCGCTGATGGCGTCCAGGCGGCTGGTGTCTTTTTCTGTAGGGGAAGGCGTCATGGTGTATTTCATTGTGGGGGCGCAGGCATTATAAGGCTAGGCGCCGCTAGCCCCGCGTCCCGGGCTGCGCGGGGCAAGCTCGGCGTTACAAACCGCGCGTCACAATCTCCGCATACAAACTCTATTAACAACGGGCACGGCGGCGGCGGCGCAAATCTCATGGCGGTTTTCATGCTTTAGTGCAATAATCATTTGAGACAGCGCCGGAGAGTCGCTGTTTGTGGTTGTACGGGGCCAGGGGCCGATGTATTATTTCTAAAATCATGTGGTCTGAAAGTACTGCTGGCGGCGACCACAATTCCTTACTGGGATACCTCGATGAGTGCGATTGGACAAGATATACCGATGGAACGTCCGGACACGGACGGCAGGGCGGCCCTGTTCGTGCTTACCAGCGGCGTCAAGGAAGACGTCTTGCTGACGGTGCGCAAGGGCGCCGCCATCGTCGGCTTCGCCAACCACGACCACACGGTCACCGTTTACTTCGAAAGCAACCGTTTCGACGACCCGCTGCTGGCCAAATGGGAGCAAAAGGCGCGCAAGGCTTACGACCGCCTGATCGAGAACGCGCCCACGGTGTCCAAGCTGACGGCAGTGCGCGAGAGTTTCGAGCAAATCGGCTATATCAACGGCAAGGGCATCACCATACGCCGCATGGACATATTGAAGCGTTGGCTGATCTATTCGGATGCTATCGATTCCTGCCCCACGACCGAAGTGGTGCCGCGCACCGTGCTGGCCAAGGTCGACAGCACCAAGGCCTGAGGCCGGAAGGCCTG
>DMYQ01000179.1:3194-10043 GCA_003482555.1 Janthinobacterium sp. | reverse complement strand
AGGCCCTTGCCGTGGATGACGCGCACGCAGCGCAGCTTGCGGCGCGTCGCCTGGCGCAGGAATTCGCCGATGCCATCGCGCGCGTTGTCGCGCCGCAAGCCGTGCAAATCGAGTTCGTCCTGGATCGCCCAGTGTCCCTTGCGCATCTTGCGCACCACGTCGGGGCCGATGCCGGGGCGGCTGTAGCTGAGCGCCGGATCTTCATCCATCAGGGCGTCGACTTCAAACAGGTCCGACAGCGATTCGCGCAACACGGCGCGCGCCTCTTCCTCTTGCTGGCGCGGGGTCAGCGGCGCTGGCGGGGCGGCCGGCGCCAACTTGTCGCGCTGCGGCATGGGCGCCACATTGCCCATGCTGTTGCGGAATAAATTGCTTTCATGGGCGCTCACGCGCTCGCGCTTGGCGCGCTCCAGGCTGGCGGCCGCGCGCGCCTCGCCCTGATCCTTGAGCGTGCCGCGCAAGGATTTCAAATCGGCAAAAGATTTCAGCGAAGACACGATTACTCTTGGCCTTCCAGGTAGCGCTGGGCGTCCAGGGCCGCCATGCAACCGGTGCCGGCGCTGGTGATGGCCTGGCGGTAGATATGGTCTTGCACGTCGCCGGCCGCGAACACGCCCGGGATGCTGGTGGCCGTGGCCATGCCTTCGAGGCCGGTGCGGGTCTTGATGTAGCCGTTGTGCATGTCCAACTGGCCTTCGAAGATGCCCGTGTTCGGCTTGTGGCCGATGGCGATGAAGACGCCGTGCACGCTGAGTGCGGTGACCACACCGTCTTCGGTCGACTTGATGTTGATGCCGGTGACGCCGCCCGTGTCGCCCGTCACTTCATCGAGGGTATGGTTGTACTTGATGACGATCTTGCCTTCGGCGACCTTGGCGTTCAAGCGGTCGATCAGGATGGCTTCGGCGCGGAACTTGTCGCGCCGGTGTATCAGGGTGACTTTATTGGCGATGTTCGACAGGTAGAGCGCTTCTTCGACGGCGGTGTTGCCGCCGCCGACGACGGCCACTTCCTGGTTGCGGTAGAAAAAGCCGTCGCAGGTGGCGCAGGCCGACACGCCCTTGCCCATGAAGGAAGCTTCCGATTCCAGGCCCAGGTATTGGGCCGAGGCGCCGGTCGAGATGATCAGGGTGTCGCAAGTGTATTCGTGGCTGTCGCCGATCAGGCGGATCGGTTTTTCGCTGAGCTTGGCGGTGTGGATATGGTCGAACACGATATCCGTGTTGAAACGCTCGGCGTGCTGCAAGAAGCGCTGCATCAATTCCGGGCCCTGCACGCCCATGGGATCGGCCGGCCAGTTCTCGACGTCGGTGGTGGTCATCAGCTGGCCGCCCTGTTCGACGCCCGTCACCAGCATCGGTTTCAGGTTGGCGCGGGCGGCGTACACGGCGGCGCTGTAGCCGGCGGGGCCGGAGCCGAGGATCAGGACGCGGGCGTGTTTGGTAGTGGTCATGGGGGGCTTCTTCATAAGTTTGATGTGTCCGAATTGGGGCCATTTGCCGCAAGAACAAGGTCGCCCGGCCGGGGCCGCATGGCGGTCGATCCGGCGCGCCGGGCTTGCGCGAGCACAGGGTGCTCACTGTGGCGACGGCGCAAGCGTAGGCAAGATTATAGTCGAAGCCGCGCACGCGCATGAATCGTGGGGCCGGTCCAAGCCAGAATGCCTTAAAATACCCGGCATATGGGTAATTCCCTGTTCGCAACATGAACACCGTTGCATTGTTTATAGAGTATGACGAAACCAAGCCAACCCACCGCCCCCAGTTATACCCGCAACGTGCGCGAGCGCCAACCCCTGCCAAACCGGCTGGTGCGGCTGCTGTCGGAGGCGCGCTGGTTCGCGCTGGCCGCGCTCGGCCTGTATTTCGTGCTGATACTGCTGAGCTTTACGAAGGCCGATCCGGGCTGGTCGCACGCCAATGTGGTGCCCAAGGTCGCCAATTTGGGCGGCCGGGCCGGCGCCTGGCTGTCCGATCTCTTGCTATTCATCTTTGGTTTTTCCGCCTGGTGGTGGTGCGTCTGCCTGCTGCGCGTCGTGTGGAACGGTTACCGTCGCCTGGCGCAACGGTTTTTGATGGCAAAAGAAACGGAACCGGAACATCAGCAAGAAGGCTTGATACGGGCCGTCGGCTTCGTCCTGTTGTTTATCGGCAGCATGGGCCTGGAATTTTTGCGCATGCGCTCGCTGCACGTGCAATTGCCGCGCGACCCGGGCGGCGTGCTGGGCCAGTTGATCGGCCACTCGGCCGACGTCGCCTTCGGCTTCACCGGCGCCACCCTGCTGTTGCTGCTGTTGTTCGGCCTCGGTTTCAGCTTGTTTTTCCACGTTTCCTGGCTGTCCGTGGCCGAGCGCATCGGCGGTTCCATCGAAATGGCCTTCGAATGGTCCGTGCTGCGCTACCACGACCGGGAAGACCGGCGCCAGGGCGAGGTGGCCGCCGTCAAGCGCGACGAAGTGGTGGTGATCGAACGCGCCAAGCACGTGGAAAAACACGTGGCCGCGGCGCCCGTCAAGATCGAGCCGCAAATCGTTACCGTGGTCAAGTCCGAGCGGGTCGAGAAGGAACGCCAGGCCACCCTGTTCCACGATATAAGCGACAGTCGTCTGCCGCCCCTGTCCCTGCTCGACGAAGCCCCGCCCGTGGTGGAAACCGTGTCCGTGGAAACGCTGGAATTCACCAGCCGCCTGATCGAGAAAAAACTCTCCGACTTTGGCGTCGACGCCAAGGTCGTGGCCGCCTATCCCGGCCCCGTCGTGACGCGCTATGAAATCGAGCCGGCCACCGGCGTCAAGGGCAGCCAGATCGTCGGCCTGGCGCGCGACCTGGCCCGCTCGTTGTCGCTGACCTCGATCCGGGTCGTGGAAACCATTCCCGGCAAAAATTGCATGGCCCTGGAATTGCCGAACCCGAAACGCCAGATCGTGCGCCTGACGGAAATCCTCGGCTCCAAGGTTTACCACGACGGCGTTTCCAGCCTGACCATCGCGCTCGGCAAGGACATCGCCGGCAAGCCGGTGGTGGCCGACCTGGCCAAGATGCCCCATCTGCTGGTGGCCGGCACCACCGGTTCCGGCAAGTCGGTGGGCATCAACGCCACCATCCTGTCGCTGCTGTACAAGTCCGACCCGCTCGACGTGCGCCTGATCTTGATCGATCCGAAGATGCTGGAAATGTCGGTCTACGAAGGCATTCCCCATTTGCTGGCGCCCGTCGTCACCGACATGCGCCAGGCCGGCCACGCGCTGAACTGGGCCGTCAACGAGATGGAGCGGCGCTACAAACTGATGAGCAAACTGGGCGTGCGTAACCTGGCCGGCTACAACGCCAAGATCGCCGACGCCAAGAAACGCGAAGAACACATCCCGAATCCCTTCAGCCTGACGCCGGATGCGCCGGAGCCGCTGGATAAATTGCCGACCATCGTCATCATCATCGACGAGTTGGCCGACTTGATGATGGTGGTCGGCAAAAAGGTCGAGGAATTGATCGCCCGCATCGCGCAAAAGGCGCGCGCTGCCGGCTTGCACTTGATTCTGGCGACACAGCGCCCATCTGTGGATGTGATCACCGGCTTGATCAAGGCGAATATTCCGACCCGCATCGCCTTCCAGGTATCCTCGAAGATCGATTCGCGCACCATTCTTGACCAGATGGGCGCCGAGGCCCTGCTGGGCATGGGCGACATGTTGTACATGCCGCCCGGCACCGGCTTGCCGGTGCGCGTGCATGGCGCTTTCGTGTCCGATGAGGAAGTGCACCGGGTGGTGAATCACTTGAAGGCGCAGGGCGAACCGAATTATGTCGATGGCATACTCGAAGGCGGCACACTGGAAGAGGGCGGCTCCGACGGCGCCCCGGCCGGTGAGGGTGGCGGCGAGGCCGACGCCCTGTACGACCAGGCCGTGGCCGTGGTGCTGAAAAACCGCAGGGCGTCGATTTCGCTGGTGCAGCGTCATTTGCGCATCGGCTACAACCGCGCGGCCCGCCTGCTCGAACAAATGGAGCAGAGCGGTGTCGTGTCAACGATGCAATCGAACGGCAACCGGGAAATCCTGGTGCCCGTTGCGAGCGCAGAACAAGGATAAACGCATGACCCGTATCAAAAAAAATACCGCGCTGGGCGCGCTGGCTCTGGCTTGCGGCCTGATGTTCGCTAGTGCCGCCGGCGCCAGCGCCCTCGATCAATTCAAGACTTTTGTCGCCGGCACCAGGGCGGCCAAGGGTGAATTCACCCAGCACCAGGTGAAAAAAACGGAGGGTGGCGGCGCCAAGACGTCGGCGCCGTCCAGCGGCACCTTCGAGTTTGCCCGGCCCGGCAAGTTCATCTGGACGTATGTGAAACCCTACGACCAGTTGCTGCAAGCCGATGGCGAGCGACTGTATATCTACGACAAGGATCTGAACCAGGTCACCGTCAAGAAACTGGGCAACGCGCTCGGCTCTTCTCCGGCCGCGATCCTGTTCGGCAGCAATGACCTGGAAAAGAATTTCACCCTGGCCGAATCCGGCACCCGCGAGGGCCTGGAATGGCTGAAGGCGACCCCGAAGGCGAAGGACACCACCTTCGATGAAATCAGCATCGGCCTGCGCAACGGCGTGCCCGAGGCGATGGAATTGCGCGATTCCTTCGGCCAGACCTCGGTGCTGGCGTTCAAAAACTTCCAGAAAAATCCCGCCCTCAGTGCCGCGCATTTTAAATTTGTCATGCCCAAGGGCGCCGACGTGTTCAATAATTAAGTCTGCGCGACAGACTTAGTTGCCAGATTTAGTTGCCAGACTTAGTTGCCAGACTTAGTTGCGACTACCGCGCGGCCGACCCCGTCCGCGCGGTAGTCGCGCGTCTTTCCCCATTCAAACGGATCACCCGCATGGCTGACCTATTTTCAAGCACACCGCGTCAGCCTCTGGCCGAAGCGATGCGACCCAAGAGCCTGGCCGAAGTCATCGGCCAGGGCCACCTGCTGGGGCCGGGCAAGCCGCTGCGCCTGGCCTTCGAGGCCGGCAAGGCCCACTCGATGATCTTGTGGGGCCCGCCCGGCGTCGGCAAGACCACGCTGGCGCGGCTGATGGCGCACGCCTTCGACAGCGACTTCATCGCCCTGTCGGCCGTGTTTGCCGGCGTCAAGGATATCCGCGCGGCGATGGATCAAGCCCAGCACAATCTGGACCAGTCCGGCAGGCACACCTTGCTCTTCGTCGATGAAATCCACCGCTTCAACAAGTCGCAGCAAGACGCCTTGCTGCCCTTCGTCGAATCGGGCCTGGTCACCTTCATCGGCGCGACGACGGAAAACCCCAGCTTCGAAGTCAATTCGGCGCTGTTGTCGCGGGCCCAGGTATATGTGCTGAAGTCGCTGAACGAGGATGAACTCAAGCTGCTGCTGAAAAAGGCCCGCGAGCTGGCGCTGCCGCACCTGGAATTCGAGGACGTGGCCGTCGATACCATGATCGGTTTCGCCGACGGCGACGCGCGCCGCTTTCTCAATTTGCTGGAGCAGGCCGACACGGCGGCCACTTCCTCGGGCGTGACGAAAATCGACGCGGCCTTCGTCGACAATGCGCTGACGCTCAATTCGCGCCGCTTCGACAAGGGCGGCGACAATTTCTACGACCAGATTTCAGCGTTGCACAAATCCGTGCGCGGTTCCAATCCGGACGCCGCCCTGTACTGGTTTTGCCGCATGATAGACGGCGGCGCCGACCCGAAATACCTGTCGCGCCGCATCATCCGCATGGCCTGGGAAGACATCGGCCTGGCCGATCCGCGCGCGCTGCAAATCGTCAACGACGCGGCCGCGACCTATGAGCGGCTCGGTTCGCCGGAAGGGGAGCTGGCCCTGGGCCAGGCCGTCATCTATCTGGCCATCGCGGCCAAGAGCAATGCCGGCTACAACGCCTTCAACACGGCCATGGCCTTCGTCAAACGGGACAAGTCGAAGGAAGTGCCGGTGCATCTGCGCAATGCGCCGACCAAGTTGATGAAGGAACTCGGCTACGGCCACGCCTACCGCTACGCGCACGACGAGCCCGACGCCTACGCGGCGGGCGAAACCTACTTCCCCGATGGCATGCCGGAGCCCGGCTGGTACAAGCCCGTGCCGCGCGGCCTGGAAGGCAAGATCGCCGACAAGCTGGCCTGGTTGCGCGAACTCGACCGCAAGGCCGGCAAGGGCTAAAGAAATGTCAGGGGGCAATCTTATTGTCGCCCACGATGCCGTTCCACAGGCGGCGCAGGGCCTCGGCCGCGTGGCGCCGCGTCCGCGCCATCCAGGCCAGGCCGGGCAGGGCGGGCGACTTGATACGGATGCGGCCATTGCCGATCGCTTCGATCAGCGTCAAGCCATTGTTCGGGATGATGAAGACGGTGCCCTCGCGCACCGTGAAATCGGTGGCTTCGCCATACGCGGTGATCAAGGCGCGGCCCGACACGCACTCGACCCGGCGTCCCATCGCATTGCTGATGCGCAGCAAACGATGTTCGGTCAATTCATATTCGACATGGTTTTTACCCTTGCTCGTCCGTTGATCTTGCATTTCATTCTCCTTGGCTGTCAAATCACAGCACCAGAATACGGCTTCGCGGCCGGCCATAACAGATGCAATAAACGTCAATTGTGACCATCACAATCGCGTTTCGATTAAACTGTGCTGGTCGAAAAATCCAGTCACTGTACCTGTCTTATTCACCCCCGTTTGCCGCACAATGGCTGATGTCCATGCAAATCAATCTATACGAATCCCTGGCCAACGAGCTCGGCGCCCTGATCGCCAGCCGCGTCTTCGCGCCCGGCGACCGCTTGCCGTCGATCCGCCACCTGGCGCAGCAAAAGCGCCTGTCGGTGAGTAC
>DMYQ01000179.1:684-3013 GCA_003482555.1 Janthinobacterium sp. | reverse complement strand
GCGCCAAGATGCTGGCCGTCATGACCGACACCGAGCACTTGAAGGAGCCGGCCTATGTCGGCATCAACAATGTGCTGATGCGGGTGCTGCGGGCCAATGACGGTGAAAACGTGATGCAGATGGGCTCGGCCTGGCCGCCGGACGAGATGCTGCCGCTCAAGCGCATGCAGCGCACGGTGAGCGCGGTGGCGCGCCGCGACCCGGCACTGCTGGGCCGGGTCAGTTGCAGCGAAACAAACGAGCCCGGCTTCGTGCGCCAGATCAGCCGGCGCGCGCTGGACTGGGGCCGCGTCGACCCGGAGGAAATCGTCGTCACCGGTTCGTGCACCGAGGCCATCAGCCTGTGCCTGCGGGCCGTCGCCAAGCCGGGCGACACCATCGCCATCGAGTCGGCCACCTATTTCGTGCTCTTGCAAATGATAGAGAGCCTGGGCATGAAGGCGCTGGAAATACCCACCGACCCGAAGGTCGGCCCCTCGCTGGACGCGCTGGAACTGGCCATGCGCGCCGGTCTGGTGCAAGCTTGCCTGTTCATCCCGAACGCCAACAATCCGCTCGGCTGCATCATGCCGGAAGAAAACAAGAAGCGCCTGGCGGCCCTGCTGACGCTGTACGGCATCCCCCTGATCGAGGACGATGTGTACGGCGACCTGTGCTTCACGACGCAGCGGCCGTGGCCGGTGAAAGCCTACGACAGCAGCGGCCATGTCTTGCTGTGCTCTTCGTTTTCAAAGGCCATCACGCCGGCCGTGCGCATCGGTTACGTGCAGGCCGGGCGCTACACCCAGGAAGTGGCCTTGCTCAAGACCGTCTCCAGCGGCGCCACCGGCCATTTCTTCCAGGCCGTGCTGGCCGACTTTTTGGAAGGCAGCAGCTACGACAACCAGATCCGCAAGATGCGGCGCGTGCTGGCCCAGCGCATCGCCCGCATGTCCGACGCGGTGGCGGCGTATTTTCCGGCGGAATGCTCGCTGTCCGAGCCGCAGGGCGGCTTCGTGCTGTGGATACGCATGCCCGAGCATGTCGACGCCATGGCCTTGCACGGCGCCGCCATCGGCGAAGGCGTGGCCATCATGCCGGGGCCGCTGTTTTCAGCATCGGGCAAGTTCGGCCACTACCTGCGCCTGAATTGCGGCAACCCCTGGAGTCCGGAAGTCGAGCGCGCCGTCGCCAAGTTGGGCCGGCTGGTGCACAACGCAAGCCAGCAGTCGGATCGCGCTTGCCTGCAAGCCTGAGAGCTTGAGATGCGCTCGAAACTCGCGGACAAAGGGGCGCGGCTTGGTACAATTGCGTTTTCTCTATAGCGGCGTTCCTTTCCCCCATGATAGACATTCAAATTTTACGTAAAGACATCGACAGCGTGGCCGCCCGTCTGGCGACGCGCAAGTTTCAGCTCGACGTGGCTGGTTTCAACGCCCTCGAAGCGGAGCGCAAGGTCATCCAGATGCGCACCGAGCAATTGCAGAGCACGCGCAATTCCCTGTCCAAGCAGATCGGCATGTTGAAGGGCAAGGGCGAAGACACGTCGGCCGTGATGGCGGAAGTGTCCGGCCTGGGCGACGCCCTCAAGGCGGACGAGGCGGCGCTGTCGGCCGTGCAGGCGAAGATGAGCGAGTTCATGCAGTCGGTGCCGAATCTGCCGCACGAATCCGTCGCTGTCGGCAGCGACGAAAGCGCCAACGTGGAAGTACGCCGCATCGGCACGCCGCGCAACTTCGGCTTCGAGGTCAAGGATCACGTCGACGTCGGCGCGCCGCTGGGCCTCGATTTCGACGTCGCCACCAAGCTGACCGGCTCGCGCTTCTCGGTGATGAAAGGCGGCATCGCGCGCTTGCACCGGGCGCTGGCGCAATTCATGCTCAACACCCATACCGACGAGCACGGCTACCTGGAATGCTACACGCCCTATATGGTCAACGCCGATTCCCTGCGCGGCACGGGCCAATTGCCGAAGTTCGAGGCGGATCTGTTTTCCGTCAAGAAAGGCGGCCAGGAAGGCGAGGGCGAAACCTTTTATCTGATTCCCACCTCGGAAGTGTCGCTGACCAATATCGCGCGCGATGAAATCCTGGCGCTGGACGCCTTGCCCCTGAAGATGACGGCGCATACGCCATGCTTCCGCTCGGAGGCGGGCAGCTACGGGCGCGACACGCGCGGCATGATACGCCAGCACCAGTTCGACAAGGTGGAAATGGTGCAGGTGGTGCATCCCGACACTTCCTATCTAGTGCTGGAAGAAATGGTCGGGCACGCGGAAACCATCTTGCAGCGGCTCGGCTTGCCGTATCGCGTGATGGCCCTGTGCACTGGGGACATCGGCTTCTCGGCC
>DMYQ01000179.1:0-456 GCA_003482555.1 Janthinobacterium sp. | reverse complement strand
CTGTCGAATTGCGAAGCCTTCCAGGCGCGCCGCATGCAAGCCCGCTTCCGCAACGCGCAAGGCAAACCGGAACTGCTGCACACGCTCAACGGTTCCGGCCTGGCCGTGGGCCGCACCCTGGTCGCGATCCTGGAAAACTATCAGCAAGCCGATGGCAGCGTCGAGATTCCAGCCGCGCTGCATCCCTACATGGGCGGCTTGACGCGTCTGCTGCCGACGGCGGCCTGAAGCTGAAATGGGGGGGGCGGAGCGGGAAATGTGCGAGCAAGATGTTCAAAAGCATGTTTTTTGATGATTTTGCCTTTTGCCCCTTCCGTTTTTTTTATACCCTGCTATAATCTTGTTCTCGCAGCAGCAAGCGATAAGAAGTAAGCAGGAAAGGTGGCAGAGTGGTCGAATGCGCTGGACTCGAAATCCAGTGTACATCTTTGGTGTACCGTGAGTTCGAATCTCACC
>DMYQ01000037.1:3345-4699 GCA_003482555.1 Janthinobacterium sp. | reverse complement strand
CCCGCTCAGGCCCGCTCAGGCCGGCGGCAGGGCCAGACGCACCGTGCGCAGCGCCGCTTCCAGGGCCGGCAGCGCGATCGATCCCAGCGCCAGCCGCAGCGCGTGCGGCACTTGCGGGCCGGCGGCGAAGGGCTCGGCGGTCGTGACCATGACGCCTTGCCGCGCCAGGTCGGCGGCGACGCCGTCGGCGCGCATGTCTTCGGGCAGCTCCAGCCACAGATAGTAGGAGGCCGGGTGGGCGCGCACGGCGAGGCCACGCAAGATGCGCCGCGCCAGGCTTTGGCGGCGCCGCGCGTCGTCGCGCTTGCGTTCTTCGAGCGCGTCGACGGCGCCCGTTTCTATCCAGTTGCAGCCCAGGGCCACGGTCAGCGACGGCGTGTTCCAGGTCGACACGCGAATGGCCCGTTCGAGCGCCGGGATCAGCGCCGGCGCGGCCGCGACAAAGCCGAAGCGCAAACCCGAGGCCACGCTTTTCGACAGGCCGGAGACGTAGACGGTGCGTTGCGGCGCCAGGGTGAACAGCGGTGGCGGGGCCGGCTCGGCCAGGAAGGCGTAGGCGCCATCCTCGATGATGAGGAAGTCGTGCCGCTCGGCGAGCGCGGCCAGGCGCAGCCGATCCGCGCCCGAGATCACGCTGCCGAGCGGATTGTGCATGGTCGGCATCGTGTACAGGGCGCGCACGGGGCGGCGCCGGCACAGCGCCTCGAGCGCGTCCAGGCACAGGGCGCCGCCGCGCTGCGGCAGCGGCTCAAGGTCGAGGCGTGACAGTTGCGCCAGCGTTTTCATGCCGGGGTAGGTGAGGGCGTCGAGGGCCAGCACGTCGCCCGGTTTGAGCAGGCCCATCACGGTCACGGCCAGGCCCTGTTGCGCGCCGTTGACGATGAGTACCTGCTGGCCCGGCACGCGGATGCCGCGGTTGCGCAGGTGGCGCGCCACGCTGGCGCGCTCGTGCGGGCGGCCGCCCTGCGGCGCCGAGTGCAGCAGCGCGTCCAGGTCGCCGCAACCGGCCAGGCTGCGCAAGCCTTCGCGCAGCATTTCGGCCTGGCCGGGCAGGGCCGGGTAGTTGAAGGTCAGGTCGACCGCGCCTTGCCGCTGCGCTTGCTGTTCCAGGCCCAGGCCGCGCGGCAGGCTGGTATCGCGCACGAAGCTGCCACGCCCCGGTTCGCAGGCGATCAAGCCGATGGCTTCCAGTTCGGCGTAGACGCGCGACGCGGTCGCCAGCGCCACCCCGCGCTGGCGCATCAGCGCGCGCAGGGTCGGCAATTGATCGCCGGGGCGCAGCGCGCCGTTGGCGATGCGGGCGGCGAAGTCGTCGGCGATGTCGCGGTAGCGGATGGTGGGCATGGCGGTATCT
>DMYQ01000037.1:1284-3283 GCA_003482555.1 Janthinobacterium sp. | reverse complement strand
GGGCCGAACATGGCTTTCGTCATCGCTCAAGGCGTGGCGTACGGCGCGCGCGGTGGCGCCGTGGCCGCGCTCGGCATAGGCGCGGCCGACCTGGTGTTGACGGCGCTCACGGCTGGCGGCATGAGCGCCGTGCTGAACGCGTGGCCGCCGGCCTTCGACCTGATCCGCTATGCCGGCGTGGTGTATCTGCTGCACCTGGCCTGGAAGGCTGTGCGTCCCCGTTCCGCCGCCGGCGTGGGCGTGGCCCAGCTTTCCTTGCGCACGGTATTTCTGCGTGCGTTGCTGAATAGCTTGCTGAACCCGAAGGCATTGCTATTTTTTATGGTTTTTCTGCCGCAATTCGTCGATGCGGGACGCGGCGCGGTGGCCGCGCAGTTGCTGATCCTGGGCGGCGTCTTGAGCGTCATCAGCACGGTGTTTCACGCCTTGCTGGGTGGCATGGGCGGGGCGGCGCGGCGCTTCCTGGGGCGCCATCCGCGCGCGGCCGGGGCCCAGCCCTACGCGCTGGCGACGGTGTTGCTGCTGTTGGCGATCCGTCTGGTGTTGATGCGGCGGCCGCTCTGACTGTTCGCTTGCGCCGGCGCGCATGGCCCCGCTGCGGTGCGAGGGAACCGCTGCCGTGCGCCGCAGTCAAAGGAGGTGACTCATCATTAATTCAATTCACCAGCCCCGACTTGGAGAAACGTCATGCACTCCCTACAAAAAATTACCCCCTGTTTATGGTTCGACACGCAGGCCGAGGAGGCCGCCGATTTTTACACCAGTGTCTTTCCGAACGCGAAGGTTGTGAAGGTGGCCCGCTATGGCGAGGCCGGGAAAGACATCCACGGCAAGCCGCCGGGCTCGGCGATGGTGGTCGCGTTCGAACTGGACGGGCAGACATTCACGGCGCTCAACGGCGGCCCCCAGTTCACGTTCAGCGAAGCCGTCTCCTTCCAGGTCAATTGCGAGACCCAGGAGGAAATCGATTACTACTGGGATAAATTGTCGCGCGGCGGTGACGACAGGGCGCAGCAGTGCGGCTGGCTCAAGGACAAGTTTGGCGCCTCCTGGCAAATCGTCCCCACCGTCATGCCGGCCATGTTCGCCGACCCCGATCCGGCCAAGGCGGCGCGCGTGATGGAGGCGATGCTGAAGATGAAAAAGCTCGATATCGCCGCCTTGCAGCACGCCTACATGGGATAGGCGCGCGGCTGGCCCGCCGCATCGTTGCTATTGAAGTGCGGGTCCGGCCCGGCTCAAGTCAACTGCTTGAGCAAAAAAGTGTAGCTCAGGGCCCACATCTGGGTCTGCTGGTCGTTATTGGCCGCGCCCGCGTGGCCCCCTTCCAGGTTTTCCCAGTACAGCACGTCGTGGCCCTGCTCTTGCATCCTGGCCACCATCTTGCGCGCGTGGGCCGGGTGGACGCGGTCGTCGCGGGTCGAGGTGGTCAACAGCACGCGCGGGTAGGTGACGCCCGCGCGCACGTTCTGGTAGGGCGAATAGTTGCCGATGTAAGCCCATTGCGCGGCGTCGTCCGGGTCGCCATACTCGCCCATCCACGAGGCGCCCGCCAACAGAAGATGATAGCGGCGCATGTCGAGCAGCGGCACCTGGCAGACGACGGCGTTGAACAGCTCGGGTCGCTGTACCATGACGGCGCCGACCAGCAAGCCGCCGTTGCTGCCACCCATGATGCCGAGGTGGCGCGGGCTGCTCAGCTTGCGCGCGATCACATCTTCGGCGACGGCGATGAAGTCGTCGTAGGCGTTCTGGCGCTTGTCCTTGAGCGCGCCCTGGTGCCAGCGCGGGCCGAATTCGCCGCCGCCGCGTATGTTCGCCAGCACGTAGATGCCGCCATTGTCGAGCCAGGCGGCGCCCGTCACGCCGCTGTAAAAAGGTTTCAGGGAGACTTCGAAGCCGCCGTAGCCGTACAGCAGGGTCGGGTTCTTGCCGTCGAGCGTGCAGTCCCTGGCCATGACGATGAAATACGGCACTTGCGTGCCATCCGGCGCCGTTG
>DMYQ01000037.1:0-1085 GCA_003482555.1 Janthinobacterium sp. | reverse complement strand
GCCTCGCCCATGTACAGCGTGGTGGGGGTCAGGAAGTCGTTCACGGTCAGGAAGTATTGCTCCGATTCGTAGGCATCGACCGGGCTCGCATCCAGGGTGCCGAAGGCGGGCGCGGCGACGTCGCGGCGCTGCCATGCGCCGTCCGCGTGGCGCAGTTCGACGAGGCGGTTCTTGACCTTGTCGAGCACGTTGAGCAGCAGCGCCGAGCGGGTGGCGCTGACGCCATCGAGCGAGCTGGTGGCCGTCGGCGCGAACAGCAGGTCGAAGCGGCGCCCGCCGCGCATGAAGTCCGCGAAATCGGTCGCCAGCAGGGCTCCCTGCGGATAGCTGGCGCCGGCCACCGTCCAGTCCGAGCGCAATTCGATGAGCAGGTGCTCGCGCACGGTGTAGGCGGTGGCGTCGTCCGGCTTGGCGACGCGGCGCAAGGCGGCGCCTTCGCGCAGGAACAGTTCGCTGCTATAAAAATCGATCTGACGCTCGATGAACTGGTGTTCGTTGCCGGGCGTGAAGTCCTTGTAGGCGTCCACGCTCAGGTCGTCGGCGCCAGCCTCGAACAGGGTGAGCGCGTCCACCAGCGGCGTGCCGCGGCGCCATTGCTTGACGATGCGCGGATAGCCGGAGGCGGTCATGGAACCAGGGCCGAAGTCGCTCGAGACGAAGACGGTATCGCGGTCTATCCACGAGGCGCCGCCCTTGGCTTCGGCCAGGATGAAGCCGTCGGCGACGAAGGCGCGCGCGCCGATGTCGTATTCACGCACGACGTGGGCGTCGCCGCCGCCGCGCGACAGCGACACCAGGCAGCGCTCGGCGTCCGGGTAGAGGCAGGAGGCGCCGCCCCAGACCCAGTTTTCGTCTTCGTCGGCGGCCAGCCGGTCGAGGTCGATGACCGTGTCCCAGTCCGGCTGCGCCAGCGCGAAACTGGCGGCCGTGGTGCGGCGCCAGATGCCGCGCACGTGCTCGGCGTCGCGCCAAAAGTTATAGTAAAAGGCGCCGTGCTTGCCGACATGGGGGATGCGTTCGCTGGAGTCGAAGATGGTTTTCAGGCGCGCCCGCAGGGGGGCGAACGGGGCCGCGTTTTCCAGCTC
>DMYQ01000187.1:40268-60585 GCA_003482555.1 Janthinobacterium sp. | reverse complement strand
CCCACGCCTTCGGCGGCGATTTGGCGCGAAATGATGGCCGGCGACAGCGGGCCGTCGAATTCCTGCCCGCCCGTCATCGCCACGGCGTCGTTGAACAGGATTTTATAGGTGATGTTAACCTTGGCCGACACGGCCGCCCGGATCGCCAGGATGCCGGAGTGGAAATAGGTGCCGTCGCCCAGATTCGTGAAGACGTGTTTTTCGTTCGTGAACGGCGCCTGGCCGACCCAGGTCACGCCCTCCGCGCCCATGTGGGTGAAGGTCGAGGTTTCGCGGTCCATCCACAGCACCATGTAGTGGCAGCCGATGCCGGCCAGCGCGCGCGAGCCTTCCGGCACCTTGGTCGAGGTGTTGTGCGGGCAGCCCGAGCAAAAGTACGGGGTGCGGTCACGGCTAGGATCGGGCTTGGTGCTGATCGCCTTGAGAACGTTTTCCTTCGCTTCCAGGAAGGCGATGCGTTCCTTGACGCGCTGCTCGACCGGATGCCCGGCGTAGTAGCGCGAAATGCGGCTGGCGATGGCGCGCGCGATCAGCGCCGGGTTCAATTCATAGGTGGCCGGCAGCAGCCAGTCGCCGTGACCGGTGCGCTGCTCGTTGCTCCACTCGCCGGTGTCGTCGAACTTGCCCACCACGCGCGGGCGCTCGCCATCCTTCAGGTTGTACAGCTCTTCCTTGAGCGCGTATTCGAGGATCTGGCGCTTTTCCTCGACCACCAGGATCTCGTCCAGGCCCTTGGCGAACTGGTGCACGCCGTCCGATTCCAGCGGCCAGGTCATGCCGATCTTGTACAGGCGGATGCCGATGTCGGAGGCGACCTGCTCGTCGATGCCGAGGTCGGCCAGCGCCTGGCGCGTGTCCAGATAGGATTTGCCGGCCGTGATGATGCCGATGCGCGCCTTCGGGCTGTCCCAGATGATCTTGTTGAGCTTGTTGGCGCGCGCATAGGCCAGGGCCGCGTACCACTTGTAGCTGTTCATCCGCACTTCCATGTCGAGCACGCTGTCCGGCCAGCGGATGTTCAAGCCGCCCGGCGGCAGTTCGAAGTCGTCCGGCATGACGATTTGCACCCGGTCCGGGTCGAAGTCGACGGCGGCGCCTGACTCGATGATGTCGGTGACGCACTTCATCGATACCCACAGGCCCGTGTAGCGGCTCATGGCCCAGGCGTGCAAGCCGTAATCGATGTATTCCTGCACCGAGGATGGATACAGCACGGGAATGCCGCAAGCGTTCAGGATATGGTCGCTCTGGTGCGCCGTCGACGAGGATTTCGCCGCGTGGTCGTCGCCGGCCAGCACCAGCACGCCGCCATGCTTGGCGCTGCCGGCGTTGTTGGCGTGCTTGAAAACGTCGCCGCAACGGTCGACGCCGGGGCCCTTGCCGTACCACATGCCGAAGACGCCGTCGTACTTGGCATCCTGGAACAGATTGGTTTGCTGGGTGCCCCAGACGGCCGTTGCCGCCAAGTCTTCATTCAAGCCGGGATGGAATTTGACGTGGTGTTCGTCGAGGTATTTCTTGGCCTTGATGGCCGTCATGTCAACGCTGGTCACGGGCGAACCGCGGTAGCCGGTGATGTAACCGGCCGTGTTCAAGCCCGCCTTCAAGTCGCGCTCGCGCTGCAGCATCGGCAGGCGGATCAGGGCCTGGGTGCCGGTCATGAAGGCGCGGCCACGCTCGAGCGTGTATTTATCGTCGAGCGAAATCTCGTTCGACGGCTGTCCTGGCTCCAGTTGCGAGCCTTTGGTCGGTGCATTCATTACTTGTCTCCATTATTCTCGTTGCATCGCGCGAAAGCCGGATCAACCGTACGCGCTCGAACCGCCTCGCCTTGTGGGCTCGCCGGTGCGGAAAAAATGATTTGGTTTTTTACAGGGTAGCACAGGCTCGCGCGCCTTTCTGGGCGGCGCTGCAAGCATGGGGATGATAGCCTTGTTTTACGCGACGCTGCTGTCTTTCAAGACCCCCCGTTTGATCTGGTCGAGTTCGATCGACTCGAACAGGGCGCGGAAATTGCCTTCGCCGAAACCCTGGTCGCCCTTGCGCTGGATGACTTCGAAGAAGATCGGCCCGATCACCGTTTGCGTGAAAATTTGCAGCAACAGTTCACGTTCCGTTTCCGTGCTGTGGCCGTCGACCAGGATGCGCAGGCGGCGCAGCTCTTCCAGGTTTTCGCCGTGGCCCGGCAAGCGCCGGTTGATCAACTCGTAATACGTCTCGATGGTATCCTGGAAAACGATGCCGGAATCGCGCATCGCCTGGATCGAATGGTAAATGTCGTCCGTGCCCAGGGCGATATGCTGGATGCCTTCGCCATGGTACTGGTCGAGGTATTCGGCGATCTGCGACTTGTCGTCCGAGGATTCGTTGATCGGGATGCGGATCTTGCCGCAGGGCGAAGTCATGGCCTTCGATTTCAAGCCCGTCAGCTTGCCGGCGATGTCGAAGTAGCGCACTTCGCGGAAGTTGAACAGGTTTTCATAGAATTCGGCCCATTCCTTCATGCGCCCGCGGTGCACATTGTGGGTCAGGTGGTCGATATAGGTCAGGCCATTGCCGACCGGATTGGCGACGGCGCCCGGAATGGCGACGAAATCGACGTCGTAGATGCTGATGTCGCCGATCGCGCCCGGCGTCAGGCCGCCGTCCCGCTCGGCGCCCTTGCCGCGCCAGCGGTCGACGAAGTAAATCAGGGAATCGCCCACGCCCTTGATGGCGGGAATGTTCAATTCCATCGGGCCGTTCTTGTTGTCGAAGCCCCAGGCGCCCAGTTCCAGCGCGCGCTTGTAGACGAAGGCGGCATTGTCGACGCGGATGGCGATGGCGCACACGGAGGGGCCGTGCTGGCGCGCGAAGCGCTGCGCGAAGGAATCCTGCTCGGCATTGATGATGAAGTTGATGTCGCCCTGGCGATACAGGGTCACGTCCTTGTGGCGGTGGCGCGCGATCGCCGTGAAGCCCATGCTTTCAAATAGCGCGCCCATCGCTTTCGGATCCGGCGCCGCGTACTCGACAAATTCGAAACCGTCGGTACCCATCGGGTTATCCCAAGTCTGAAACTTCATGTCTGAACTCCTCCAATTATTAGCGCACAGTATAGTCCCGCAACGCAGGCATTAAATGCCAAACAGCCCGGGCCATAGTATAATTTGAGCAATAATATTGCGCTGGATTCGCGAAAGAGAGGAATACATGACCAAGATTGCACTGGATAAGACCGACCGCAAGATTCTGGCCATTCTGCAGGCCGATGGGCGCCTGTCGAATCAAGACGTGGCCGAACAGGTCAGCCTGTCGCCCTCGCCCTGCCTGCGCCGCATCAAACGGCTCGAAGAAGCGGGCGTGATCCGCCAATACGTGGCCCTGCTCGATCCGGACAAGATCGGCCTCGGCCTGCTGGCCTACGTCAACGTGCGACTGGAAAAGCACAGCGAGGCCGGGGCCCAGAGCAACGCGCGGGCCCTGGCACTGACGCCGCTCACCTCGCCGCGCGCCGACTTCGCCGTGTCGGTCGAGCAGTGGCCGGAAGTGGTGGCTTGCTATGCGATGACGGGGGAAATGGATTATCTGCTGCGGGTCCACGTGCAAGACATGGAGCATTTTTCACGCTTCATGATGGCGACTCTGCTGCGCCATCCGGCCGTGCTGGACGTGAAGTCCAGCTTTGCCCTGCAGCGTATCAAGGATACCACCGCCCTGCCGCTGGTCTGAGCCGGGCGCTACTCGCTCTTGCGGCGCGGAAAACGTTCGAACCACTTGACGGCCGCCCGCGTGTTGGCCTTGAGGGTGTAGTCGAGCGTGGCGAATTGTTCCTCGACGGCTTCCTGCAGTACGCTGGCCGGATTCGGCGGCGGCAAGGTCAGGTAGGCGTCGGCCTCGCCATAGTCGCGCTGGATTTCCATGCCCGCCTTCTTGGCGATGTGCATCATGGTCTGGTTCGACGACAGGCAGTGCATATACAGGGTGTCGACGTCGTTGTTGCGGCAGTGGATGGCGGCCCGCTCGAACATCTTCGTGCCGACGCCGGTGCCGCGCGCCGAGCGCGACACCGACACGCCGAATTCGGCCACCCTTTCCTTGCTGGTGGCGGTATCGCGGGCCGGGGTTTTTTCCTTGGGCGCGAAGGCCAGGTGGCCGACGGCGACCAGCTTGAAGACGCGGTTGTAGACGCCGTAGACGATGTCGCGCGCGAAATCGATCTTGTTGACGTAGGCTTCCACCAATTCATCGGGCAACTGGCTGCCGAAGCGCAGCAAGCGGTCGCTCTTTTCCAGGGCCAGGAAATGCTTGAGCATGCGGCGCCGGTCGCGTTCCTGCAATTGCTTGACCAGCACGGTCGGCCGGAAGCCGGGCCGCAGCGGATCTTCCAGCCAGCGCCTGAAGGGATTGGGAAACAAATTGGGAAAAGACATCTCGACTCCTGGTAAAGACGACTCAACAGCCGACGACGCGCGATTCGCGTAGCCTGTCTTGTGCAGTGCAGCATCCCGGCAATTGTAGCGCATCGCCCGCTTCGTTTTCGAATTTTTCCTCTAAGGAAGCAGGCATGCGCCCGCAATCGACTTCCAGGCTGGCCAGGCTGGCGCGCCGGCGCGCCTCAAGACGGCGCCGCTTGCTCCTCGACGGCGGCCGGCACCAGCGCGCGCACGGCATGCACGCGGGCCGCGTGCACCGCTTCCGGTATTCTGGCCGGCTGGGCGGCGTGGCGTTGCGCCACCTCGCCCGCGTTCACGGCGCGCGCCGCGGCCAGCGCCGCCAGCAGGTGCGCGGCCTGGGGAAAGGGCTTGTCGCGGAAGCCGTCGGCCGGCCCGCCGCGGCCGCGCGAATCGCATTCCGTGGCCAGCAGCATCTGCTCGAAGCGCTGTGGCTTGCGGAAGGCGTCGCAGCGCTCGAACAGGGTGACGATGGTGTTGGCGCGCAGACTCAGCGCGCGGCCGATGTTGCCGTGCTCGCGCGCCGTCATCACGGCCAGTTCGCGGCACTCGTTGGGCACCTTCAGGCGCTGGCACAATCGCTCGATCAGGGGCACCCCGGCGCCCTCGTGGCCGTGGTGGCTGGGCCAGCGTTCGGGCGGCGTCAAGCCCTTGCCGAGGTCGTGCATCAGTGCGGCAAAGCGCAGCGGCAGCGCGAAACCCCGCTCGGCCGCGTAGTCGAGCACCAGCATCATGTGGGCGCCGGTGTCGATTTCCGGGTGGTGCGGGGGCGGCTGCGGCACCCCCCACAGGGCGTCCAGTTCCGGCATCAGGCGCGCCAGCGCGCCGCACTCGCGCAGCACGGCCAGCATGCGCGAAGGGCGCGCTTCCATCAGGCCGCGCGCCACTTCCTGCCACACCCGTTCCGGCACCAGGGCGTCGACTTCGCCGGCCGCCACCATGCGCCGCATCAGCGCCAGCGTTTCGGGCGCCAGCGTGAAATCGGTGAAGCGGGCGGCGAAGCGCGCCAGGCGCAGGATGCGCACCGGGTCTTCCTGGAAGGCGGCCGAGACGTGGCGGAAAACGCGCGCCCGCAGGTCGGCCAGTCCGCCGAAAGGGTCCGACAGGGTGCCGTCTTCGGCGCGGGCGATGGCGTTGATGGTCAAGTCGCGCCGCGCCAGATCCTGTTCCAGCGTGACCTCGGGCGCGGTGTGGAAAACGAAGCCGCGGTAGCCGGGCGCCGTCTTGCGCTCGGTGCGCGCGAGCGCGTATTCTTCCTGCGTGTCCGGATGCAGGAAGACGGGGAAATCCTTGCCCACCGGGCGAAAACCCCGCTCCAGCATTTCTTTCGGGGTGGCGCCGACGACGACGAAATCGCGGTCCTTGACGGGTAAACCCAGCAGTTCATCGCGGACGGCGCCGCCGACCGCGTAGATGCGCATGGCGCTCAATCGGGCAGCGCCGCGTCGTGGCGGGGCGCGGTCTCGGTTTCGGCCAGCGCCTCTTCGACCCAGCGCGCCACGGCCGGATGGGCCCGCACCCGCTCGCAATACGCGTTCAGGGCCGGCGCCAGGGTGACGCCGTAAGTGTGGAAGCGCATCACGACGGGCGCGAAATAGGCGTCGGCGATGGAAAAATCGCCGAACAGGAACTGGTGGTGGCCGAAGCGCGACAGGCACTCCTCCCAGATTTCGCTGATGCGGCCGATGTCGGCCTGGGCCGCCGCGCTGCGCCCCCGTCCCGGCAGGCTGGCGCGCAAATTCATCGACATCGCCGTGCGCAAGCCACCAAAGCCGGAATGCATCTCGGCGCAGATCGACCGCGCCGTCGCGCGCGCGGCCACGTCTTGCGGCCACAGGTGTTTTTCCTGGAACTGTTCGGCCAGGTATTCGCAGATGGACAGGCTGTCCCAGATCGTCATTTCACCGGCCACCAGCACGGGCACCCGGCCGCAGGCGGAATAGGCGGCGATGGCGGCCGCCGTTTCTTCGCGGTCGAGCAGCACCCGCACTTCCTGGAAGGGGATGCCGAAGGCCGTCATCGCCAGCCAGGGCCGCATCGACCACGAGGAATAGTTCTTGTTGCCGATGATCAGGGTCAGGCCGGGCTTGCGGGCCGCCGCCAGCGCTTGCGTCAGGGAAGGGTCGAGTTCTGTGGTTTGCATGGAAAGCCTGTGGTTGGGTGGGCGCCTCAGTGACCGGCGCGGCTGCGGAAGCGGTCGACGCGCGGCAAGGCGCGGCCGAGGAAGAGCGGCGCCACCGCTTCCAGTGGGGTGAGCTTGATCCCGAGGGCGGCCGCTGTCAAGGCCCCCGGGTGCGGCGCCAGCACGCTGCCCTTGCGCAGCGAGTCGAGATTGTCGCGGCTCAGCAGGGGTGCGCCCGGCAGGCACTCGAACAGCAGCGCCTGCAGGCGGCCCAGCGCCGCCGGCAGCGCCACGACGGGGCGCGCATGGCCGGCGTAGCGTCCGGCCAGCCTGGCCAGCTCGGCCAGGGTAAAGATGTCGGGGCCGGCCAGTTCATAGACGCGGCGGCGGCTGTCGGGCCGGGCCAGGGCGGCGACGAAGGCTTGCGCGACGTCTTCCACGTAGACCGGTTGCAGGCGCGCCCCGGCGCACGCCAGCGGTAGCAGGGGCAGGTGGCGCTGCAGGCGCGCGAACAGGTTGAGGAATTTGTCTTCCGGGCCGAACACCACAGAGGGACGGAAGATGGTGGCGGCCACGGCCGGGTTGGCGGCGGCCGCCAGTTCGCCGTCCGCCTTCGAGCGCAGATACATCGAGGGCGCGGCGGCGGCCGCGCCCAGGGCGCTCATGTGCAGGTAGCGGGTTACGCCGTGGGCCGCGCAAGCGGCGACGATGCGGCGCGGCAGCTCCACGTGCGCCAGCGCGAACGCGCGCCCGTACGGCGCGCCGGTATCCGAGTGCAGGCGCCCGGCCAGGTTGACGACGGCGTCCAGGTGCTGGCCGCGCAGCAGGCGCCGCAGCGCCGCCTCCTGGCCCACGTCCGCTTCCACCACTTCGACCCGGGGCAGGAAGATCAAGTGCTTGGCGCGCTCGTAGCGCCGCGTCGGCACCACCACGCGGGCGCCGGAAGCCGACAGTTTCGCCACCAGGTGGCTGCCGATGAAGCCGGAACCACCCACCACCAGCACGGCCGGCATGTGGGCCGGCGCTTCGGAAAAAGCCATGATGTCCTCACTCGTGTGCGCCGCGCCGCGGCCTGCCCGCCTTCTTGAAGTCGCCTTCTTGGAGTAAAGTTTCCTTATTGCTGAGCCGCCGCGGCTTCCGGCAGCGCCGACAGCGCCGCCTCGGCTGGCGCGGCTTTCGGCCCCACCGTCCCCAGGCGCGCCTTCAGCGACTGCGGCCGGTTTTCAAACAGCGCCGCGTAATAAGTCGCATTCGACATCACATTCTTGACATAGACCCGGGTCTCGGTGAACGGGATGGATTCGGCGAAGATGGCGCCCTCCACCGGTCCCCTGAGCGTGGCGCGCCAGGTGCGCAGCCGGCCCGGGCCGGCGTTGTAGGCGGCCGTGGCCAGCACTTGCGAGCCGTCCAGGCCGCCGATCACCATGTTCAGGTAATTCGTGCCCAGCAGGATATTCGTGCGCACGTCGCTGAGCATGGACTGCACGAAGTCGGTGAGGCCGATTTTCTTGGCCACGTAGCGTCCCGTGGACGGCATCACCTGCATCAAGCCGGACGCCCCCACGCTCGACTGGGCATCCATGATGAAGCGCGATTCCTGGCGTATCAAGCCGTACACCCAGGCCCGGTCCAGGCCCAGGGTTTGCGTGGCCGGATTCATGATGTCGTCGTGCGGGGCCGGATAGCGCTGGCTGTAATCGACTTCGACGCGGGTGCGCTCGGAAGTGTTCACCATGCGGTCGAGGATATTGTTTTGACGCGCGAATTCGGCCACGGCCAGGTGTTCGCGCTCGCTCAGCGTGCGCAATTCCCAGTTCCACTCGCGCGTGCCCTCGAAGCGCAGGCGCATGCCGAAAAACTTCAGCGCCCGCTGGAAGCCGGGGTTGGCGGCGATAGGCGCGATCTCGGCCGGGGTGATGGCCAGGCCGGACGGCGGGATCGTCACTTGCATGCCGAGTTCTTCCAGCGCCAGCAAGCCGTAAAAATTGCTTTGCTCGGAAATCGAACGGAACAGTTCGCGCGCCTCGTCGCTGACCCGGCCCGGCGCCTGCGCCCGCAGCGCCCGCCCCAGCCAGTAAGTCCACGCCGCTTCGCCGCGCAACGAAGCGGGCATGGCGCGGATGTCGGCCTGCACCTGGGGCCAGTTTTTTTCGCGCAGGGCGATGCGCGTCTTCCACTGCATCTGGTCGAGCGAAAGCGGGGCGCCGGCCGACTTGCGCCAGTACTCGCCCGTGTCCGGGTTGAGCTTGTAGGATGCCTGCAGCGCGATGTCGGCCCAGCCGATGGCTTGCTCTTGCTGCGTCAGCGAGGGCAGCGCCCGGTTCAAGGCCAGCACGGCCAGCTTGACGCTGGTCCTTGCCATGCGGCCCACCGCCACCAGATAGGTTTCATGCTCGGCGTGGCTGGCGCCCAGGCCCCTGGCCAGGGCCAGGGCCGGCAAATCGACGGCTTGCGCCATCTTCGTTTCCGAATTGCCCAGCAACAGGGCCAGGCGCCGCGCCTGGCCGGTGGCGTCGGCTTCGCCGGCCAGGCGGGCCTGGGCCCACAAGTCGTTGGCATCGAATTGCCCGCTTTGCGCCAGCACCGCGATCAAGCCGCCGCACGGTTCGCCGTAGCCGGCCGGCGCGGTCAGCAGGGCGCGCGCTTCCGCGGCCACGTTCTGGCCCTTCAGCGCGCGCGAAGTCAGGGCGTAGCATTTGACTTGCGTATCGTCGTTGATGACGAATTGCGGATACTGTTCGTCGAAGGTGGCCCAGTCGCGCTTGCGGCCCAGCTCCAGCAGCCAATCGTTGCGGAAACGGTCGGCCAGGGCGCTGCCCTTGTAGCGGGTCAGAAAATCGCGGAATTGCTCGGGCGCCAGCTCCTTCAAGCGCGGTTTCAGCCGATAATAGTCGACATAGTCGCGCAGGGAATAGTTGGCCAGGCGGTCGGCGTAAAAATCGACCTTGGCCATATCGTCGCGCCGGGCCGCGTCGCGCAGCAACAGGAAGGCGTCATCATCGGCGCGCGTATCGTTGCCGTAGGCGAAGGCCAACGGTGACAGCGCGCATGCGGCCAGGACGATGGCGCCGGCAATCCATTTCGTCGGGAAATTCAATGTACAACTCTCAATTCAAACTTAATTCAGGATATGAACAGCGACTCTAGAATACCACGCGGGGCGGATGCCCAAGCCGCGCCCGCGACAAACCCGAAGGCCGATTTGCGCAAACGACTGTTAAACGCGCGGCTGGCCATCGGCGATGACAGCCGCGCGCTGTGGAACGGGGAAATTTGTGCCCGCGCACTGGCCTGGTGCGCCGTGCGGGAAGTGACCGTGCTGGGCGTGTACTGGCCCTTGCGCGGCGAACCCGACCTGCGCCCGGCCTACACCGAACTGGCGGCGCGCGGGGTGCGGCTGGCGCTGCCGGTGGTGCTGGAAAAAGACGCGCCGCTGGCCTTTGCCGACTGGATTCCCGGCGAAGCCATGGTCAGGGATGGCATGGGCGTGGCCGTGCCGTCCCGGCTGCGCATCGTCGCGCGCCCGCCGGCGCTGCTGGTGCCCTGCCTCGGTTTCAACGGCGAACGCTTGCGGCTCGGCTATGGCGGCGGCTTTTACGACCGCACCCTGGCGCCCGCGCCGCGCCCGGCCACCCTGGGCGTGGCCTATGCCTGCCTGGCGCTTGACTTCGCCGGCGACGCCCACGACATCGCGCTCGACAACATCGTCACCGAGGCAGGCGTGCTGTGATCACGCCAGGCGCTGCCACAGCGCCGTCGTCGCCTGCGCCTGGTTCATGCTATAGAAATGCAAGCCGGGCGCGCCGCCCGCCAACAAGCGTTCGCACAATTGCGTCACCACATCCAGGCCGAAAGCCTTGATGGAGGCGCTGTCGTCGCCGAAGCTGGCCAGTTTCAGGCGTACCCAGCGGGGGATTTCCGCGCCGCACATATCGGAAAAGCGCATCAATTGCGTGTAATTGGTGATCGGCATGATGCCGGCCACGATGGGCACGTCCAGGCCCAGCTTGCGGGTTTCGTCGACGAACTGGAAGTAAGCGTCGGCGTTGTAAAAATACTGGGTGATGGCGGAATCGGCGCCGGCTTGCACCTTGCGCGCGAAATTTTGCAAATCGTCCTGTGGCGATTTCGCTTGCGGGTGCACTTCCGGGTAAGCCGCCACTTCGATGTGGAAGTGAAAGCCCGTCTCGGCGCGGATGAATTCGACCAGTTCGCTGGCATAGCGGAATTCCCCGGAAGCGCCATAGCCGCTCGGCAAATCGCCGCGCAGGGCCACCAGGCGATCGATGCCGTGCGACTGGAATTCGGCCAGGATGGCGCGGACCGATTCGCGCGTGCCGCCCACGCAAGACAGATGGGGCGCGGCCTGTTCGCCGGCGGCGAGGATTTCGATGACGGTGGCTAGCGTGCCGCGCTGGGTGCTGCCGCCGGCGCCGAAGGTCACCGAGAAGTATTTCGGCCCCAGGAGGGACAGCTTTTCGCGCGTCAGGCGCAGCTTTTCCGCGCCTTCCGGCGTCTTCGGCGGATAAAATTCGATACTGAAATTAGGTGTTTGCATTCGAATTTCTCAAAAGTAAAGTGGACAAGGCCCAGGAAATCACGCTGTACAGCAAGGCGCCGACCACGGCCGACCAGAAGCTGGCCACGTGGAAGCCATCGATCAATTGCGCCACCAGCCAGAACATGAAGCCGTTGATGACGAAGATGAACAAGCCCAGGGAAAGCATGGTGACGGGCAGGGTCAGCAGCAGCAGGACGGGGCGGATCAGGGTATTCACCAGACCCAGCACCAAGGCCGCCAGCAAGGCCGCCGCGAAGCTGCTGACGCTCACGGAATGGATCAGGTAAGGCACGGCCAGCAAGGCGGCCGCGTTGATCAAGCAGGTCAAAATCAAGCGCATGGGAAACCTTGTCAGTTATCGGATGTGGGAAGTCGGCGAAAAAAGGCCGGCGGCGCGCGCCGGCCCTGGATTACCGTTGTGTCAATGTGTCGCGGATGACTTAGTAACGGTAGTGATCCGGCTTGTACGGGCCATGCTGTTGCACGCCGATGTAAGCCGCTTGCTCTTCGGTCAGGACGGTCAGTTGCGCGTTCAACTTTTTGAGTTGCAGGCGCGCGACTTTTTCATCGAGATGCTTGGGCAAGGTGTAGACGCCGACGGGATACTTGGCCGTGTTGGCGAACAGCTCGATTTGCGCGATGGTCTGGTTGGCGAACGAGGAGCTCATCACATAAGATGGATGTCCCGTGCCGCAACCGAGGTTGACCAGGCGGCCTTCGGCCAGCAAGATGATGCGCCGGCCGGAAGGGAAGATCACGTGATCGACTTGCGGCTTGATGTTTTCCCACTCGTATTGCTTGAGCGAAGCGACATCGATTTCATTGTCGAAATGGCCGATGTTGCAGACGATCGCTTGATCCTTCATGCGCGTCAAGTGATCGTGGGTCAGGATGTGATAGTTGCCGGTGCAAGTGACGAAGATGTCGCCATGCTCGCAGGCATAATCCATCGTCACCACGCGGTAGCCTTCCATCGCCGCCTGCAGCGCGCAGATCGGGTCCACTTCCGTGACCCAGACCTGGGCCGACAGGGCGCGCATGGCCTGGGCCGAACCCTTGCCGACGTCGCCATAACCGGCGATGACGGCGACCTTGCCGGCGATCATCACGTCGGTCGCGCGCTTGATGCCGTCGACCAGCGATTCGCGGCAACCGTAGAGATTGTCGAACTTCGACTTGGTGACGGAATCGTTGACGTTAATGGCCGGGAAGGCCAGCTTGCCATCCCTGTGCATCTGATACAGGCGGTGCACGCCGGTGGTGGTTTCCTCGGTCACGCCGAGAATTTCCGGCAAGCGCTTGGAATACCAGGTGGGGTCGTGCAGCAGGCGCTTCTTGATCGAATTGAAGAGGCAGATTTCCTCTTCCGACGCGGGCGCGGCCAGCACCGACAAATCGCTCTCGGCGCGCACGCCCAGATGCAACAGCAGGGTGGCGTCGCCGCCATCGTCGAGGATCATGTTCGAATACACGGGCGCGCCGGCCGCGTCCGGCCATTCGAAGATGCGGTGCGTGAATTCCCAGTAATCGTCGAGCGACTCGCCCTTGAAGGCGAACACGGGCGTACCGCCGGCGGCGATGGCGGCGGCGGCGTGATCCTGGGTCGAATAAATATTGCACGAGGCCCAACGCACTTGCGCGCCCAGTGCTTCCAGGGTATGGATCAGCACGGCGGTCTGTATCGTCATGTGGATGGAACCGGTGATGCGCGCGCCCTTGAGCGGCTGAGCGGCGGCGAATTCCTCGCGGATCGCCATCAGGCCCGGCATTTCGGTTTCCGCGATCTTGATTTCTTTATTGCCCCACGATGCCAAGCTGATGTCGGCAACGAAGTAGTCTTGCAGGTCTTTGAGTACGGCGTTCATCACGCCCTCCTTTCAGTTAGAAAAAAGTAACGTGAGCGCGGTTGCTAAAGTCCGAGCCTGGCGAAAATGAATTCGTCGCAACGCTCCTCGGGTCTTCCATCTTAGCATCGGTACAGCCCCGACGCCAGCACAAGATTGCACAAGGCCCCAAAGTTGCAAGGCGAAAAAAAAAGCGCCCGCGGCGGAGCCGGGGCGCGGGGCGCGTGCGCGGTGTTTATTTCAGGCCGGCGGCGTCGCGCAGCAGGGCCACCTTGTCGGTGCGCTCCCACGTGAATTCCGGTTCTTCGCGGCCGAAGTGGCCGTAAGCGGCCGTCTTTTGGTAGATCGGGCGCAGCAGGTCGAGCATGTGCACGATGCCTTTCGGGCGCAGGTCGAAGTGTTCTTGCACCATGGCGGCGATTTGCTCGTCCGGGATGACGCCCGTGCCTTCCGTGTAGACGGTGATGTTGATCGGCTTGGCCACCCCGATCGCGTAACTGATCTGGATCTGGCACTGGCGCGCCAGGCCGGCCGCGACGATGTTTTTCGCCACGTAACGGGCCGCGTAAGCGGCCGAACGGTCGACCTTGGACGGATCCTTGCCGGAGAAGGCGCCGCCGCCGTGCGGGCTGGCGCCGCCGTAGGTGTCGACGATGATCTTGCGCCCGGTCAAGCCGCAATCGCCTTGCGGGCCGCCAATGACGAAGCGCCCCGTCGGGTTGACCAGGTAGCGCGTGTCGACCAGCCATTCACGCGGCAAGACTTGCTTGATGATGTCTTCGATCACCGCTTCTTCGATGTGCTTGTGCGAAATGTCGGGCGAGTGCTGGGTCGACAGCACGACCGTGTCGACGCCGACCGGGCGCCCGTCCACATAGCGCAGGGTCACTTGCGACTTGGCGTCCGGACGCAGCCATGGCAGGCGGCCATCCTTGCGCAACTGCGACTGGCGCTCGACCAGGCGGTGCGCGTAATGTATGGCGGCCGGCATCAGTTCAGCCGTCTCGTCGCAGGCGTAACCGAACATCAAGCCCTGGTCGCCGGCGCCCTGGTCGAGGTCGAGCCCGGCGCCTTCATCGACGCCCTGGGCGATGTCGGGCGACTGCTTGTCGTAGCACACCATGACGGCGCAACCGCGGTAGTCGATGCCGAAGTCGGTGTTGTCGTAACCGATGCGTTTGATGGTTTCGCGCGCAACGTGAATATAATCGACGTTGGCGTGGGTGGTGATTTCACCGGCCAGCACCACCAGACCCGTGTTGCACAGGGTTTCGGCGGCGACGCGCGCCTTCGGATCCTGGGCCAGGATGGCGTCGAGGATGGCGTCGGAAATCTGGTCGGCGACCTTGTCCGGATGGCCTTCGGAAACGGATTCCGAAGTGAAAAGATAACTGTTTGACATTGCAGGCTCCTGGTACTGTTTTGAATGTTCTGTCGCAGTCCAAAGTCCGCCTGCGACGCTTTAGCGATATTTATATTCCGCTTCGCAAGTTGTCTATTAACTCAGCGGATACTGCATACGTGGTATTTTACGCTTCTTAAAAAATTTTGGCTAAGCAAACGCCTTTTGTTGAAATCGATCACATGCTCGTCATACTCTTCCGTTTTCTCTCCCGTTTTCCCCTGCCCGTCCTGCACGCGATCGGCGCCGGGCTGGGCTGGCTGGTCTACCTGGCCTCGCCCTCTTACCGCCGGCGCATGCGCGCCAACATGACGCAGGCCGGCTTTGGCCGGCACCTGTCGGCCGCCATCGCCGAGTCCGGCAAAAGCATCGTCGAACTGCCCTTCATCTGGTGCGGCGCGCCGGAACGGGTGGCGCGCCACGCCAGCGAGGATAACTGGGACCTGGTCCAGCGCACCCTCGACAGCGGACGGGGGATCGTCTTCCTCACGCCACACCTCGGTTGCTTCGAAATAGTGGCCCAGCAGATCGCCCTGCGCACCCCGCTCACCGTGATGTACCGGCCACCGCGCAAGGCGGCCCTGAAACCGCTGATCGAGGGCGCCCGCGCGCGCCACAACCTGATGCTGGCGCCGGCCACCATGTCGGGCGTGCGCATCCTCGCCAAATGCCTGAAGAAGGGCCAGCCCATCGGCCTGCTGCCCGACCAGGTGCCGCAAGAGGGCGAGGGCGTGTGGGCCGATTTCTTTGGCCGCCCCGCCTACACCATGACCCTGCCGGCCAAGCTGGCGCAGATGGGCGACGCCCAGGTAATCGTCACCTACGCCGAGCGCTTGCCAAAGGGCAAGGGCTACCGCATCCATTTCCTTGCCCTGGAAGCGAGCCTGGAGGGCGATTCCGCCATGCGCGCGCGCACCATCAACGCCGCCATGGAAAAATTGATCGCGCGCAACCCGGCGCAATATTTCTGGAGCTATAACCGTTACAAGGTGCCGGCCGGCGCCAGCGTACCCGGGGAGAACGCATGAGACTGCTACTCGGCTTCATGTGGCTGCTGCACTGGCTACCCCTGTCCTGGCTGGGGCGCTTCGGCAATGCCGTCGGCAGCCTGCTGTTCGCCCTGCTCGGCAAGCGCCGCCATATCGCCCTCACCAACTTGCGCCTGTGCATGCCGGAATTGTCGGAAGCGCAGCGGGTGAGCCTGGCGCGCCAGCATTTCCAGGCTTATTCGCGCAGCGTGTGGGAACGCGGCATCCTGTGGTGGTCGTCCGAGGCGCGCCTGAAACGCCTGATCCGGGTCGAACCGGCCTTCCCCGGCGCGCAAATCGCCACCGGCCCGACCATTCTGCTGTGTCCGCATTTCGTCTGCCTCGACGTGGCCGGCGTAGCCACGGCCATGGAAATCAGCGCCTCTTCCATGTATGTTCAGCAAAAAAACAATACCTTCGACCGCGTGCTGCGGGCCGGCCGCTCGCGCTTCCGCCCGGTGCGCCTGTTCACGCGCCAGGACGGCATCAAGCCCATCCTGCGCGCCCTGCGCGAAGGCTTGCCGTATTTCATGCTGCCGGACATGGATTTCGGCGCCAAGGATGCCGAGTTCGTACCCTTCTTCGGCATCCCGGCCGCCACCCTGACGGCCACGGCCCGCATCGCCGCCGCCACCGGGGCCCAGATCATCCCCGTCATCGCCACCTTCCTGCCCGACTACCAGGGCTGGCGCGTGACGTATTACCCGCCCTGGGACGACTATCCGGGCCCCGACATCACGGCCGCCACGCGGCGCATGAACGCCTTCATCGAAGAGCGGGCGCGCGCCAACCCGGCCGAGTACTTCTGGACGCACAAGCGTTTCAAGACCCGCCCGGACGGCGAAGCGTCGCTGTACGCTCCTGAGCCCGGCAAGCACTGATATACTTATGCCATGAAACTTACCTTCACCAAAATGCACGGCGCCGGCAACGACTTCATCGTCATCGACGCCATCAACCAGGCCATCGCTTTCACGCCGGCCCAATGGGCGCGCTTGGCCGACCGCCGCTTCGGCATAGGCGCCGACCAGATCCTGGTGGTCGAAAAGGCCGTCAGCCCGGACTGCGATTTCCGCTACCGCATCTATAACAACGATGGCGGCGAAGTGGAGCAGTGCGGCAACGGCTCGCGCGCCTTCGTCAAATTCGTCGTCGAACGGGGCTTGACCGACAAGACCAGCATACGCGTGGAAACCATGTCCGGCGTGATTTCTCCGCGCCTGGAAGCGGACGGCGGCGTCACCGTCGACATGGGCGCCCCCGTGCTGGAGGCGGCCCTGGTGCCCTTCCTGAACGCCGGCCTGGACGCCCGCCCGGAAGGTCGCGACAGCCTGTGGCCGCTGGACTTGCCCGGCGGCGAGGTGCTGGTCTCGGTCGTATCGATGGGCAATCCGCACGCCGTCCAAGTGGTGGCCGACGTCGATCTGGCCCCGCTCGAACGCGACGGTGCCCTGATCGAACATCACCCCCGCTTCCCGAAACGGGTCAATGCCGGCTACATGCAGGTGCTCGAGCGCCACCACATCAAGTTGCGCGTCTACGAACGGGGCGCCGGCGAAACCCTGGCCTGCGGCACCGGTTCTTGCGCCGCCGTGGTGGCCGGCATCCGCCGCGGCTTGCTCGACTCGCCCGTGGCCGTCACTGCCCGCGGTGGGCAATTGTCGATCGCCTGGGATGGCGAAGGCACGCCGGTTCGACTGACCGGCCCGGCCGTGACCGTGTTCGAAGGCGTCATCGACATCTGATTCATCGCCGCCCGCCCTCAACTATTCAGCCAGGCAAGTCTTGAGGCGGTACAGGCGTTGGCGATAATTCCCTTCCGGCCCGCCGGAGCCGCAATCGACGCCCTCGAACAGGTCCGCGATGCGGTCGAGCGCGCGCCGCTCATGCGCCGTGCGCAACAACACCAGGCGCCGCTTGCCGCGGCCGTAACTGGCGCGAATATCGACCAGCAGGCAATGGCCCTGGTCGGCCGCGTTCACATCGAGTAACAGGGCCTCGGCCCGCGACAAGCCGAACAGGGCGGCCAATTCCAGCCGCGCGGCCAGCAGCGGCAGGCGCGCGGCCAGCTTGCGCACGGCCCACGGCGGCGCGCCCGCCCATCCGGCCGCCACGGGGGGAGCGATCTTGAGCAAGGCCGCTTCCGCTTCGGCGCAGCCCCGGGCCGCAGCCTTGAGCAGCCAATAGGCGGCCCGCACATCGTGATTTTCACCGTCGCGCCGGGTGCGCCAGGCGTGCACGCCGCACTCGAACTGGGCCGCGCCATGTCCCATATCGGCGGCCCGCTCCAGATACGATTGCGCCTGCGTCACACTGCGCTGGGAAAATTCCGACTTGATGTAAATGCGCGACAAGGCGAACCAGGCCTCGGCCAGGCCCTGCTCGCCGGCCTGGGTCAGCCAGCGGATGGCGCGCTTGAAATTGACGGTGCCGGCGCCGACCTGGGTGCGGGCGCCGCCCGCATCCATCCTGGCCAGCCACAGGCCGAGCGCCAGTTGCGCCGCCCGGTCGCCGCCGTGGGCCGCCAGTTCGTAAAAGCGCTGGATCTCGGCGCCGTCATAGCCGGGCCCGCAGTGCCGCAGCGCCTGCGCGCAACGCGACAGCAAGAGTGCCCGCGACGCCGCGCCGGCCGGCTTTTTGCCCCCGCCATCCCCACTGGCTTCGCGCGCCAGCGCGCGCGCGAGCGGCAAGGCCAGCAGCAGAAATTGGCGCCACTCGCCCTTTTCCCAGGATTGATCGAGCAAGACGCGCACAGCTTCGCCGCCGCCGGCCCCCGTCAACCATGCCTGTTCTTGTTCGTCTGGCAAAACAGGCCGCGATTCCGCCGCCGCGTCGGCGGCGGCCGGCCTGCCATGCCGGGCCAGCAGCCATTGCGCGTCCGGCAAGCCGGCCCGCGCCGCCGCCTTCAAGCCCAGCAAGGCCTTGCCGCGCAAGGCGGCGCCGCCGGCCAGCACCAGTTGCGCCAGAACCAGGCCGGCTTGCGCAATACCGGCATCGAAGGCCCGTTCATAACTGGGAAGCAACTCCAGCGCCTGATGCCGCGCCAGTTCGAAAGGCACATGGGCGCCTATCAGCAAGCAGGCTTCGGCGCGGTTTTGCTGCACCGCACGCTGCAACCAGTACAGCGCGGTGGGTATGCTTTTAGGTAAACTGACGCCACCATACAGATATAGTTTCCCCAGGGCGAGCTGGGAATTGCCATCTCCCGTGCGCGCGCCCTTGATAATCCCCAGCTCTTCACGATTTGCCATCGATTCACTATAAAAGTTAATTCAGGGCCCTGCGCGTACATGCATGTCTCAATGAGTATTGGGGCGCCGGGGCGATTTTCAATTCCCCCCGCGTCATTCAGCGCAATCAACCCCGCCGCAAGCACTATCCAGTGTAGCGGGCGCCGCCCACGAATATGGAAACTGCCCGCAGTAAGCTTGAGATGGCGCAAACTTACCCTGTGAAGGAAGATGATCGCAACAGCCGCGACCTATCGCGCCACACTGGCCGAGGCCACTCCGGCCAGCGCGCGAGATGCGTGTCGGGGCGTCACAAAAATACAACAGTCATGCATGATTCTTTAGCTTTTCACCAATATTTAGCCCCATAATCAACCAATACGACGATCCGGATGCCATCAGCATTTAAGGTTCAACCAAGCCGAGTGTTGAAATACCTCGCAGCTCTTCGCTGAACGGATCTTTGACCGACTTCACTTTTATAGGAATAAAAAATGAACAAATCAGTATTGGCCTTGGCCCTTTTCGGCGCGTTTGCCGGTGTTGCACATGCACAATCCTCCGTCGTCATCTACGGCGACGTCGATGCTAACGTTTCCAAAACAACGAACACCACCGTTGCGGTCGGCAAGCGCGACAACAACCGTCTCGGTTTCAAGGGTGTTGAAGACCTCGGCGACAACCTGAAAGCGCTGTTCCAACTGGAAATTCGCTTCGAATCGGATACGGGCGTCACTGAAAACACCTCGCGTCCCCTGTTCCAGGGCCAAAGCCGGGTCGGCCTGCAAGGCGCCTTCGGTACCGCCCGTCTGGGCCGCGGCTTGACCGCGTTCCAGGAATCGGTCATCGCGTTTGAACCATGGTCCGGCCTGCTCAGCCCCGCTGGCTTCCAGACCGACATTCAAGTGGCCGGCTACAGCAGCGATCCTTTGAGCCCTGCCGGCAATTCGAAAAACCGTTTCTCGAACGCGTTCTTCTATAACACACCCGTCGTTGGCGGCTTCCAAGCAAACGCAACCATCGCCACCAAAGAAGCCAACGGTAACGCGCTCATCGCGGCGACAAGCAACACCTACCAAGGCATCACCGAAGGCTTCGCCGCCAATTCGGAAGCGGTCGTCACGCCTTACTCGCTGTCGGCAACCTACACCAACGGCCCGTTCGCCGGCATGGCCGCTTACGAGCGCAACGCCATCGAAACGAAACTGTGGTCGATCGCCGCTTCGTTCAATCCTATCCCAGACTTGAAACTGATGGCTTCCTACCAGCATCAAGACCAGGGTTCCAATGTGACCGCCAATCCGGACACCAAGGCTTGGCTGCTGGGCGCGAACTACACCATGGGCCCAAGCAAATTCCTGGCCGGTTACGGTCAAAAAACCCCGGACGGCGTCGTCAAGTCCAAACAAATCTCGGTCGGTTACGAGTACAGCCTGTCGAAACGCACCTACGTCTACGTGGATGCATCGAACAAGAAAGCGCCTGTGGCGCCGATCACGGCCGCTTCCGACGCCGCATCGGTCAATTACCTCGACGTCGGCATTCACCACAATTTCTAATCGGCCCGGACCAGCCCCCCCCCGAGGGGCTGGTCTTCCGATTGACACAGCGACCATGGGCAACCACGGCCGCTTTTTTTTCGCCGGCATCCCGGGCGCTCGCCGGCCGCACCTCGCCGGCCGCACCTTGCCGGCCGC
>DMYQ01000187.1:33381-40161 GCA_003482555.1 Janthinobacterium sp. | reverse complement strand
GCCGCACCTTGCCGGCCGCACCTCGCCGGCCGCACCTTTGTGCGCGCGCGGGCCGGGTCGGTTAAAATTGCGCTTGGCACCGCGCGCCCCCTGCGGCAAGCTCTTCAATTTACAGACCGAAACTATCCATGACCGCCACACTCGATTCCACCACCGTCGTCCAATATTTGACGGATCACCCGCGCTTTTTCGAGGAACACGCCGGCCTGCTGGGCGAAGTCAAGCTGTCGAGCCCGCTTACCGGACGCACCGTCTCGCTGCAAGAGCGGCAGATGGAAGTGATGCGCGACAAATACAAGACGCTCGAGCTGCGCATGTCGGAACTGAACCGTCTGGCGCAGGAGAACGCCGCGATCGCCCACAAATTCCATGCCTGGACCCAGGGCTTGCTGCAAGCGGGCCCCGGCGCCGCGTTGCCGCGCGCCGTCTGCGACGGCCTGGTGCAACACTTCGGCGTGCCGCAAGCGACCCTGCGCCTGTGGTCGGTCGCTCCGGCCCACGCCGACGCCTGGTTCGCGCAAGACGTTTCCGAGGATGCCCGCCTGTTCGCCGGCGGCTTGCTGGCCCCGTATTGCGGCAACAACCACGACTTCGAGGCGGTGCGCTGGCTGGACGAGTCCGCCAGCATCGTCTCCACCGCCATCCTGCCGCTGCGCGCTCCCGGCAAGAACGGCGCCGCCTTCGGCCTGCTGATCCTCGGCTCGCCCGACGCGGCGCGCTTCACGTCCACCATGGCGACCGATTTCCTGGTCAACATCGGCGAAACGGCCAGCACCGCCCTGTTCGCGCTGCACGCCTGAGTCCGCGCATTCCGGGCCAGCGAGCATGAGCGTCCCCGACCCAGCCCCAGCCCCACCAGACCCGGACCCGGCCGCGCCAGAATGGCTGGCCGCCTATCTGGAGCAATTGCGCAGCCAGCGCAAGCTGTCGCCACTCACCATCGAAGCCTACGCCCGCGATTTGCGCGAACTGGCCGCCTTGAGCGTCGCCCTGGAATGGTCGCAAATCGGCCACGGCGACATCCGCCGCCACGCCTCCAGCCTGCGCGCGAAAGGCTTGAACGCCCGCTCGATCGCCCGCAAACTGTCCAGCTGGCGCGGCTTTTTCACCTGGCTGGGCGGACAAATCGCGCTGCCCGCCAATCCGGTCGACGGCATCCGCGCACCGAAACGGGCCAAGACCCTGCCCAAGGCCCTGTCGGTGGACGACGCCGTGCATCTGGTGGCCAGCCCGGCCCGCGCGCACGGGACGCCCTTGCCGGCGGATCTGTGCAACCACGCCATGTTCGAGCTGATGTATTCGAGCGGCTTGCGGGTGTCCGAACTGGCCAGCCTCGACCTGCATTACCGCAAGGCCGACGCGGCCGGCCCCGCCTCCCTGGGCTGGATCGACCAGGCCGGCGCCGAAGTGCTGGTCACCGGCAAGGGCGGCAAGATGCGCACCGTGCCGGTCGGCAAGGCGGCACTGGCGGCGCTGGCGGCATGGCTGGCCGTGCGCACGCCGCCCGCCGATGGCGGCGGCGCCCTGTTCTTGAACGGGCGCGGCGCGCGCATCTCGGCGCGCGTGTTGCAACTGCGCTTGAAAGCCCACGGCCAGGCCGTCGGCACTCCCGTCAACGTCCATCCGCATGTGCTGCGCCACTCCTTCGCCTCGCACGTGTTGCAATCTTCGGGCGACCTGCGCGCCGTGCAGGAAATGCTGGGCCATTCCAGCATCGCCTCGACCCAGGTCTACACCTCGCTCGACTTCCAGCATCTGGCCCTGGTGTACGACAAGACCCATCCGCGCGCAAAGTAGCGACCGCGCGCCTGATCCAGATCAAGCGCGCCCGCCCTTTTTACAGTGTTTTGCAAAAATCCGGCATAATCGTCCGCCAGCGGCGATAAACGCGGCGGCTTCCCACCCACAGCGACGACAGATATCCATGGCACTCATTCCCAGCACCATACTGACGGGCTTTCTCGGCGCCGGCAAGACCACCCTGCTCAAACGCATCCTGAGTGAAAACCACGGCTTGCGCATCGCCGTCATCGAGAACGAATTCGGCCAGGAAAATATCGATAACGAGATCCTGGTGCAGGACAGCAACGAGCACATCGTCGAAATGAACAATGGCTGCATTTGCTGCACCGTGCGCGGCGACTTGATCGTGGCCCTGACGGCGCTGGCGCAAAAGCGCGACGCCGGCTTGCTGCACTTCGACCGCGTCGTCATTGAAACGACGGGCCTGGCCAATCCCGGGCCGGTGGCGCAAACCTTTTTCGTCGACGAAGAAGTGGGCAGCCACTACATGCTCGACGCCATCATCACGGTGGTCGACGCCCGCCACGCCATGGGTCAGCTCGACTTGCACGAGGAAGCGCAGCGCCAGGTGGGCTTCGCCGACCGCTTGCTGTTGTCGAAAACCGACCTGGTCGAGAGCGCCGAACTGGACGCGCTGAAACGGCGCCTGACGCGCATCAACCCGCGCGCGCCCATCGCCCACGTCGACTTCGGGCGCGCCCCGCTGGCCGAGGTGCTTGATTTACGCGGCTTCAACTTGAACGACAAGCTGGAACTCGATCCCCACTTCCTGTCGGCGGCCACGGCGCAAGTGCATGAGCATGAGCACGAACATGAACATGAGCATGGCGCGGACTGCGCCAGCGACTGCGACAGCCACGGGCACACCCATAACCACAGCCGGCACTCGGACGACATCGCCGCCTTCGTCTTCAAGAGCAGCCAGCCTTTCGACAGCGCCAAGCTGGACGAATTCCTGGGCGGCCTGGTGCAGGTTTACGGGCCGCGCATGTTGCGCTATAAGGGTGTATTGTCCATGCAGGGTGCCGAGCGCAAGGTGGTATTCCAGGGCGTGCACCAGTTGATGGGCAGCGATCTGGGCGCAAAATGGGGAGAACACGAAGAGCGTGGCAGTAAAATGGTTTTTATTGGCAAAAATCTACCAAAAGACATCTTTATTAGCGGACTCGAACAGTGTTTGGTATAAACTAGCCGGGTTTGCACGTCGGGCCCGGCCAGGCCCGGGCCGGTAAAACAAATCGGGATGGCAATATGCGGCAAAGCATGACAAAATCGACAAGCAGCCCGTCCCGGGCCTGGAGGGCGGGCAATCTGGCCCGCATGTCACACCGGCGCATGGGCGGCGCGAAACACGCCGACCATGGAGTAGCGAGAAGAACAGTAACATCCGGAAAGCTGAACAGTGCCAAAGCGGATACCGGTGCAGTGGTCGGCGCCTTGCCGAATCAGCTGATCAATTGAAAACCCTGTCGTATCGAAGGTAAGCGAAGTGATGACCAAAACTAATAAATCGACCCCCGCCGCCAACACGGAAGTCCCTCTCATCACCGAAGACGAAATTCGTTTGATGGGCGACAAGGACTACATGAATCCGGCGCAACTGGCATTTTTCAAGGCGCGTCTGCAACAGCTTGAAAAAGACTTATTGAAAAACGCCGGCGAAACCACCGAGCATTTGCGCGAAACCGTGCTGGTGCCCGATCCGGCCGACCGCGCCACGATCGAGGAAGAGCACGCGCTGGAATTGCGCACCCGCGACCGCGAACGCAAGCTGCTGAAAAAAGTGCAACAATCGATCGCCAGCATCGACGGCGGCGACTATGGCTGGTGCGAAGAAACGGGCGAGCCGATCGGCATCCCCCGCCTGATCGCCCGTCCCACCGCCACCCTGTCGCTGGAAGCGCAGCAGCGGCGCGAATTGAAACAAAAATTATACGGCGACTGAGCCGGCGGGGGCGAGGCCCGGCCGGCTCGCCACTCCGGAAAGCATGCTGTCGCATGCTTTTTTTTCGCGTCGATGCGCGCTAAATATATCCAAATGTAAGGTGCGTGCTAAAACGATGCTCATGAGATAGACTATGCTTGGGAGCCTATCGGACGGTTCCGGGCCGACGACGACGCCGCGTGCCCATTCAGCAGCGTTCACCGCAGGGATAGACGTGGGATTGTTTTCACTTTTCAAGAAAAATGGCCCCTCCACGGAGGATGAAACGCAGCGCGCGCGCGCCAAGGATGACGCACGCCCCAGCTCCAAGCGCGAGGCGCGCCGCTTGGAAGAGCAGGAGCGCCAGCGCGAACTGGCCCACGCCACCACCTTGAAAATCGACGCCATCGAGGCGGCGATGGCCTTCGATATCTTTAACACGCCCGAACCGGCCTGGGGCAGCACCCCGAAAGCGCTGCCGCGTCCGCCCGGCCATACCCTGGCCGAACTGGACGACAGCAACACCACCGAATTGCTCGGCGACGCTGCGGAAACCGATCCCGCCGCCACGCAAACGGCCGCCATTGTCGAAGAAGTGGCCGTCCTGTACGCCCACGGCGAGAGCGCGCTGGCCGAGCAGATGCTGGTGGCCGGCCTGGCCGAGGCCGGCGACGACCGCACCGTCTGGTGGATGCTGTTCGACCTGTATCAAGTCAACGGCAAGCAAGAACAATTCGACAATCTCTCCATCGATTACGCCAGCAAGTTTGAAACTTCGCCGCCGGCCTGGACCGGCGCGCCGCCGCCGGCCGGGCCGGGCAGCGCATATGCCGGCGTGACGCCAACCCTGGCCCTGGCAGGCATGCTCGACGCCAGCATCGCGCCCGCCCTGGAGCGCCTGGAACAACAGGCCGACAGCAAACCGGTGCTGCGCCTGGAATTCAACCGCGTCACCGGGGTCGATCCGGCCGGCTGCTCCCTCTTGCTGGGCAGCCTGACCAGATTGCAGGCACGGCAACGCGAACTGATCGTCGTCGCCGCCGCCGAACTGGCGGCCCACATCCGCGCCCTGATACGGGTTGGCGAGCGCGGTGACAGCGAACCCTGCTGGCTGCTGCTGCTCGAACTGCTGCAACTGCTGAACCATGAAAAGGAATTCGAAGAAACCGGCATGGATTACTGTGTCACCTTCGAAGTATCGCCGCCGTCCTTCATCCCGGCCAGCAAGGTGGTCTCGACCGCCAACAAATACGCGTCGGCGACGAGCGACCGCTTCATGCTGCCGGCCTTGATGGAAGGCAACTGCATGCCCCTGATCGAGGCCATCGCGGCCTATGCCGCCCAGGACGGGGCCCTGGTGTTCGATTGCTCGCGCCTGAACCGGCTCGACTTCAGCGCCGCCAACGCCCTGCTATCGCCCCTGCAAACCCTGGCCCAAGGCGGGAAATCCATCGAATTTCGCGACCTGAACCATCTGGTCGCCGCGCTGCTGCGCCTGCTGGCCTTTTCCGACATCGCCAAGATCTTCCCCCACAAATACTGAGAAGTACTGAGCTGGCTGGCTGGCCAGCGGCCGGCCCCGCCTTGCAATTGCCTTTTCCATCCCCATTTTTGCTTGATGCAGTTCAGCGAACACTCTTGAGGGCAATATGGAACAATTTCACGGCACGACCATCCTGTGCGTACGGCGCGGCAAGCAAGTGGCCCTGGGCGGCGACGGCCAGGTCACCCTGGGCAATATCGTCATGAAGGGCACGGCCCGCAAGGTGCGCAAGTTATATCAGGGCAAGGTGCTGGTCGGCTTCGCCGGCGGCACGGCCGACGCCTTCACCCTGCTCGACCGCTTTGAAGGCAAGCTGGAAAAGCACCAGGGCAATCTGCTGCGCGCCTCGGTCGAACTGGCCAAGGATTGGCGCACCGACCGCGTCCTGCGCCGCCTGGAAGCCATGCTGCTGGTGGCTGACGCCGAATCGACCCTGATCATCACCGGCAACGGCGATGTCCTGGAGCCGGAAGACGGCATAGGCGCCATCGGCTCGGGCGGCACCTTTGCCCAGTCGGCCGCCAAGGCGCTGCAGGAAAACACGGAATTGACACCGGCCGAGATCATCAAAAAATCGCTGACCATCGCCGCCGAACTGTGCATCTATACGAATATGTCGCACATCATTGAAACCCTGGACTGAGGCCGCCATGAACATGACTCCATTGGAAATCGTCGCCGAACTCGACAAACACGTCGTCGGCCAGGGCCGCGCCAAGCGCGCCGTCGCCATCGCCCTGCGCAACCGCTGGCGCCGGCAGCAGGTGGACGAGCCCCTGCGCCATGAAATCACGCCCAAGAACATCTTGATGATAGGCCCCACCGGGGTTGGCAAGACCGAGATCGCGCGCCGCCTGGCCAAGCTTGCCGACGCCCCCTTCATCAAGATCGAGGCGACCAAGTTCACCGAGGTCGGCTACGTGGGACGCGACGTCGACACCATCATCCGCGACTTGATCGACATCGGCATCAAGCAGACCCGCTCGGCCGAAATGAAGAAGGTGCGCCTGCGCGCCGAAGACGCCGCCGAAGACCGCATCATCGACATCCTGGTGCCACCGGCGCGCGACTTCGGCTTCAACGTGGCCGCCGCCGAACAGCCGGCCGGCGCCGACACGACGCGCCAGACTTTCCGCAAGCGCTTGCGGCAGGGTGAACTGGACGACAAGGAAATCGAGCTGGACCTGGCCGAGTCCGGCCCGCAGATGGAAATCATGGCCCCGCCCGGCATGGAAGAAATGACGGAGCAAATCAAGTCCATGTTTTCCGGCGTCGGCGCCGGCCGCAAGAAGGCGCGCAAGATCAAGATCAGGGAAGCGCTCAAGCTGCTCATCGAGGAAGAGGCGGCCAAGCTGCTCAACGAGGACGAGCTGAAACAGATGGCCATCGCCAACGTCGAGCAAAACGGCATCGTCTTCCTCGATGAAATCGACAAGATCGCCTCGCGTTCGGAAGTGGGCGGCGCCGACGTCTCGCGCGCCGGCGTGCAGCGCGACCTGCTGCCGCTGGT
>DMYQ01000187.1:21059-33257 GCA_003482555.1 Janthinobacterium sp. | reverse complement strand
GAAGGCACCACCGTCAACACCAAGTACGGCATGATACGCACCGACCACATCCTCTTCATCGCTTCCGGCGCCTTCCACCTGGCCAAGCCGTCCGACCTGATTCCCGAGTTGCAGGGGCGCTTTCCGATCCGGGTCGAACTCGAGTCGCTCTCGATCGCCGACTTCGAGCGCATCCTCACCAGCACCGACGCCTGCCTCACCATGCAGTATGAAGCCCTGCTGGCGACCGAGAACGTGCGCATCGCCTTCGTCCCCGAGGGCATCACGCGCCTGGCCGAAATCGCCTTTTCCGTGAACGAACGCACCGAAAACATCGGCGCGCGGCGGCTCTACACGGTGATGGAAAAACTGCTCGAGGAAGTCTCCTTCGACGCCAGCGAAAAGGGTGGCAGCACCCTGAGCATCGACGCCGCCTACGTCAACGCGCGCCTGGAAGCGCTGGCCGTCGACGAAGACTTGTCGCGCTACGTGTTGTAAGCCGGCGGCGCGGCTCGATCAAGGCGCGGGCGCGCCTCGGTCAAGCCGCGTCCGCCAACGCGTGCCCCCCCATATCCTCTTGCGCGAAATTGCCTTATTGGCTATATTCAAGCCCGGCACCCCGCCGCGGAGGAAAATATGAGTTCACCGGAATTGGTGCTGCAAGTGCTGCGCGGACAATTGCGCGCCGCCGGCATCACCTACAAGACCTTGGCCGAACGCATAGGCATGAGCGAGTCCAGCGTCAAGCGCATGTTCGGGCAACACGACATGTCGCTCTCGCGCCTGGCCCATATCTGCAAGGCGGCCGGCATCGCGATGGAAGACGTGCTGCGCGCGGCGGCCGACGTGGCGCCGCACGCCGACACCCTCACCCTGCCGCAGGAAACCTCGCTGGTGGCGCAGCCGCGCCTGTTGCTGATGGCGATCTGCTGCCTGGGCCACTGGAGCTTCGAGCAAGTGCTGGAAACCTATCGCCTGGCGGAGACCGAGTGCATCGGCCTGCTGGCCGAACTCGATCGCCTCGGCCTGATCGAGCTGCGGCCCCTGAACCGCTACCGCATGCGCGTCTCGAACGCCTTCCGCTGGCTGGCCGACGGCCCGGTGCAGCAGTATTTCCGCAACCACGTCGTGGCCGACTATTTCGGCGGCCACTTCGACGCCGCCGGCGAAACCCTGATGTGCGTGCCGGCCCGCCTGAGTCCCGCCAGCGCGCGCGAAATGGTGCAAAAGATCCAGCATCTGGCCGGCGAACTGGCGCGCCTGCACCAGAGCGAACGCCGCCTGGCGCCGTCCGAGCGCGACGGTTTTACCCTGCTGCTCGGCTTTCGCTCATGGGAATTCGGCGCCTTCACCGCCCTGCGCCGCGTCCCCGCTCACCAGACCGGGCCCAGGAACAAGTAAAGCGTGGCGTCGCCGCCGCGGCTGGCGCCGGCCGCCAGGTAAGCGGGGCCGAAGCGCGTGTCGGCCGCGATGAAGGCGCTCGCCGCCGACCGGAAGCCGCCCCGGTTCCAGGGCGCGCTCTGGTCGTAGGCGCCGCCCACCTCCAGCGAAAAGCCGGCCCGCACGGCGCCGCCGTAAGTGCTGGACAGGGCGCCGATGCGGCGCGCCATGACCAGGCGGCTGAGCACCACGCTGCGGCCCTCGATCGAATCGGCGGCCGTGCCCGACAGGCGCAAGAAGCCGCCCAGGGTCAGCGGCGCCGTGCCGCTCTGGGCGCGCGCCCATTCGCCGTACACATGGCCGGCCCAGTTATCGGTGTGGAAGGCGGCCAGGCCAACCGCGCTGGAACGTCCCTGCGCCGCCTGCCCCGGGTCCAGCCCGGGCGTGTTGGCCCAGGTGGCGTCGAGCATGTAGCCGCGGCTGGGGAAACCCAGCGAATCGAGCGTGTCGACCCGGTAGCGGACGAAGGCGGTGCTGAAGAAGCCCCGTTCCGGCGCCACGGCCGGGTCCGCCGGCAGCACCTGTTCCACGTAAGCCTTGCCGCGCGTGTAGCCGATATGGACGTCGCCCCAATTGCCCAACTGCCGCCCCGCCACCATGCTGGCGCTCTGCAGATTGTAGGCGACCCGGCTGACGCGCCGGCCCTGCTCGAAATTGTCGGCCGCCTGCGAACCGTAGTTCAACTCGGGCGCCAGATACCAGGGCGAACCGGCCCCCAGCGGCTGCCAGAACTGCAGGCCGAAGGCGCGCTCGTTGCCGATACGGGCCGTGGTGCGCAATTCGGCGCCCCAGGCGTCGAACGAAGAGCGCACATGCATCAGCTTGAGCGCGAAACTGTTGTTGTCCTTGAAGTCGGTGGCCAGTTCCAGGCCGAAGCGCAGGCGGCTGCGGGCCCAGTCGGCCTCGGTCGCCTTGATCAACACGCTGCGCTGGTCGCCGGCGTCGCTGACCTGGGTTTCCACCCGCGCCAGATCGCCGCGGCCGTACAGGGTGGCTCCGGCCCGGCGCACCTCTTCCCGCGTCACCGCCACGCCTTCCACCAGGCCCGATTGCGCGCTCAGCACTTGCGGATTGATGTGGCCCTCGCTGCGCACTTCCAGGCGCGCCAGCGGCAGCGCCACGTCGAGCAGGGCCGGCGCGGCCAGGCGCAGCTGTTCCTGCGCCGCGTACTGGGCGGCCGGCAGCGCCAGCGCCCGCAGGCGCCCGGCCAGCGCGCGCGCGGCCTTCTCGCCGGCGCCCATGGCGCGGCCGTAAGCCTGGAAGTCGAGGAAGCTCACGCCGTGCAGGTCGGGCGCGATCAAGATGTCTTGCGGGCGCAATTCCTTGAGCGAGCGCTGGACGTTTTGCTCGGTCAGGATTTGCAGCATTTGCTGCGCCACCCCGATCGCGCTGCCCAATTCCTTTTCCGGCGCCAGCGGTGTGCCGACGTTGACCGCGATGACGACGTCGGCGCCCATGGCGCGCGCCAGGTCGACCGGCAGATTGCGCACCAGGCCGCCGTCCACCACCAGGCGGCCATTGATGCGCACCGGCGCGAACACGCCCGGCACCGCCAGCGAGGCGCGCACCGTCAGGAACAGCGGCGTGTCGGCCAGTTCCACCAGTTCGCCGCTGATCAGATCCGAGGCCACCGAGCGGAATGGCAGCGGCAGGCGGCTCACCGGGCGATCCCGCATGGCGGGCGGCAGCACGCGGTCGAGCGCCGCCTCCAGCGCCGCGTTGCCGGCGGCGGCCGGCGGCAGCGTGACGCCGTCGTGGTGCGCGCCGAACTCGATGCGCGAGGGCAGCATCAAGTCTTCTTCGCGGCGCCGGAACGCCAGGTCGTCGCGCGCCGGACGGTCGGCGATGACGCGCTCCCAGTTGGTGTCCTGCGCCATGCGCTCCAGATCCGCCACCGAGGCGCCGGCCGCGTAGGCGCCGCCGATCACGCCGCCCATGCTGGTGCCGACCACGATGTCGACCGGCACATGCATCTCTTGCAGCACGCGCAGCACGCCGATATGGGCGAAGCCGCGCGCGCCGCCGCCGGACAGCACCAGGGCCACGCGCGGGCGCGCCGCGGCGACCGCGGGGGCGGCCGTCTGGGCGGCGGCGGCCGCCGGCCAAAGGTGAAAAATGCAGACGCAGCAAGCCGCGAGGGCGCGAATCGATGCCATGGGACGGTGACTCCTGTGGACGCGGCGACCAGGGCCACGGTGATTGAAAGGCGCCGGGGCGCATGCGGGCTTGGCGCGCGCCCCGGCGCGGCTGGGCGCCAGCTTGCCTCCGACATGCGGCGCGCGGCGTGCCGGCGGGCGCCGCATGCAGGCTTGCGACGCGGCGGCGCTTACTGGTGCGGCGGCGGCGCGCCCGGGGTCGGCATCATGGTGACGCGCGACGGCGCCGGCATTTGCGGCGGCGCTGTCGGCGCCGGCATGGCGCTTCCCGACGCGGCCGCGTCGGCGCCCGACTTGGCCGGCTCGGTGGCCAGTTCGACCCGCTTGAGCACGCTGCCTTCGGCGATCAGCACGAAGCGCGCCTGCACTTCCCTGACCTTCACGCCGGCGGCGATTTCGGCACCCACCGGATACGCCTGCGGCGGCTTGCCGTCGGCCACCAGGATCGCCACGCTGCCGCGGCCATTGCCGGCCGCGACCACGCCCGTCAACTGATAATTGCTTACTTCGACCGAGGCCAGCTGGCCGCCGAACAGGCCGGCCGCCGCGTCCACGCTGGCTTCCGGCGCGCTCTGCTCGGGCGCCGCGCTGATCGGACGTTGCGGCGGCTTCAACAATTGCAGGGCCCAGTAGGCCAGGGACGCCGACAGGGCCAGCACGGCGATAAAACTCACGAACAGGGGTAAACGCTTCATCGGATTCCTTAATGCACCAGCTGATTAATTTCGATGATCGGCATCAGCACCGCCAGCACGATCAGCAAGACCACCACGCCCATCGCCAGGATCAGGGCCGGTTCCAGCAAGCCGGCGATGGTCAGGGTGCGGCGCTCCAGATCCTGCTCCTGGGCGCTGGCGGCGCGCTCCAGCATGGCCGGCAGTTCGCCGGTGATTTCGCCGGCCCGTATCATGTGGATCAGCATGGGCGGAAAGTGCTTTTGCGCCGACAGGGCGCGCGCCAGGCTGACGCCCTCGCGCACATTGTTGCTGGCTTCTTCGACCAGCTCTTGCATGGCCACGTTCGACAGGGTGTCGCGGGAAGTTTCCAGGGCGCGCAGGATGGGCACGCCGGAACCGGTGGTGATGGCCAGTGTGCTGGCGAAGCGCGCCGTGTTCAGGCTGCGCTCGAACTTGCCGTACAGGGGAGCGGTCAGCAACCAGGTGTGCCAGCGCCGCTTCAGCGCCGGTTGCCGCAGCGCCCGGCGCCAGGCGAACCAGGCCGCCACCAGCAGCACCAGCATGACCAGGCCGTACTGGCGCACGAAGTCCGACAGCGCCAGCATGATCAAGGTCAGCAGCGGCAGCTTTTGCTTGGTGTTGGCGAACACGGACACGATTTGCGGCACCACATAGGTGAGCAGGAAAATGACGATGGAAAACGCCACCACGGTGACGATGGCCGGATAGGTGAAGGCCAGCTTGACCTTCGACACCAGCGCGTTGCGCCGCTCGATATAGTCGGCCAGGCGCGAGAGCACGCGCGACAGGTGGCCGATCTGCTCGCCCGACGCCACCAGGGCGCGGTAGATTTCGGCGAAGTCGCGCGGATGGCGCGCCAGCACGTCGGAAAAGGCGGCCCCGCCTATCACTTCCGAGCGGATCGAGGCGATCAGGTCGCGCAGATAGGGCCGTTCAGCCTGTTCCAGCAGCGCGCTGAAGGCCTGCTCCAGCGGCAAACCCGCTTCCAGCAGGCTGGCCAGCTGGCGCGTGAACAGGGCCAGTTCGTTGCTCGACAGGCGCTCGCCGAAGGCCCGGCTCTTGGTCACCCCGGCCGCGTCGACCTGGGCCGAAATGGCGTCCACGCTCAGGGCCACCAGGCCCAGCAGGCGCAGGTCGGCACGCGCCGCACGCGCGCTGTCGGCGTTCAGCACGCCCTTCTTGGTGGCGCCAGCGGCGTCCACCGCTTCATAGCGAAATGCCGGCATCGTCGTCCCTAGTCTTTGGTCACGCGCAGCAGCTCAGCCTGCGTGGTGGTGCCGTCGCGCAGCCAGCGTTCGCCGTCTTCGCGCATGGTGCGCATGCCGCTCGCCTGCGCGGCGGCGCGCACTTCCGCCTCGGAGGCGCGGTTGTGGATCTGGGCCCGGATCTGCTCCGTCGTCTGCAGCAATTCATAGACCCCGACCCGGCCCTGGTAGCCGGTGTGGCCGCAGGCGGCGCAACCGACCGCCTGCCAGTGCTGTCCATCGAAAGTCTTGCAGGAGGCGCACAGCTTGCGCACCAGGCGCTGGGCCAGCACCCCCAGCAGGGAGGATGACAGCAGGAAGGGTTCGATCCCCATGTCGAGCAGGCGCGTCACGGCCGCCGAAGCGTCGTTGGTGTGCAGGGTGGCCAGCACCAGATGGCCGGTCAGCGACGCCTGCACGGCGATCTGCGCCGTCTCCAGGTCGCGGATCTCGCCGATCATGATCACGTCCGGGTCTTGCCGCAGGATGGCCCGCAGCGCCTTGGCGAAGGTCATGTCGATGCGCGCGTTGACCTGGGTCTGGCCGACCCCGATCAAGTCGTACTCAATCGGGTCTTCCACCGTCAGGATGTTGGTGGTGCTGGCGTTCAGCAGCGACAGCGCCGCGTACAGGGTGGTGGTCTTGCCCGAGCCGGTGGGGCCGGTCACCAGCACGATGCCGTGCGGCTGCTTGAGCAAGCCGTCGAAGCCGGGCAGCATGTCCTGGCTCATGCCCAGGTGCGCCAGGTCGAGCCGGCCCGCTTCCTTGTCCAGCAGACGCAGCACGGCCCGTTCGCCGTGCCCGGTGGGCAGGGTCGAGACGCGCACGTCGACCGGCTTGCCGCCCACGCGCAGGGTGATGCGGCCATCCTGCGGCAAGCGCTTTTCCGCGATGTCGAGCTGGGCCATGATCTTGATGCGCGAAATCAGCGAGCCGTGGATCGCCTTGCGCGGCCGCACCACGTCGCGCAAGCTGCCATCGATGCGGAAGCGCACCACCGAAGTGAGCTCGAACGGTTCGATGTGGATGTCGGAAGCGCCTTCGCGCAGCGCCTGCGTCAACAGGGCGTTGATCATGCGGATTACCGGGGCGTCGTCGGACGACTCCAGCAAATCTTCGATCGCCGGCACGTCTTGCAGCAGCTTGGTCAGGTCCAGGTCGGCGTCGAACTCTTCGGCCATCTGCGAGGCGTCGCCGCCGGCGCCGGCGTAGGCGGCGGCGATGGCCGCGTCCAGTTCGGCGCGCGGCACCGTGATCAGGCGGATGCGGCCGAAGCGGCGCGAGACTTCCGCGATCGCGCCCGGCGTCGTCGAGGCCGACACCGTCACCTCTATCGTCTGATCAGCCTCGTCGCTGGGCCGGGCCAGCAGCGCGAAGTCACGCGCGAAGGCGTAAGGCAGCAGGTTGCTCATGGTCGCGCGCTCACCGTTGCGTGGCCGCGTCTTGCGGCTTGCCGGGCGCCGCCACCGGCGCCGGCGCCAGCGGCCGCGTCACCATGTTGCCGCCCACCGGCTGGCCGTCTATCAGCTTCGGCAACAGGGGCGCGCCCAGATCCTTGAGCATCACATTGCCGCTCTGCGGCTGCGCCCTGTCCTCGGCCGCGCGCATGTAGTCGTAGCGGTCGGCCGCCAGGCTGGTGCTTTGCTCCTTGCTGCGCACCACCACCGGACGCAGGAAGATCATCAGATTGGTCTTGGTGCGCGAACGGGTCTGGTACTTGAACAGATTGCCGATGATGGGAATATCGCCCAGGCCATGCACCTTGTCGGCGTTGTCGCCGGTGGTGTCCGAAATCAGGCCGCCCAGCACGATGATCTGGCCGTCGTCGGCGATGACATTGTTTTCGATCACGCGGGTATTGAGCGTGATGCCGGCCGGCGCATTCAGGCTGGCCGGGTCGACGCTCGAGGTTTCGTGATAGATCGCCAACTTGATGGTGCCGCCCTCGGAAATCTGCGGCCGCACCTTCAGGGTCAGGCCGACGTCCTTGCGGTCGATGGTCTGGAAGGGATTGGCGTTGGCGCCCGAGGCGCTGGTGAACTGGCCGGTCAGGATCGGCACGTTCTGGCCGACCCGTATCGTGGCCAGCTCGTTGTCGAGCGTGATCATGTTGGGCGTCGACAGGATGTTGGCGTTATTGTCCGATTCCAGCGCGTGCGCCAGCGCGCCCAGGCCCAGCTGGCCGCCGATCTGCTTGAACAGGCCGATCGTCAAGCCGCCGCCCGGCAGCGGCGGGGTGCCGGTGGTCGAGTTCTTGCTGCCCGCGATGCCGGCGGCCAGGGTGCCGATATTGTTGTTGGAGCCGGCGGCGAACGATTGCAGCCCGCCGACCCGGTAATTGCTGTTGGCGTCGCCGGACAGGCCGAGCCACTGGATGCCGAATTCCGAAGCCTTGGTCGACGTCACTTCGACGATCAGGGATTCGATGTAGACCTGGGCCCGGCGCACGTCGAGCTGCTCGATGACGGCGCGCAGATTGCGGTAGACGGCGTCGGGCGCGGTGATGATCAGGGTGTTGGTGGAAGCGTCGGCCTGGATGAAGCCGGCCGAACCGCCCGCCGCCGGCGTTTGCGGCGTGTTCGACAGGGCGGCCTGGGTCGGCCCGGAGCCGGTCGCGGCGCCGGCGATGGCGCCAGTCGCCCCAGTCGCGCCACCGGCGGCGCCGGTGGCACCGGTGCCGGCCGGCGCCGGCGCGGCCGAGGTATCGGACGAGACCACCGCGCGCAGGGTCTGCGCCAGCTTGGTGGCGTCGGCGTTCTTCAGGTAGACCACGTGCACGTTGCCGAGCTCGGTGGTCGGCTGGTCCAGTTTGGCGATCAGGGACTTGGCCAGGTTGGCGCGCGCCTGCGAGGGCGCGCGCAGCACCAGGGAATTGGTGCGCGGGTCGGACAGCACCGAGACCCTGCCGGCGTCGGCGCCGGCGCCCGGCTCCATCAGCTTGTTGACCATGACGGCCAGGTCGCTGGCGATGGCGTAACGCACCGGGATCACGTCCAGGTCCGAGGCGGCCGGGGCGTCGAGGGCGGCGATGATCTTGCCCAGGCGCTTCAGGTTGTCGGCGTAATCGGTGATCACCAGCGAGTTATTGCCGGGATTGGCGTTGATCGTGTTATTCGGCGAAATCAGGGGCCGCAGCACCGTCAGCAAATTCGCCGACGACTCGAAATTGAGGAAGAAGACCTGGGTCGCGATCTGGTCGCCCTTGACGGCGATGCTGCCGCCGACCTGGGTCGGCACCGACTGCAGCTTCGCTTCCGCCTCCGGCACCACCTTGGCGTAACCGTCGCCGCTGACCACGGCGTAGCCCTGCAGCCGCAGGGCCGAGGCCAGCAGCGCGAAAGCCTGGCTCTTGGTGATCGACTTTTCCGACACCAGGGTGATGCTGCCCTTGACGCGCGGATCGATGACGAAGTTGATGTTGGTATAGTGGCCGACGGCCTTGATCACCGACTCGATGTCGGCGCCGACGAAGTTCAGCGCCGCCTCGTCGTTGGGAGCGGCCAGCAGCGGCGCGGGAAGGCCGGCCACGGCGCAGCACAACATGACGGCGGCGCTCAGGCGGCGCCATACGGGCGGATTAACTTGTTTCACTGATTCTCTTTTCATTGTCCGAACTCTAAGGCGATGATGTTTTTGTCGTTACTCGTGCGCTGCCGGCCCAGCAAATTCAGCAAACTCGCCAAGTTCTCTTCGTATCCCGTTGCCGCCCGCGCCAGTCCGGAAAAGCGCAGCCGGCCATGCGTCAGGGCGCCCGTCCCTTCCAGTAACAGCGGTCCCTTCAGGGAGCGCAAAGTCAATTGCGCCTCCTGTCCATGCCAGTCGAACGCCAGCTCGTAACTGCCGAGCGGACGCAGGGACGACAGCCGCGACGCCATGTCGCGCATCTCCAGCGTGGTGCGGCCGTCGACGGCGACGCCATGCTCGACCAGCGCCAGGCGCAGCGCGCTCCAGCTCAGGCGCATGCTGCCGCTGGGCGCGATCGTGTTCAGCGGCGCGCCCAGCCCGGCCAGGCCCTCGGCCGGCAACAGCAGCGCGCCGCCGCTCACCTGCCACTGCGACCAGGAACCGGTCAAGCTCACCGGCTGCGCCAGCGCGTCCGGATTTTCCAGCGCCATGTCGACCGCGCCGAACAGCGCCAGCGGCGACAGGCGCCAGCTGAAACGGCCCGGCAGCAGGGGCGTCACGGCGCCGCTCTGGCTGGCGGCGCCGCCGATGAAGGCCGAGCCGCGCCACAGCGTACCTTGGGCGTCGCCCAAGGTCAAACGGCCTTCGGTCTGGCGTTCCACCATGAGCGCCAGCCAGGCGGCCGGAAAAAACACCAGCAGGGTGACGGCCACGCTCAGTCCGATGGCCAGCAACCATAGCACGGCGCGCTTCACGCGCGCATCCTTTTCAAACGTGCCGCCATGCTCATTTCGCCTCGCCCGCGCCCTGGCGCAAGGTCAGGGTCGCATCCACCAGGCCGGCCGTCGGCTGCGCCACCAGGTTCGCGTCCTGCACTTCGATGCGGCTCTCGCGGCGCAATGCGTCGAGCCAGGCGGCCAGGCCGGCAAAGGCGGCGCCGTTCAACTGCAGCTTGGCGTATTCCCCCGTCATGCTGATCGATTGCGCGCTCAGGCCGCGCGCCGTCAGCGAGGCGCTCAGGCTGTCGCGGCTCATGGGCGGCACCGGGGCCGGCGTTTGCCGCGCCAGCGCGCCGGCCTGGGTCGCCAGCGCGGCGATTTCGGCCGCGTCCAGCCGCAGTTGCGGCAAGTCCTTTTGCAGTTTGGCGCGGCCGTCCAGGGCCGGCGCGATCAGCAGCGCGTACACCAGCGCCAGCGCCACGCTGGCGGCGCCGAAGCGCAGCATGCGCCTTTCCTGCTCGCTGCGCGCCAGCCAGAAGCCGTTCGCTCCCGCCCTGAGATTGTCCAGCATGTGAAAAACGGGTTTCATGATTGTGCTCCTTGGGCCAGGCGGATTTGCCAGGTGCCGGGCACCGGTTCGCTCAACTCCAGGTGGCGCGCCTTCAGCGCCGCCTTCACCTGCGCCGTTGCCGCCGCGTCGACCGTGTCCGGCTTGAGTTTGACGCTCAGAGCGCGCTCGCGGTATTCCAGCGCCGCCACCGCGCCCTTGCCGGCCAGCGGGCCCAGGGCCTCGCCCAGCGCCGCGCTCATGGCGCCGAATTCGTCGGCCGCGACCTGGCCGTTCTCCAGTTTGGCGGCCGCGATGTTGCGCCGCATTTGCGCCGCCGGAAACAGCGCCGTCTCTTTCGGATAGGCCGATTTGAAGCTTTGCCGCATGGCCGCGCGCAGGGCGGCGGCGTCGCGCTTCAGGCGCAGCCACTCGATGTTCAAGCCGACGATGTTGACCAGCGCCAGCAGCAAGACCAGGCGCAGCGGCCAGCGCCAGCGCTGCCATTGGCGCGCCTGGGCGCCGGCCGTGCCCAGCGCCGGCAGCAGGTCGAGGCCGGCCGTTTTGGCGCCGGCGATCCAGTGCGTCCAGTTATCCGCTTCCAGGGTGACGCCGGCCGCATCGGCATCGGCCTCGCGCAGGCGCGCCAGCAGGGCCGGCGCCAGATACACGAACAACGGGGCGCCGGCGGCCAGGGCGCGCAGGGTTTCCAGGGCCGCCCCGGGTTGGGGCGGCAGGGTCAGGCCCATGCCTTCGTCCGGATTCAGGCGCAGGGTCAGTTCCAGCGCGCCGTCGGCGCCCGTCAACGCCGCCGCCACCGCGCCCGGTTGCAGCGGCAGGCACAGTTGCGCCGGCAGCACCGTGATCGCGCGCGCGCCCTGGGCCAGCAAGGCCTTCACCAGCGCCTCCAGCCAGGCCCGCTGCACCACCGCCACCGTGCACATGCCGTCGGCGCCGCGCGCGGAGGCGGCCAGGGCGCAGTCGGCCGGGTCGCCCAGCACATGCTCTTCCACCAGATTCGGCAGCGCCGCGCGCAGGCGCGCCTTCGACAGTGGCGGCACTGTCAGGCGCAGCAGGCTGACGTCGGAGGCGGCCAGCAACAGCACCACGCGCCGGGCCTGGGCGATCAGCTCGCCCAGCGCGCCCAGGCTCCGTTCGCCCTGCTGCAGCACATTGCCATTGTCGCCGGCCAGCGCGAACTGGCAGTCCGGGGCGGCTTCAAAGCCGGCCTTGGCCGGCTGCCGGATATAGAGAATGGTCAAAGGATCTCGCTTTCAGTGTCTTGTAATGGTGCTGCCATCTAGTTTTCCCGAATCCAGACCAGATACGTCTTTTGCTGCAGGTCGCGGCGTATCAGCGCCTGGGCGTCGAGCGCCGCGCGATCCAGCCGCACCCGGCTCATGGCCAGGAAATAACTGCTTTTCACATCGATATCCACGTCCCTGGCCAGGGTCTTCCCGGTCTGCGCCAGATAAGCGGTAAAGGCGGCCGGGTTGACAAACGGCGTACGCTTGCGGAACACGGCCAGGGCCGTCGCCTCGGACACGGAAAAATTCTCCGCCAGCGCGGCCAGCACTTCCGGCGCCGCCGTGTTGACGTTGACGGTGGTCGGCTCCGGCAGCACGATGACGAAGTCGCGCAAACGCTCGATCGCCTGCGGCGTGAAACCCGGCACCGACAACAGATCCTCGACCTGGGTGAATTCCACCGGCTCGGGGCCGCCCTGCCGCGGCGGCGCCGCCGGGGTCGTGCTTGGGGCCGGCGGCGGTGTCGCGGTGCCGGGCGGCGGCG
>DMYQ01000187.1:0-20803 GCA_003482555.1 Janthinobacterium sp. | reverse complement strand
GCGGCGCCGCCTGCGGCGGGCGCGCCTTTGCCAGCGCCTGCGCCGCCGCCTGCGCCAGTCCCGGGTCCAGCTGCAAATTGCTCAACAGGCGCTGGAATACCAGGACCTGGGCCGGATTCACCAGCTTCGGCCCGGCAAGGTTATTCAAATTATAACGCGCCTGGGCGTCGCTGATCTGGCCCGACAGGGTGGCGTCGAAATGCTCGTCGGCGACGCGCTCGCGGTCGATGTATTGATCGAGCCGGGTTTCCGCCACCGGCGTGGCCCAGATGCCGTCCAGGGTGGTGATCTGGGCGCCGGCCGCCAGCCCGTCCTGGCGCAGGATGAAGCGCTCGAAATCGATCGCGCCCAGCGAAATCCACTTGGTCTGCAAGTGCAGGCGCTGGTTTTCCATCGAGCGCACCTGGACTTGCTGCTGCCAGAACAGGCTGGCGACGATGGTGATCGCCAGGGTCGTCAGCAGCAGCGCCGTGATGATGGCCACGCCGCTCTGGCGGCGCATGGCCGCGCCGCGCTTCACACGGCCCCCAGCAAAAAGACCTTGACCAGGCTGGTTTCCTGGCCCTGCAGCTGGAGCGCCACTTCCAGGCCGCTGACAGTGCTCAGCAGCGAGGCTCCGGTCGCGTTGCTCAGCACGCTCCAGCCGGTGCCGTCCCAGGTGCGCAGCACGATGCCGCTCACGCCCGTCTGCAGCACCACGGGCGTGACGGTGCTGTCGACGCCGCTCAGCGCGGCCTGCCACAAGATGTCGAGCTGGGCCAGATCGCGGGTGGGACTGGACTCGCGCCGCGTCAGCACGCCATCCTTGATGCGGTAAGACACCACTTGCAACTGCAAGGCCTGGTTCTCGCCGAAGACGGTGCGCACCAGGGTCAAGCCCTTGTTGTCGCCGGCCAGGTTGCGGCGCTGGTGCAGCAGGGTCGAGCCGGTGCCGCTGCCGGCCAGGTGCTCGCAATCGGTCTGCATTTGCGCGAACGCCAGTTGCATGCCGCGGGTCTGCTCCATTTGCGCCGTCAAGATCACGCGCGAACGCATGATGCCGTCCAGGCCGCGCCAGCCCATCACGGCGACGAAGGCCAGGATGCCGATCGCCACCAGCAATTCCACCAACGTGAAGCCGCGCCCGCCCTTCATTGGTTCAGCACCAGTTGGATCAGCTTGATGATGTTGCGCTGCGGATTGTCGGCCTCGAAGACGCTCACCTCGACCCGGCGGAAGCGCGGATTCGGCGTGGCCAGCACTTCTTCCTGGCACACCAGGTGCAGATCGCCCTGGGGACAGTCGGACGAGCTCTTGCCCAGCGGCGGAAAGTCTTTGCCGAGGCGGATTTGCACCAGGCGGTTTTCGGCCGACCAGGTCGCCATCATCGCGCTGCGCAAGCCATTGCTGTTTTGCGTCAGGCTGCCGACCGCGCGCAGCGAGGCGCCCAGCGCGGTGACGACGATGACCAGGGCCACCAGCACTTCGAGCAGGGTGAAGCCGCGGACAGGAAGGGAGGGCGGGCGCGGCATCGTCATTCGACCGTGAAATGGCCGATGCCATCGGCGCGGATGGCGACGCTGTTCGGGCCGCTGGCCAGGGTCAGCACGAAGGGCTTGTCGACCGGTTCGCGGCCAAACGTCAGGCGCAGCGGCGGCATGGTCGCGCTGGAAACGGGATCGATGGAAAACAGCACCGGACTATTCTTGAAGGGGCGTTCGCGCAGCAAGTCGTCCTGGGTCACGGGTTCCCACTGCTTGTCATTGCGCACCAGGAAGCGGTAATGGTCGGCGTCGGCCTCGAACGCCACCTGGCGGTTGCGCACGATGGCTTCGTCGCGCGCCAATTGCAGCAGCAGCGCGATGCGCTCGGCTTCCTTGTGCAGCGACTGCTGGCCGTTCGGCATCGCGCTCAGGGACACCAGTCCCAGCGTGACGCCGATGATGACCATCACCACCAGCAGCTCGATGAGCGTGAAGCCGCGGCCGCGCGCCGGACTGGCGCTTATAGTTCCCACGAACCGATGTCGGCGTCGTCGCCGCTGCCGCCCGGCTGGCCGTCGGCGCCCAGCGAGATCACGTCGACCTCGCCCTTGATGCCCGGCGACAGGTATTGGTAGGGATTGCCCCACGGGTCTTTCGGCATTTTTTCCAGGTAACCGCCCGTCTTCCAGCCGTTCGCGGCCGGGCCGCTGGTGGGCTTGGTCAACAGGGCTTGCAAGCCCTGCTCGGTGGTCGGATAGCGCTGGTTGTCGAGCTTGTACAGCTTGAGCGCTTGCATCACGGTCGCAATGTCGACGCGGGCGGCGGCCACCTTCGATTCGCCGGTGCGGGCGATCAGCTTGGGCACCACCAGCGAGGCCAGGATCCCCATGATCACCACCACGACCATGATTTCGATGAGCGTGAAACCGCGCGCGAAGCGCTGGCGGAGCGTACGGTAAGGAGCTTTTTGCATAGAAATAGGGCCGCATCGTGAATGGTGAGAGCAGAGTATAAGGCGGAATGGTCCCAATCCCAAAAAAGCAGAGTTTAAATTAACTTAAGATCAACTTAAGCGCGCCCTATTCTTTTCCGCGCCGCCCGGCAGGCACCGCAAGGCCCCCTCGTTGCCGGCCCCGGCCAGCGTCCGCCACGAAAGAGCGCCGCCAGCGCCGCAGAAAATTTATGCAACGCTCCATTCGGGGTGGGACGGCGGTGCGCGTCAAGTTGGCGTGCCGCACACCGGGCAAGCCGGGTTGCGCGCCACCTGGATGCTGTTCCATTCCATGTGCAAGCCGTCGAGCAGCAGCAGGCGCCCGGCCAGCGAAGCGCCCACGCCCATCAGCAGCTTGAGCGCTTCGGCCGCCTGCATGGCGCCGACCACGCCCACCAGGGGCGCGAACACGCCCATGCTGGAACAGGCTTCATCCTCGAAGCGCTGGTCTTGCGGGAACAGGCAGGAATAGCAGGGCGCGGCGCCCGAGCGGGGGTCGAAGACGCTGACCTGGCCATCGAAGCGGATCACGGCGCCCGACACCAGCGGCACCTTGTGCGCCACGCAGGCGCGGTTGACGGCGTGGCGGGTGGCGAAGTTGTCGCTGCAGTCGAGCACCACGTCGGCCGCGCCCACGAGCGCGGCCAGGCGCGCATCGTCGGCGCGCTCGAGCAGGGCCGTGACGGCGATCTCGGGATTGATGCCGAGCAGGGTCAGGCGCGCCGATTCCGCCTTCGGCGTGCCGACGCGCCCGGTGGTGTGGGCGATCTGGCGCTGCAGATTGGTCAGGTCGACCGTGTCGTTGTCGACCAGGGTCAGGCGGCCGACGCCGGCCGACGCCAGATACATGGCGGCGGGCGAGCCGAGGCCGCCGGCGCCTATCACCAGCGCGCGCGCGGCGAGCAGCTTGAGCTGGCCTTCGATGCCGATCTGGTCGAGCAGGATGTGGCGCGAATAGCGCAGCAGTTGCGTGTCGTTCATCTGATTCATTCAAGCGCGGGCGACGTCAAGCGGTGATGGAGCCGCCCGGGCCGGGTTCAAGGTTTCTTGTCGTCGATCTTGAGGTCGGGCTTCGGCTCCGTGGCGGCGGCCGGCTTGGCGGCCTCGGCCGATTTTGCCGGGGTCGCCTCCACCTTCGACAGTTTCACCGGCAAGCCCTTGAAGTGGTTCAAGGCCTGGATCAGCTGGAAGTCGTCCTTGCCGCCGTATTCGAGCGGTTTGCGGTTCTTTTCCATGGCGATCACGCGCTGCTCCGTCTCCAGCTCATCGCGCTTGGCGGGTACGGGCGCGCCCGCGACGGCGGCCTTGTCCTGTTCGTTACCAAGGTGCTTTTGCAAGTCCGATTCGCGCACGCGCAAGCTGTTCCAGCCGTCGCCGTCCGGGGTTTCGTCGACCATCAGGTCGGGCACGATGCCGCGCGCCTGGATCGAGCGCCCGTGCGGCGTGTAATAGCGGGCCGTGGTCAGCTTGACGGCCGTGTCGGCAGTCAATTGACGCAGGGTCTGCACCGAACCCTTGCCGAAGGTCTGGGTGCCGAGGATGGTGGCGCGCTTGTAATCCTGCAGCGCGCCGGCGACGATTTCCGAAGCCGAGGCCGAGCCGGTGTTGACCAGCACCACCATGGGCACGTCCTTGAGCGCCGCCGGCAGCGCCGCCAGCGGATCGCCGCCCTTGGCGCCCGCGTAAAACTCGCGCCGGCCGTAAAAGGTTTCCTTCGACGAGGCCAGTTGGCCGTTGGTCGAGACGATCACCGCATCCTTCGGCAGGAAGGCGGCCGAGACGCCGATGGCGCCCGGCACGACGCCGCCCGGATCGTTGCGCAAGTCCAGCACCAGTCCCTTGATGTGGGGATCCTGGAGATACAGGGCGCTGATTTTCTTGGCCATGTCTTCGACGGTCGGTTCCTGGAACTGGGAAATGCGCAACCAGGCGTAACCGGGCTCGATCATCTTGCCCTTGACGCTTTGCACGCGGATTTCTTCGCGCATGATGGCGAACACCAGCGGCGCCGCCTCCCCCTTGCGGGCGATGGTCAGGGTGATCTTGCTGTGCGGCTCGCCGCGCATCTTCTTGATCGCATCTTCGATCGGCAAGCCCTTCATCGGCGTGTCGTCGATGCGCGTGATCAAGTCGCCGGCCCGGATGCCGGCCTTGGCGGCCGGCGAATCCTCGATCGGCGCCACCACCTTGACATAGCCGTCTTCCATGCCCACTTCGATGCCCAGACCGACAAACTTGCCCTGCATGCTGTCGCGCATTTCCTTGAAGGCTTTCTTGTCCAGATACACGGAATGCGGGTCGAGCGAGGCGACCATGCCGGAGATGGCTTCGGTCAGCAACTTCTTGTCGTCCACCGTTTCGACATAATCGGACTTGATCAGGCCGAAAACGTCCGACAACTGGCGCAACTCTTCCAGCGGCAGGGGCGCGGCCACGACTTTTTGCGCGATGGCGGAAAACTGCAACGAGACCCCGACCCCGGCCAACATTCCCAGGCCGATCAGGCCGATACTCTTTGCTTTAACGCCCATGTATTTTCCGCAATCAACAACGTAATCAATCAATAACGTAAAGAGATTCGACGGCGCCAGGCCATCCCTTAAAACTCTTAAAACTTTACCCAGCCGGCGGGGTCGAACGCGCGCCCCTGATGCCGCAATTCAAAGTATAGCCCCGATTCTTCGTTGCCGCCGCTGTTTCCCGCGCTGGCGATGGAGTCGCCCGCCTTGACGGCGTCGCCGGCCCGTTTCAGCAGCGACTGGTTATTCCCATAGATGCTCATGTACTGGCCGCCATGGTCGACGATGATCAGATTGCCGAAACCACGCAGCCATTCGGCAAACACGACCCGGCCGGCGGCGATGACCTTGATGTCGCTGCCCTCGGCGGCGCGGATGAAGACGCCCTTCCAGCTGGGTCCGCCGCCCCGCTTGCTGCCGAACTTGGCGGCCAGCTGGCCGGCCACGGGCGCCCGCAATTGCCCGCGCAAGCTGGCGAAGGCGCCGTCGGCGGCGGCCGGCGCCAGGCTCGGCGCCGGCGTTTCCGGCTTGGGCGGCGCTTTCGGCTCTTCCTTGACCAAGACCGGGGCCGGCTCGATATCGACGGGCTCGGGCTTGATGGGCGCCGGCTTGATCTTGCCGCCCTTGCCCGGCTCCCGCGCCAGGCGTTCGCGCTCGGCCTGCGCCCCGGCCCGCGCCGCCAGCAGCCTGGCCTGGGCCAAGGCCTCGAGCCGGGCCTTGGCCACGGCATCCGCCCTAGCCTTCGCTTCGGCGCGCGCCGCCGCCAATTGTTCTTGCCGGCGCTGCTCGGCGGCGGCCGCCTCGGCCTGCTCCTTGATCAGCTTTGCCAGCTTGTCGACCAGGCCGGCCATGCGTTGTTCGTCGCGTTCCACATTGCCCACTTCCTTGCGCTGCGCCAGCAAGCGTTGCGACAGACTCGTCAGCAAGGCCGCGCGCCGCCCCTTTTCCTGCTCCAGCACGGTTTTTTGCTGGCGCTGCTCCTGGGCGATTTCTTCCAGGTCATCCTTGGCCACTTGCGCCGCCGCCTGATTCGTTTCCACCGCCAACAAGTTGGCGCGCAGCGAAGCGAGCAGGCGCGCCTGCGCCTGCGACACATAGGCCATCATTTGCAAGTCGCGGTTGATGCGGTTCGGATTGTCGCCCGACAGGAGGAGCTTGATGCGGTCTTCATTGCCGGCCACGTATTGCTGGCGCAGCAACTGCCCCAGTTGCCGCTTTTGCAGCTCGACCGTGGCCACCAGGCGCTCGCGCTCCTCGCTCAACTGGCGCAGCTTGACGCCGGTCTGGTCTTGCTCGCTTGACAGATCGTGCAGGGCGCGGTCGGCGTTGGAAATGGCTTCTTCCGACTCCGCCAGGGTATCGGCCGCGTCCACCTTGGCGCTTTCGGTGAGGCCGATGTCGTGCTTGAGCGCCGTCAGCTTTTGCTGCAAGCCGGCGCGCTGCTCTTCGGCCAGCGCCTTCTGCCTGCTGCGTTCGCTGACTTTGGCGCCCAGGGCGCCGCCACTGGCGAGCGCGAGGGACAGGCACAGCAGGGCCCCCGCGCGCCAGGCCGGTAAGGAAACGGGTGCGACCCGGCGCAAATACGACAAATTACTTTGCCTTCCCTTGATTGGCGACGGCGCTCATGGCCGCCGCGATGGCGTCGGCGTCGCCCAGGTAATAGCTGCGGATCGGCTTCAGGTCGGCGTCCAACTCGTAGACCAGGGGCTGGCCGTTGGGGATGTTCAAGCCGACGATGTCGGCGTCGCTGATGCCGTCAAGCATCTTGATGAGGGCGCGCAAGCTATTGCCGTGGGCCGAGATGAGGATTTGCTTGCCGGCGCGTATGGCCGGGGCGATTTCCTCGCCCCAGGCCGGCATCACGCGGGCCACGGTGTCTTTCAGGCATTCGGTGAGCGGAATGCTCGCCTTGGGCAAGGCGGCGTAACGCGGGTCGGCGAATGAGGCGCGCTCGTCGTCCTCGGCCAACGGCGGCGGCGGCGTGTCGTAGCTGCGGCGCCACACCAGCACTTGTTCGTCGCCATACTTGGCGGCCGTTTCAGCCTTGTCCAGACCCTGCAGGGCGCCGTAGTGGCGCTCGTTCAAGCGCCAGTCGTGCTTGATTGGCAACCACATCAGGTCCATCGCGTCCAGCGACAGCCACAGGGTACGGATGGCGCGCTTGAGCACCGACGTGTAAGCCAGGTCGAAGGTGAAACCGGCATCCTTCAAGATGCGGCCGGCGGCGGCGGCTTCCTGGGCGCCCTTTTCCGTCAGATCGACGTCGGTCCAGCCGGTGAAGCGGTTATCGAGGTTCCAGGTGGACTCGCCGTGACGCATGAAAACGATTTTGTACATGATTCAATCTTCAATCTAGTGGGTTTATGGCAACAAGCTGAAATATTCGAACAAATGAACGACAACAACTTTGAACAAGCTTACAACAATCGCAGCGGAAAACGGCGGCGACAGGCCTGGAAATGAAATGCGAGAGAACTCTTCCAGCTTCTATTTTATAATGCGCGGATTGACTTAAACCATTGGATCCCCGTGAAATTCATTATTGACCACATTTTTCTGCTTGGCATCGTCATCGTTTCGGGCGGCGCCCTGCTCTGGCCAGCCCTGACGATGCGCGGCAAGACGGCCTCGCCGCTGGAAGTGACGCAGCTGATCAATCGCGGCAAGACCACCGTGCTCGACGTGCGCGACGCGAAAGAATACGCGAACGGCCACTTGCGCGACGCGAAACACATCCCGCTGGCGGAACTGGCGCAAAGAATCGCCGAACTCGACAAGCTGAAGGCGCGCACCATCGTCGTCGTCTGCCACAAGGGCGCGCGCTCGGCTTCCGCCGTCAAGCAACTGGCCAAGGCCGGTTTCACCGACGTGATCAGCCTCGACGGTGGTGTCGCCGCCTGGCAAAGCGCCGGCTTGCCAGTCGCCAAGTAACCCCATCAAGGAAAATACCATGACAGCCCATGTAGTCCTGTACAGCACCGCCGTGTGCCCGTATTGCGTGCGCGCCGAGCGCTTGCTGGAAGCCAAAGGCGTGACCGGCATCGAAAAGATCCGCGTCGACCTGGACCCGGAACAGCGCATGCTGATGATGCAAAAGACCGGCCGCCGCACGGTGCCGCAGATTTACATCGGCGACACCCACGTCGGCGGTTTCGACGATTTGTATGCGCTCGACCAGGCCGGCGGACTCGATCCCCTGCTGCGGGGCGCCTGAGCCGGTGGCGGGGCGGGAATTCGTCCGCCCACGTAGGGTTTTGATACAATTGCCTCGCGTTTGAAAGCGAGTCGGCTCCCCCGCCCCTGATGTGGCGGGGAGAATCGGCCGCAAGTGTCACCCATCTGGACGGCGGATGCCGTTCTTTTTCCCCACAACGAAAGCGTTCCATGTCCGACGAAAACCTGCAAGCCGTATTCCAAATCCAACGCGTCTACCTGAAAGACATGTCGCTGGAACAACCGAATTCCCCTTCGATCTTCCTGGAACAAGAAGCGCCGGCGATCGAAGTCGCGCTCGACGTGAACGCCGAGCCCCTGGCCGATGGCATTTTCGAGTCGACCGTCACCATCACCGTGACCGCCAAGATCAAGGACAAGGTTGCGTTCCTGGTCGAAGGCAAGCAAGCCGGTATTTTTGAAGCGCGCAACATTCCTGCGGATCAACTCGATCCACTGCTGGGAATCGGCTGCCCGAACATCATCTACCCTTACCTGCGCGCCAACATCGCCGACGTCATCACCCGCGCCGGCTTCCCGCCCGTGCACCTGGCTGAAATCAACTTCGAAGTGTTTTACCAGCAGCGCCTGCAAGCGGTTGCCGAAGCCGCCGCTTCCGTGCCCGCCAACGGCGAAGCCACGCACTAAGCAAGCGAAAAGCAAGTCGGTAAGCAACTAAGTAAGCAACGAAGTAAGCAAGTTCGGCTCACCGTTGCCGGGCGGCGCCAAGCGGCTCCGGCCGGCAATGGAGTATGCTGGCATTCCTGCCGGCCGCATCCGTGGCCGGGCCGCGCGGGCGGCGCCTGATATACCCGTGATCTACCCTTGACACACCCTATTTGAAAGTCCGGTTTATGAGCATTTCCCCTTGGATCGCAGGCGCAGCGCTGATGCTGGCAACAGCGAGCAGCCACGCATTCGACTTCAAGACGGTGGGCTCGGCGCCGGCCATCTTGTACGACGCCCCCTCCACCAGGAGCGGCAAACTGTTTGTCGCGCCGCGCGGCATGCCGCTCGAAGTGGTGCTCAGCTACGGCGAATGGGTCAAGGTGCGCGACGTCAACGGCGACCTGGCCTGGACCGAAGCTAAGACCCTGAGCAACAAGCGCAACGTGGTCGTGCGCACGCCCAACCTGAAGGTGCGCGCCAGCGCCGACGAGGCGGCCGCGCCCGTGTTCATCGCCGACAAAGGCATTTTGCTGGAAGTGAGCGAACCGGCCGCCTCCGGCTGGCTGAAGGTGCGCCACAAGGACGGCCTGGTCGGCTACGTCAAAAGCAACGACGTCTGGGGCATCTAGTCTAGTGTTGCACTGGCGCGCCGCCGGCAAGACGCCGGCATTCCGCTCTCCCACCGACGTTTGAGGTTTCATGCAAGACATCCCTACTTCCACTGCACAGCAAGCGGCCGCGCCGCGCAAGGTCAGCGTGCTCGGCGCGGGCGCCTGGGGCACCGCCATGGCGGCCGCGCTGGCCGCCTCCCACGATGTGCTGCTGTGGGGCCGCAATGACGCGGCCATGCTGGCGATGGCCGCGCGGCGCGAAAATCCCTACCTGGCCGGCATCGCCCTGCCCGCCGCGCTGACGCTCAGCTCCGATTTCGACGCCGCCCTGGCCCATGCCAGCGGCCCCGGGGCGCTGCTGATCGCCGCCTGCCCGGTGGCCGGCCTGCGCCCGCTGCTGGAACGATTGAAGACGCGCGCCATCCCCAACCTGATCTGGCTGTGCAAGGGTTTCGAGGCTGGCAGCGGCAAGCTGCCGCACCAGATCGTGCAAGAAGTATTGGGTGACAAGATTCCGGGCGGCGCCCTGTCCGGCCCCTCCTTCGCGCAAGAAGTGGCGCGCGGCTTGCCGTGCGCGCTGACCATCGCGTCGAGCTCGGCGCAATTGCGCGATTGCGTCGTCGACGTCGTCCATGGCGGCAATATCCGCGTCTATGCCAGCGACGACCTGGTCGGCGTGGAAGTGGGCGGCGCCGTGAAGAACGTGCTGGCCATCGCCACCGGCGTGGCCGACGGCCTGGGCCTGGGCTTGAACGCGCGCGCCGCCCTGATCACGCGCGGACTGGCGGAAATCACCCGTCTCGGCGTCGCGCTCGGTGGCCAGGCCGAAACCTTCATGGGCTTGACCGGCATGGGCGACTTGATCCTGACCTGCACCGGCGACCTGTCGCGCAACCGCAGGGTCGGCCTCGGCCTGGCCCAGGGCAAGCCGCTGGCCACCATCGTGGCCGAACTGGGCCACGTGGCCGAGGGCGTGCCCTGCGCCAGGGCGGTGCGCGAACTGGCGCGCGGCCTGGGCGTCGACATGCCGATCACCAACGCCATGGCGGGCGTGCTGTTCGACGGCGACTTGCCGCAAGACATGCTGCAACGCCTGCTGGCGCGCGACCCGCGCGACGAAACCGCCTGAGCCCGCCCTCCCCGTCCGCGCTTGCTTTTATAGGCTAGTAACCCTTGACGAGCAGCATGGTCAGCAGCAGCACGCTGTCTTGCTCGGCGCGCAGGGCGTGCAACTGGCCGCCGCTCAGGTGCACCATCTGCCCGGCGCGCAGGCTCACGCTGCGCTCATGGGCGTCCAGCACCACTACGCCCAGCAGGCACTGCAGGGTGATTTCGCCGGGCACGTGATGTTCGGGCAGCACCTTTCCCTTGGGCAGGGTCAGGCGCACCAATTCGATTTCATCCGTCTTGGCCAGCGCAATGGCGGAAAAATGCGACCAGTCTTGCTCGCCCCCTATCAGTTCGATCAATTCACCCGACGCCGCATGTGGCAAAGCCATGTTTCTCACTCCTCTAGGTTATCCGGCTCCCTGGCCGCGCGCAGCCAGTTCACCAGCGGCAAGGCGTCCCGCAAGCCGCGCGCCAGGTCGGAAACCAGTTCCTCGGGGGCGTTCAGTTTCAAGTCGACCTCGGTCCAGATAAAAAAACTCTTCAGCTTGATGAGCTCGATGTGCTCGGCATCGGCGGGAAAGCCCTTCGGCGGCCGCTGCAACTTGCCCTCGTCCTGGAAACTGCCGTAGGTGTCGCGCAGGCGCTTATTCTTCAGCACTTTCGACAAACCCGGCGCGTCGTTGAGCATGTGCTCGCGGATCGCCCGCAGGCGCGGCGCCGGCGGCATGTATTCGCCGGCCCCGAACTGCAGCTTGCCCTTGCCGTCGATTTGCAGATAATAGGTCGGTCCGCCCGCCATGCTGGGCCGGCGCAAGTCGTTGGGCGCGATGGCGGCCGAAAAACGCGTCTTGTACGGGCTCTTGTCGTGCGCGAAGCGGACGTCGCGGTTGATGCGGAACATGGCTTTCTTCGGATTGCAAAACTTGACGGCCGGATCGAACTTGCCCAGTTCAAGAATCAGCTCGCTGACCACGGCCAGGAATTCCTCGCGCAAGATATCGTAGCGGGGCTTGTTCATGACGAACCAGGGACGGTTGTTGTTCTCGCCCAATTCCTTCAAGAATTGGGTCAAATCGCGCAAATGCATGGTTCACGTTCCAGGTTTATTTTGAGGGGGGCCGCTTGCCGACCACGATATCCAGGGGAACTTCGCGGCCCTTGCGTAGCACCGTCATTTTAGATTTTCCCCCGGGAACGAGCTGGGCGATCAGATTGAGCATTTCGTTGGTGTCGGCGACGGCCTTGCCTCCCACCGTCAGCAAGATATCGCCCGGCTTCATGCCGGCCCGGTCGGCCGGCCCATTCTTGACGACGCCGGCGATGAAGGGCCCGCTGGAACGCGTCATCTCGAAACTCGGCACCTCTTCCGGCAGCACGTCGCGGGTTTCGACGCCTATCCAGCCGCGCACCACCTGGCCCGACTTGATGATTTCATCCATCACGCTCTTGACGGTCGACACGGGAATGGCGAAACCGATGCCGACCGAACCGCCGCTCTGCGAATAAATCGCCGAATTAATGCCCAGCAAGTTACCGCGGGTATCGACCAGGGCCCCGCCCGAATTGCCGAAGTTGATGGAGGCATCGGTCTGGATGAAGTTTTCAAAGTGGTTGATGTGCAGATTATTGCGCCCCAGCGCGGAAATGATGCCCATGGTGACGGTCTGGCCCACGCCGAAGGGGTTGCCGATGGCCAGCACGACATCGCCCACGCGGGCTTGCTCGATGTGGCCGAGGACGATCACCGGCAGATTGTCGAGCTTGATCTTGATGACGGCCAGGTCGGTTTCCGGATCCAGCCCCACCACCGTGGCCGCCGCCTTGCGCCCGTCGGCCAGCACGACGTCGATCTGGTCGGCGCCTTCGACGACGTGGTTATTCGTCAAAATATAGCCTTGCGGACTGACGATCACGCCGGAGCCGAGGCTGGCCTGGTCTTCGTCGTCATCGCCGCCATCTTCCTCGTCTTCGCTATCCTGGCCCTCTTGGCGCTGCTGGTGCCGCTCGCCAAAGAATTTCTTGAAGAAGGGATCCTTGAGCAGGGGCGCGGCGTGCTTGCGCTTTTGGCTGGTGAGGATATTCACGACGGCCGGCATGGCGCGCCCGGCCGCGTCGCGGTAAGACACGGGAGCGGGGGTGTCGACGCGAGCCGCTTCCAGCACGACCGTGCCGTTACCGCCGAGCAAGCGGGCGTGCCCGGCGGGCCGCAGCGCGCCATAGACGAAATACAGTGCCAGGGCGATGGTCACCGTTTGCGCAAACAATAACCAGAATCGTCGCATAAGAGTTTTAGAAAGGAGAAGCCGGGATGGAAGACGCGGGACCCCTCACGGCGCCGGCGCCCGGCCGTTTTTCAGGGCGTCGCGTATTTCGCGCAGCAACAGGATGTCTTCCGGCGTCGCCGCCACCACCGGCGCCGGCTCGCTGCCGCGGCGCGCCTTGTTTACCAGGCGCACCATCTGGAAGATGATGAAGGCCAGGATGACGAAATTGATCAAGATGGTGATGAAGTTACCGTAGGCGAAAACGGCGCCCGCCTTCTTGGCTTCGATCAAGGTGAGGGCCGTGCTCTGATGATTCAGGGGCAAATAGTAATTGGCGAAGTCGAGGCCGCCGAACACCTTGCTGATGGGCGGCATGATGACGTCTTGCACGAGAGAGTCGACGATCTTGCCGAAGGCGCCGCCGATGATGACGCCGACAGCCAGGTCGACCACATTGCCCTTCATTGCGAATTGCTTGAATTCTTGCATCATTGCCATGGTAATTCGCTCTCGATCGTGACTGAAACACGGCGATCATACTATCGAATGGGGCGGATTCCAAACGCGCGCCCGGCCGCCGGTCCCCTCCGGCGCCCGCTTTCGGGCCCGAAGTGCCCACAAATTGGAGCAATTATGCCTCCGGCAACGGTTTTGCTTTAATTCGTCCGACGCTTACCTTATAATTTAAGGTTGCTAGAAGCCACGTTAAGGCTTTTTAAAGATTTCGCATTTTGACTGATTGGGGTATGTATGAGTAACGAAAAGCAGGTCGATTCCGGCCGACGCGGCTTGCTCGTCGCTACGTGCGCGGCGGGTAGTGTGGTCGGATTGGCCACCGCAGGGGCCTTGGTAAGTACATTCCAGCCATCGGAACGGGCGAAAGCCGCCGGCGCGCCGGTAGAGGTGGATATCGCCGGCATGGCGCCGGGCGAAATGAAAACCGTCGAATGGCGCGGCAAGCCGGTCTGGATCATCAAGCGCACGCCGGAAATGGTCGCTTCGCTGAAACAGACCGACGGCAAGGTCGCCGACGCCGACTCGAAACGCAATCCGGACGAATTCACGCCCGAATACGCGCGCAACGAATGGCGCTCGCGCAAGCCGGAACTGATGATCGCCGTCGGCATCTGCACCCACCTGGGTTGCTCCCCTTCTTCCAAATTCACCCCCGGCCCGCAGCCTTCGCTGCCGGACGACTGGGCGGGCGGCTTCCTTTGCCCTTGCCACGGTTCCACCTTCGACATGGCCGGGCGCGTCTTCAAGAACAAACCCGCGCCGGACAATCTGCAAGTTCCACGCCACATGTATTTGAGCGATACCAAACTGGTCATCGGCAAAGACGAGAAAGGTGAGGCTTAAATCATGGCCGCTTTTAAAGAAACCCAGTTCCCCGCCGACGCCCCGGTCGCTGAAAAAGCGCTGGGCTGGGTCGACGACCGCTTTCCGCTGACCAAGCTGTGGAACGACCAATGGGGCAAGTACTACGCGCCCAAGAACTTCAACTTCTGGTACATCTTCGGCTCGCTGGCCATGCTGGTGCTGGTCTTGCAGATCGTCACCGGCATCTTCCTGACCATGCATTACAAGCCGGACGCCGCGCTGGCCTTCGGTTCGGTCGAATACATCATGCGCGAAGTGCCGGCCGGCTGGCTGGTGCGCTATATGCACTCGACCGGCGCCTCCGCCTTCTTCATCATCGTCTACCTGCACATGACGCGGGGCTTGCTGTACGGTTCTTACCGCAAGCCGCGCGAACTGATCTGGCTGTTCGGCTTCGCCATCTTCCTGTGCCTGATGGCGGAAGCCTTCTTCGGCTACCTGCTGCCTTGGGGCCAGATGTCGTACTGGGGCGCGCAAGTGATCGTCAACCTGTTCGGCGCCATTCCCTTCATCGGCCCGGATCTGTCGCTGTGGATACGCGGTGACTATGTCGTTTCCGACGCCACCCTGAACCGCTTCTTCGCCTTCCACGTGATCGCCATCCCGCTGGTTCTGCTGGGCCTGGTCGCCGCGCATCTGATCGCGCTGCACGAAGTCGGTTCTAGCAATCCCGACGGCATCGAAGTGAAAGAAACCCTGGGCGCCGACGGCCACCCCCTCGATTCCATCCCTTCGCACCCTTACTACACCGTGCATGACCTGTTCGGCGTCTCGATCTTCCTGGTCATCTTCAGCGCCGTGGTCTTCTTCGCACCGGAAATGGGCGGTTACTTCCTCGAGTACAACAATTTCTTGCCGGCCGATTCCCTGAAAACGCCGCTGCACATCGCCCCGACCTGGTACTTCACGCCGTTTTACTCGGTGTTGCGCGCCACCACGGCCGACTTCATGTACGTGCTGATGGGCGCCGTCGCCGCCTACGTGGTCTTCATCTGGCTCAAGGCGCGCCTGTCGACGACGGTCAAGGCCGTCATCGCCGCGGTCGCCCTGGTCGCCATCGTCGGCATGCTGCCAGCCATCCTCGACGCCAAGTTCTGGGGCGTGGTGCTGTTCGGCTCTTCCGTCATGATACTGGCCGGCCTGCCTTGGCTCGATCATTCCAAGGTCAAGTCGATCCGCTATCGTCCCGACTGGCACAAGTATGTGTATATCTTGTTCGGGATTTCCTTCCTGACCCTGGGCTACCTGGGTACTCAGCCGCCGACCGAGACCAAGACCCTGGTGTCGCAAGTGTGCACCCTGTTCTACTTCAGCTTTTTCTTGTTGATGCCTTGGTGGAGTGCGATGGGCAAGTTCAAGACCGTGCCGTCCCGTGTGACGTTTCATCCACACTAATCGACGACATCTCAGCTCAAAGGACATCACATGAATTTCCCGAAAAAACTGCTTGCCATCCTGGCACTGGTGCCGGCGCTGGCAATGGCAAACGAAGGCGGTTTTCCGCTCGACAAAGCGCCCGACCGTTCGACCGACATGGCCGCCCTGCAGCACGGCGCCAAGCTGTTCGTCAATTATTGCTTGAACTGCCACGCCGCCTCGTCGATGCGCTACAACCGCCTGAGAGATCTGGGCTTGAACGAAGACCAGATCAAGGCCAACCTCTTGTTCACCGGCGAAAAAGTCGGCGACATGATGACGACGGCGCTCAACCCGAAAGATGCGAAAGCATGGTTCGGCGTGGTGCCGCCGGATCTGTCGGTGATCGCGCGCGCCAAGTCGTCCGAAGCGGGCAGCGGCGCCGACTACCTGTACACTTACCTGCGCGCCTTCTACAAGGACGACAGCCGTCCGACCGGCTGGAACAATATGCTGGTGCCGAACGTGGCCATGCCGCACGTGCTGTGGGAGCTGCAAGGCGCCCAGGCCGCGAAGATGGTGGAAGCGGCCGATCCCCATGAAGAAGGCAAGATGGAGCACAAGTTCAGCGGTTTCGAGCCGCTCAAGCCGGGCAAGCTGAACAAGCTGGAATACGACACCGCCGTGGCCGACCTGGTCGGATACATGGACTGGATGGCGGAACCGGCGCGCTCGACCCGCAAGCGCATGGGCGTCTGGGTCTTGCTGTTCCTGAGCGGTTTCGCCCTGCTGGCATGGCGCTTGAACGCGTCGTTCTGGAAAGAAGTCAAATAAGAGCGTGCGGATTTGGCGCATGCGTTTTGCGTCACCCGCTTAGTCGGGTGACGGTTTCGGGGTGATCCGTTCGCGGCTTCACCCCCTTTGTTTCTAAGGAACTATAAAAATGATGGTTCTCTACTCGGGCACAACCTGCCCCTTCTCGCAACGCTGCCGCCTGGTCCTGTTTGAAAAAGGCATGGACTTCGAAGTGCGCGACGTCGACTTGTTCAACAAGCCGGAAGATATCTCGACCATGAATCCCTACGGTCAGGTACCCATCCTGGTCGAGCGCGAACTGATTCTGTACGAATCGAATATCATCAATGAATATATCGACGAGCGCTTCCCGCATCCGCAACTGATGCCGGCCGATCCGCTGATGCGCGCGCGCGCCCGCCTGATGCTGTTCAATTTCGAAAAAGAATTGTTCGTCCACGTGCACGTGCTGGAAAGCGAACGGGCCAAGGGCAACGACAAGAGCCACGACAAGGCGCGCGCGGAAATCCGCGACCGCTTGACGACGCTGGCGCCCCTGTTCCTGAAAAACAAGTACATGCTGGGCGACGAATTCTCGATGCTCGACGTGGCCGTCGCCCCGCTGCTGTGGCGCCTGGATCACTACGGCATCGAATTGTCGAAGACGGCCGCGCCGCTGATGAAATACGCCGAACGCATCTTCTCGCGTCCCGCCTACATCGAAGCGCTGACGCCTTCGGAAAAGGTGATGCGCCGTTAATTCGACGCCGCCGCTCGCTTGAAGTTGTTTACTCGATGTTTGATGTATCGGCCTTCCCCGCCCGCAGTGGCGCGGGGAGGCCGGTTCCACTGTCCAGATCATGCCTGAAATCTCAACCAAACCCTATATGCTGCGCGCCATCTACGAATGGTGCACCGACAGCGGTTACACGCCCTACCTCGCGGTCAAGGTCGACGCCGGCACCACCGTGCCGATGGAATATGTGAAGAAGGGCGAAATCGTCCTCAACATCAGTTTCGGCGCCACCAGCGGCTTGAAGATGGACAACGACTGCGTCCGCTTCCACGCCCGTTTCGGCGGCGTCTCGCGCGAAATCTACGTCCCTGTCGACAATGTGATGGCGATCTACGCCAACGAAAACGGCCAGGGCATGGCGTTCGAGCCGCAACTGGCCAGCTTCGATCCCTCCGCCAAGCCGACCGACAGCCCGACGTCGGGCAGCGCCGAAGTGGGCGCCACCGTCAGCCCGATTTCGGCCGCGCCGGCCCTGGCCTCGGTGCCGAGCAGCCAGTCGGACACCCGTCCGGCCCAAGCCGCCACCCCGGGCGACGACAATGAACCGCCGAAAAAAGGTGGCCGCCCCACCCTAACCCGCATCAAGTAGAGTATAATTCGCAACGCACAAGTTTCGCCGACTTAGCTCATTTGGTAGAGCAGTTGATTTGTAATCATCAGGTGGCCAGTTCGAAACCGGCAGTCGGCACCAGAATTAGCAGGAAAATCAGAGGGTTACATGCTTCCAGCATGTAACCCTTTTTTCCATCCTTGGGCACATTTAATGCCTATGTAGGCACCATGCAAGCATGCCAAGAAAATGCGTGAAATCGTGCTTGACATCTCACACCGCACAACACAACATACAGGTTGTCTAATGCTTCCAGACTTCAAGAAAATTAACGGCTTGCTCCCGGCAGGCGAACACGAAGCAACTTGGGCTGAGGTGAGTGTGCGTTTCGCCAATACCGCTGGACGCAAAGCTCTTCTTGTCGGACTCTTAGAAGCCTGCCGTTCTTTAAGAAACGCTGGCGTGAAATATCTTTATCTTGACGGTAGCTTTGTAACTGCAAAAAAGAATCCTGGCGACTGGGATGCATGTTACAGCCGAGTAGGTGTAGTAGGAGCTCAACTCGATCCCGTATTACTTGATTTCTCTAATAATAGAGCCGCCCAAAAGAACAAATTTAAAGGCGAAGTCTTTGTTGCGGAATCAAGTGCCGCTGGACTGCTTGGACCGCCATACCTTAAGTTTTTCCAAACAGAAAAATGCACAGGAAAAATAAAAGGCATAGTGAAGTTAGACCTCGGAACTCTTCCATGATAAAGAACCAACGACAATATAGTTTAACTAAAAATAACGTGGTAATGTTTACCGATGCGTTGGCACGCCTCAAAGAAGAAGAATGCCCCAATGATGTTGACCCGTTGATGTTTAAAGCACAGTTTGATGGTATAGAAAGTCAGCTAAACACGCTACTAACCGAGATTGAAGAGTATGAAGCACTCAGGGATGGAAAAGTCGAGTCGCTGTGCCTGGTTGGTCTGGAAGAGCTTCCTCTTGGATTGATAAAAGCCCGAATTGCACAAGGCCTGACACAAAAGCAATTAGCGGTTCTTATAAATGTCAAACCTCAGCAAATTCAACGTTGGGAACAAGAAGACTATGAGAACGTCGGATTTGTAAAATTAGTTGAAATCGCCAAAGCACTTGAGTTAAATATTTCTGAGCATATTGAACTCCCATCTAAGCCGAAGAGTGCTATCTCAGCGTTAAAGAGTCATGGAATTGATAAGAATTTTTTAAAGGCAAGATTAGCCTCTAATGATGCACAATATAGGTTAGGCACGTTTTCCGATGCAGACTTGCTAGGGGCTGCTGCTGGCCGTCTATATAAGATATACGGCATGCGAGTTGCCGCCAACGGAGTAATTTTCTCGGATGATCGTTTCAAAACGGCGAGTGCTGGCGCACGTTTTAAAATTCCACAAAATGCCGATAAAACAAAGGTCACGGCTTATGCTGTGTACGCTCATTATTTAGCTGAAATAGTTTCCAGCGCAACCCGACATCTCCCCCTAAAAACTATTCCTGAAAATTGGACTGAATTAAAGGAAGTGCTCTGCGGCTCAAAGAGTCCTGATTTTGAAACCATTCTGCGCGGTGCGTGGGCAATGGGAATTCCTGTTCTTCCTTTGTCAGACCCTATACATTTCCACGGAGTCTGCTGGCGATTTGAATATCGCAATGTAATTGTTCTAAAACAAAGCATGCAATATTCCTCACGTTGGGCGTTCGATTTGCTGCACGAAATTCACCATGCTGGTGAAAGCCCTGAATTACATACTTTGGAACTTGTGGCTGGAGAAGCAACAGATGCTGAACGCCGGGACTCTGATGATGAGCATCATGCTAACAACCTGGCGGGGGATGTTTTATTTTCCGGGCGCGCGCAGCGTTTGTATGACCTGGTCGTATCGCAGGCTGGCGGGCAAGTTGTTCGCATAAAGAGCTCAGTGATTTCGGTCGCAACGGCTGAAAAAGTAAACGTGGCAGACTTAGCGAATTACGTCGCCTATAAGCTACAAAAAGATAAATTTATTAGTTTGTGGGGAGTTGCCAATAACCTCCAACCAACTGAAGAAAACCCTCTCAGCATTGCGCGAAAAGTATTTATGGAAAATTTTGATTTCGGTAAGCTGAATAAGGATGATTGCGAACTTCTCAAACAATCGTTACAAGACCCATTTTTTTAAACACTTCGGCGCCGATTGGTAAGGATGAGTCCATTTTTATCCAACTGCTTTACCACGCCTAAAATACTTGCTCGAAACATCTCATACATGCGGGCAAGCGATTGTTGCTTTCGCCCTACCGCACCCTCGACCGAGGTCTCTGGCCCCCAACGCCAGCACGTCCGTTTTTGCCCGCATCCAAAACGAACGTCGCGGGGGCCCGGTGCTTGGGCTTCTGACTGTGGCTGATGACGACGGCCGGCAAACATTATTGCCGGCTCATCCCTGCAACATTCACCCATGAGTTACCCAATGCGGACTTCATACTATGCACAAGCAGTACTCCCGATATGCGCTCGCATCCGAAGTGAAAATTTTACGGCCGTGGCACCTATTGCTCGGCAAGAAATTTTTCTAGGTAAAGCGCCATAGATGTCGCCGCCTCAAGGTAATCACTGACAACCTCAGGGGTAAATTGACGGTCGGCGACATGCACAACCTCGTTTCTAAGTCTGCGCAGACTCTCGAACGCATCAGCTTGGCGCTTATTCAATATTTTCTCCTGAAGCAAAATATTCCGCAGCCATAGTGAACTGGGATATTTCATTTTCGCACCTAGATTCATTTTTACCATAATGTCGACGGCAGCTGTCTCGATTCTTAACCATGCTTCGAGAATGGCACCGCGCGGCGAGAAGCCCGCAACCTGTTGCACGTGCTGCTGGATGCTGGCTTCGATATTATTAGACTCTAAGGCGACCGCTTCAGATGCCGGCAAAACTTGCTGCATGACCACAGCGACTGCTTTCACTTCGCTACCGAATGCCATTTCGACGCCCTTGTATTTCAGGCTACGAATCGAGGCGACGATATCAGGCAACTTGTCTCGTGCCTTGTAGAGAACGCCGCCCACCAATACAG
>DMYQ01000099.1:791-2991 GCA_003482555.1 Janthinobacterium sp. | reverse complement strand
AACTTCGGCCTGGCGCGCGATTACGCCGGCCGCTGCAATCTGCGCTTCGACGACACCAATCCGGCCAAGGAAGAGCAGGAATACGTCGACACCATCCTCGACAGCGTCAAATGGCTGGGCTTTGACTGGGAATCCACCGGCCCCAACGGCCTTGAAAACCATCTGCATTACGCCAGCGACTATTTCGAGCAACTGTATCTGATGGCCGAATACCTGATCACGGCCGGTTACGCCTATGTCGACAGCCAGAGCGCCGACGACATGGCGGCCAAGCGCGGCAATTTCAACCAGCCCGGCATCGATTCCCCCTTCCGCGAGCGGCCGGCCGAAGAATCGCTGGCCCTGTTCCGCGCCATGAAGGCGGGCCAGTTCAAGGATGGCGAGCATATCCTGCGCGCCAAGACCAGCGCCGACGCCATGGCTTCGCCCAACATGAACATGCGCGACCCGGCCATCTACCGCATCCGCCACGCCCACCACCACCGCACGGGCGACGCCTGGTGCATCTACCCGATGTACGATTTCACGCACCCGATTTCGGACGCGCTGGAACAGATCACCCATTCCGTCTGCACCCTGGAATTCCAGGATCACCGCCCCTTCTACGACTGGCTGCTGGAAACCCTGTCGGCCGGCGGCTTCTTCGCGGCGCCGCTGCCGCGCCAATACGAATTCTCGCGCCTGAACCTGACTTATGTCATCACCAGCAAGCGCAAGTTGCGCGCGCTGGTCGATGAGGGCATCGTCGACGGCTGGGACGATCCGCGCATGCCGACCATCGTCGGCTTGCGCCGGCGCGGCTTCACGCCGGAAGCGATCCAGTTGTTTTGCGAGCGCATCGGCGTGACGAAGTCGGACGGTTGGATCGACATGAGTACCTTCGAAGGCTGCCTGCGCGAAGACCTCGATCCGAAGGCGCCGCGCGCCACCGCCGTGCTGCGGCCTTTGACACTGGTGATCGACAATTTCTCCGACACGGACAGCGTCGAATGCAGCTCGCCCGTGCATCCGCACTTCCCTGAACGCGGCTTGCGCACCTTCCCCATCACCAAGCATCTGTGGATCGAGGAAGACGACTTCATGGAAGTGCCGAGCAAGGGTTACTTCCGCCTGTATCCGCCCATCAACGACAAGCCGGGCAGCAAGGTGCGCCTGCGCTACGGTTATGTGATCGAATGCACGGGCTACGACCGCGACGAGAACGGCAAGGTGATCGCCGTGCACTGCAATTACTTCGCCGACAGTAAATCGGGCACGGAAGGCAGCGCCAACTACAAGGTCAAGGGCAATATCCACTGGGTCAGCCAGGCCACCGCCGTGCAAGCCGAAGTGCGCCTGTACGACCGCCTGTTCAACGATCCGCAGCCCGACGCCGGCGGCAAGGACTTCAAGCTGGCGCTGAACCCGAACGCCAAGGAAGTGGTGACGGCTTACCTTGAACCGGGCATGGCGGCGGCCCTGCCGGATCAGCGCTTCCAGTTCGAACGGCACGGCTATTTCGTCGCCGACCGCGTCGACACGAGGCCGGGCAAGCCGGTCTTCAACCGCATCGTGACCCTGAAGGATAGCTGGGTCGCCAAGTAAGTCGCGGGCGCGGCCAAGCAACCCGCAACCCGCCACGGCGGGTTTTTTCATGCCCACCGGATTGGCATATATTAATTACAATAAATGCTTGTTGACGCGAAGTACCTCCGTTTGTATATTGCTAATCTCATGAGCCAGTTTCAACAAGGTAGTCTGTCTCCCGCTTCGCGGCTGGAGTGACGCGCATGGCCCGGCCGTTCCACGCTCTTCTGATGAGGTTGACCATGTTTTCCTTGATCGGAAAGAAAGACGCACCACTCCGCCCCAAGCCGGTCTGGTGGATAGGCGTGTGTTTGTCGTCCGCCGTCGGCCTGATGTTTTACCTGGCCACGTCGAACTCGATCGAAGCCGATTCCCGCGAGCGTTTCCGCAACCTGGCGCGCACCGCCCAGTACAGCATAGGGGCGCGCATCAAATCGTACGCCGACTTGCTGCGCGCCACAGCCAGCCTGTTCCAGGTGTCGGAAAATATCAGCCGCGCGCAATTCCACCATTACGTCGTCGGCCTGGGGCTGGAAGAACATTTTCCCGCCATCGAAACCATCAATTTCGCCAAGTTCGTCACCGAAGAGGAACGCCCGGCCTTCGAAGCGGCCGTGCGCCGCGAAGACACGGC
>DMYQ01000099.1:0-577 GCA_003482555.1 Janthinobacterium sp. | reverse complement strand
TGACGGGCTTGGCGATGCGCCTGCCGATTTATCGCGCCGGCTTGCCGCTGGCCAACGTGGCCGAACGGCGCGCCGCGTATATCGGTTCGATCGGTATCGGCTTCAATTTGCGGGCCCTGATCCAGGGCGTGCTCAGCGAAATGCCCGTCGAGCAGGTGCGCCTTGTGCTGTACGACGGCGGCTCGCGCGCCCATCCGCGGGAAGATTTCAGCGAACGGGCCCCTTTCATTTTCGACAGCCAGAGGATGCTCCCATCCAAAGAATGGTGGAAGAACACGAGCCAAAGCCAGTTGTTCAGCACCACCCTGCTGATCGATTACAACGGGCGCCTGTGGCATGCCCGCTTCAGCGCAAAAAAAAGCGATCTGTACACCCGTTTCGACGCCTACTTTCCCTGGCTGTCGATGCTGGCCGGCTTCATCGGCACCATGCTGATCTATGCCCTCTTCCACATCCTGGCCTCGTCGCGCATGCGCGCCATCCAGATGGCCAAGGCGATGACCCAGGAGTTGCGCGACAGCCAGGCCAAGCTGCAAATCTCGCACAAGAAATTACGCAGGCTGGGCGCGCACGCCGA
>DMYQ01000258.1 GCA_003482555.1 Janthinobacterium sp. | reverse complement strand
CTGTACTGGTTCCGCGCCGACTGGTTCGCGCGCAAGGACTTGCAAGCGAAGTTCAAGGCCAAGTATGGCTACGAGCTGGGCGTGCCGCAAAACTGGTCGGCCTATGAAGACATCGCCGAATTCTTCACCAACGACGTCAAGCAAATCGACGGCAAGAAGGTGTACGGCCACATGGATTATGGCAAGAAGGATCCGTCCTTGGGCTGGCGCTTCACCGATGCCTGGCTCTCGATGGCTGGCGCGGCCGACAAGGGCATCCCGAACGGCTTGCCGATCGACGAATGGGGCATCCGCGTGGCGGCCGACAAGTGCACGCCGGTGGGCGCCTCGGTGTCGCGCGGCGGCGCCACCAATTCGCCGGCGGCCGTGTATGCGCTGACCAAGTACATCGACTGGCTGAAGAAATACGCGCCGCCGACGGCGATGGGCATGACCTTCGGCGAAGCCGGTCCGGTGCCGGGCCAGGGCCAGATCGCGCAGCAAATCTTTTGGTACTCCGCGTTCACCGCCGGCGCGACCAAGCCGGGCTTGCCGGCCGTGAACGCGGACGGCAAACCGAAGTGGCGCATGGCGCCGTCGCCGCACGGCCCGTACTGGAAAGAGGGCATGCAGAACGGTTATCAAGACGTCGGTTCCTGGACTTTCCTCAAGAGCACCCCGGCCGACCGCATGTCGGCGGCCTGGTTGTACGGCCAGTTCGTGACCTCGAAAACGGTCTCGCTGAAGAAATCGATCGTCGGCTTGACCTTCATCCGCGATTCCGATATCCGCAGCGATTACTTCACCAAGCACGCCGACCAGTACGGCGGCTTGATCGAGTTTTACCGCAGCCCGGCACGGGTGGCGTGGACGCCGACCGGCACCAACGTGCCCGACTATCCGAAGATGGCGCAACTGTGGTGGAAGAACGTCGCCATCGCGGTGACGGGCGAGAAAACGCCGCAGGGCGCGATGGACAATCTGGCCGAGGAAATGGATCAGATCATGGGCCGTCTGCAAAGGGCGGGCATGAAGAATTGCGCGCCCAAGCTCAATCCGAAAGGCGATCCGAACAAGTATCTGTCGGATAGCGCGGCGCCGTGGAAAAAGCTGGCGAATGAAAAGCCGAAGGGCGAAACCATCGCCTACGAGAAGTTGCTGCAAGCCTGGAAAGAAGGCCGCGTCAAGTAAGTTGTCGTTTGCCGCCAGTCGCACGGCGGCACCAGTCCCCGGCCCGCGCAGCGGCCGGCCGGGGCTATCACTGCGCTTGCCGGGAAGGCCGCGCGCCTTCCCGCTTTCACGTATCGCCTCTTCAAAAAAATGACCAAATACATACTCTCCCTGGACCAGGGCACGACCAGTTCGCGCGCCATTCTGTTCGATCACGCGGGACGCCCGCACGCGACGGCGCAAAAAGAGTTCCGCCAGATTTTCCCGCAGCCCGGCTGGGTCGAGCATGACGCCAACGAAATCTGGGAATCGCAGATCGGCGTGGTGCACCAGCTCATGCGCGAGAGCGGCGTGACGGCGGCCGACATCGCCGCCATCGGCATCGCCAACCAGCGCGAGACGACGGTGCTGTGGGATCGCGCCAGCGGCCAGCCGGTGGCCAACGCCATCGTCTGGCAAGACCGGCGCAACGCCGCCCTGTGCGAGCAATTGTACGAGCAGGGCAAGGCCGAGCTGTTCCAGCAAAAGACCGGCCTGGTGCTGGACGCTTACTTTTCCGCGACCAAGCTGAAATGGCTGCTCGACAATGTGCCGCGGGCGCGCGAGCGGGCCCTGCGCGGTGAATTAGCCTTCGGCACCATCGACAGCTGGCTGATCTACAAGATGAGCGGCGCCCACATCACCGATACCAGCAATGCCGCGCGCACCATGCTGTTCAATATCAATACCCTGCAGTGGGATCAGGAATTGCTCGACCTGCTGGACATCCCCGCCTCGCTGCTGCCGGCGATCGTGCCCAGCAGCGGCATTGCCGCGCACACCCGCGCCGAGCTGCTGGGCGCTTCGTTGCCGATCGCCGGCATTGCCGGCGACCAGCAGGCGGCCACCTTCGGCCAGGTCTGCCTGCGTCCCGGCATGGCGAAAAACACCTTTGGCACCGGCTGCTTCATGCTGATGAACGTCGGCAAGCATCCGATTCCCTCGAAAAACCGCCTCTTGATGACCGTCGGCTGGACCCTGGGCGAGGGCGCCGCCGCCTCCACCGCCGCCTCCACCGCCGCCTCCACCGATTATTTGCTCGAAGGCAGCGCCTTTGTCGCCGGCGCCGCCGTGCAGTGGATGCGCGATGGCCTCGGCATCATCCGCGACTCGTCCGAAGTGGAAGCCCTGGCGACCAGCGTGCCCGACACGGGTGGCATGGTCTTCGTGCCAGCCTTCGCCGGCCTGGGCGCGCCGTACTGGGATCCCTACGCGCGCGGCACCCTGGTCGGCATCACGCGCGGCACCACGCGCGCCCACATCGCCCGCGCCGCGCTGGAAGGCGTGGCTTACCAGAACGTCGACGTCTTGAGCGCGATGCAAAAGGACGCCGCCATTCCGCTGACCGAGTTGCGGGTCGACGGTGGCGGCGCCCGCAACGACATGATGATGCAATTCCAGGCCGACATCCTGGACGTGCCGGTGGTGCGTCCGGTGGTGACGGAGACGACGGCGCTGGGTGCGGCCTACCTGGCCGGGCTGGCCGTCGGCTTCTGGGTCTCGCTGGAAGAGATCGCCTCGCAATGGCAGATGGCGCGCCGCTTTGAGCCGAAGATGGCGGCCGACGAGCGTCTCAGCCGGCTGCACAAATGGCAGCGCGCGGTGGATCGTTCGCGCGACTGGAGCGAATAAATTATCCG
>DMYQ01000208.1:12234-26720 GCA_003482555.1 Janthinobacterium sp. | reverse complement strand
GTTTGCTTGGCATCGGGCGCCGTCGTAGCCGCCGATGACGCCGGCGTATCGCCCGCCGCAGGATACTTGGCCGAGGGCGTCTCCATTGACGCCGCCGGCGTTGCCGCATCCGCCGCGCCTGACTGTGCGCTATCCCTTGCTGCCGCATCCCGTGTCGTCTCTGCATTGGTGGCCGGCGATTCCCGACCGCTCGCCGTATCCGCCGCTGCCGCCGCTGCCGCAGTGTCCGTGGCGGCCGCGTTTTCGGCGCCCGGCGCCGCTGACTCCTTGGCCCCGACCGGTGCAGTTTGTCCGGCGCTCGGGCCGGCTCCGCCATCATTCGGCGCGGCGTCGTCGCCGCGCGCCGCGCCGGTTGACGCCGCGGTCCCGGCGTCGGCGGATGCCGCTGGCGACACGCCGGCGCTGCCATTCGGTGTCACCTTCCCGGTTGCGGCGGCCAACGCTGGCGGCGCGGCGCCGGTGGTGCGCTTGGCATCATCGGACGCTTCGATTGCGGGCGCGGCCCCGGCCCCGGTCCCGGTCTCGGTCCCGGCTCGCGACTGCGTTTGCGTCCGCTCCGCCATTGCATCCGTCGCGGCGGCCGCTCGCACATTCTCCGCCGGCGTTTCCCGCGCATGGCGCGCGCCAGCCTGCGCCGCGTCGGCCGCGCCCCGGGTGGAATGTGTGCCTGCCGACACCGCCGCGCCGCCCACGGCTGAAGCGATGTCGCGGGCCTCTTGTCGTGCGCGCGCCGGTGTTTCGGCGGGCGCGACATTGGCGCCCGCGCCCAGCGGCGCCGACGGCGCGCCATCGGCCCCGGGTGCGCCCTGTTTTTGCGAGGAAGGGGCGGCGGCACCGGCAACCGCCACGGCCGCGTCGTCGTTCGCGGCTTCGACGGCAGCGGATTTTTTACTGGTGCCCGGCTCCGGCGGCGTGCCAACTCCGGCCGCTGGTGGCGTCGCTTCCGAAATCGTGTCAGCCGGCGCGGCGGCGGGTGCTGCGCCTGTGGATGGGGGCACGGGCGTGGCATCGGATGCACTGGCTTCGTCGCGGGCGGGCGCCGCCGCCGGAGTCGATACTTCGCTTTCCGCTGACGTCGCGCCGGAGCCGCTCGACCGCGCGCTTGTTTTTGCGTCCGCATCGCTGGCGACGGCGGCGTTCGCGGCGTCGTCCGGTTGAACCTCGGATGCGGCCGAAGCTGTCGCCAAACCGGCCTTTTCGGGGGCTGCCGTCGCGCCGGCGGTCGGGGCGTGCGTATCGCTCGACGCGCTTGCCTTACCGCCGCTTACGCCGGCGGCCGTCGCACTACCGGCTCCCGCTGCCTTACCGACAGCGGCGCTGGCGGCCGGTGCCGCGTCGGCCGCCACCTTGCCCTGGCCCGCGGCCGCGGCCGCGGTCGCAGCGGCGGCAGTTGCAGCGGCAGCCGCCGCTTTAACGGGATCGGATCGGGTGGACGTGCCGCCGTGCTTGACGACTTCCGCATCCACGATATTTTCGGCGGCAATGGTATCGGCGCGGGCGGAATCGACCCGGGCCTGGACGGACTGGACTTGCTTGAGTGTCTGGTCAATGCCGGCCTGTGCCCTGTCCTTCAACTTCACGGTCTGTGCCGCCGCGTCTTGCGAGGCCGTACCGACGCTGCGTTCAGCGCTCGCGATTTCGCTACTCAAGGTCTGTTCGGCGCTGGCGCCTTCGTTGGCGATCTTGCCGGCGCTGTCGCAGCGGCCGCGCACATCGGCCAGGAGCGGTTCGCTGGCGGCGGCATACGGCGCCCCCACCGTTTCGGCTTCGGCGCTGGCCGATGCGAGCGAAGTCGACATCCGGGCCAGCGCGGCATCGGCCGCATCGGCCGCGCTCTGCGCCTGCTTGTGCATGCCGGCAAACGTGGCCTCCACCTGCGCGGCCACGGCTTTGCCGTCCAGCGTCGACGCGCCGGCGTCGCGCGCGCCGGCGCTGGCGCCGTCCGCCGCCGTCTGTACCTCGTCCATGGCTTGCGCCGCCTGCGTCACGGCCTGGTCGACGCTGGCCGAGCTGTCGTCGCCCGAGCGCTGCGCCGCCGATTGCCAGTTGCTCAGCGATTGGCCACGGTCGGCGGCGCCGTGCGCATCGGCCTGGATCTGGCCGAAGGCGGCGGCGAAATCCGCGCCCAGCGCATCGCTTGCGGCGGGCGCCTGGGCCGCGTCGATATTCCTGTTGGCGATATTAAAAGTCGCCTGATCGGCCAGAAAAAGCGCCTGGTCGCCCGCTTGCCGCAGCTGCAGTTGCGCCGCCTCGCCCATGGCGCTGATGCGCGGCTGCCAGGACGCCACCATGTCGGCCAGTTCATCGAAGGCCTGGGTGGCTTGCTGTTGCGGCGCCTGCAAGGTCGCGCTCACCGTGCGCAGACTCTCGCGCGCCAGTTCGACCGCCTGGCCCAGGTCTTCCTTGCCCTGCATCAGCGCCTTTTGCAAGGGTGCGCCAGCCTTGTCGATTTGCGCCTCCAGGGGAGAAAAAGTGCGATCGAGCAGATCCGACAGTTGTTGCTGCAGGCTGCGCACCAGGGTCTCGCACTGCAGTTGCGCCAGGCAGGCATCGGCCGCCGCGTGCAGCTTGCCGAGCACCTGGCGCGCGGCGGCGCAAGCCGCTTCCACCTGCGCGGAGAGGGCCGGCGGTATGGCGTCCGCCGCCGCCGCGACCAGTTGCAGCGCCGCTTGCAGCCGCGTCAACACATCGACCAGCGCGTCGATGGCGATTTGCAGCTTGGCCAGCGCCTGCTCCAGCAAGGGGGTAAGCGCCTGCACCAGGACGATGGCTTGATCGAGCAGCGCCGTCGCCTGGGTGCCGGCCGCCTGAACCGCCTGGCGCGCGCTGGCGATGGCGCTCTGGACGCCCGGTATCATGGACTTCACGCCCATGAACAGGGTGCGCGCCAGCATCAGCGGCGGCGCCTTCATCATGTACAGCGTGCATACCTCGATGGCGTGATTGCACATGTCTTCGGCTTGATCGAGTTCCGCGGAGGCGCTGTCGAGCGCGCTCCCGGTCTGCGCCACGAAGCCGGGAATGCGACCCTCGATCTCGCTCAGCAGCGCTACCGCCTCGGCGATCTTGCTACGCACCGGGGCAAAGTTTTCGGGCAGGGCGATGAGTCCCGCCTTCGCCGTTTCGGCTTCGGCGTCGATCTCGGCGAGCAGCAGCCGCAGTTGCTGCACTTCCTCGCCAACGACGCGCACGACGTCTTCGATCGCCTGCGTGACGACGCCCACGCGCAGGTCGAGCGCGTCGAGCGGTTGCAGCGCCTTCTTGATCAGGGTATCCACGCTCGCGGCGGCGGCGGCGAGGCGCTCGTTGACGGCGTCGATCTGGGCGCGCGCGGCGGCGACCGGTTTCAGCAGGATGTCGCCCAGGCGCTGCAATTGCGCGGCGCTGGCGTCGAACAGCGCGCCGCAGGCCGCCCCTTCGTCGCCCAATGCGGCGCACAAGCCGTCGATCAGATCGATCTGCGCTTGCAGCGGCGCGATCAGCTCGCGGCCTTTTTCGCGTATCAGATCGGCCACCGCGCCGAGCGCCAGAGCGGCTTGCGAACTGGCGCCCGCCAGCTCCGCCGCCAGGTCGCCGACATTGCCTTGCAGCGACTCGCGCAGCAGCCGCACTTGCGCCAGGCTGTCGTCTTGCAAGCCCCGGGCCTGGACCAGCAGCGCCTGCGAGGCATCGGCGCCGCCGTTCAATTGCGTCAAGCGGCTGGACAGGGGCAGCAGTTGCGCGCAATAGCGCTCGAACAGGGCGGCGCTTTGCATGGCCTGTCCCGCCAGCGCCTGTCCGCGCCCGGGCACGGTGTTGAAAAAAGCCAGGTGGGGCGCGAAGTCCGGCACCAGGGCGGCCAGGCCCGGGAGCAGGCCGCACATGGTCTTGGCGGCCGCGGCGGCCTGCTCGACGACCTGGCGCGCGTCCGCCGCGCGGGCCAGCAGGCGCTGCGGAATGGCGGCCGCGTCGCTCGCCAACTGGCGCAGATCGCTGGCCGCCGTCTCCAGCACCTCGGTGCAGCAAGCGAGGATGGGGGCCGGGTCGAGCAGCGCGGGAATGGCGGCCATCTGCGCGGCCAGCGCCCCCATGTCGGTGTTCAGCGAGGTCGCGCAGGACGCCACCTCGGCCGCGAAAGTGCGGCCCTGTTCGAGCACCGTGGCGGCCGCCGTTTCCATCGCGCTGGCGATGTGCGCGGCGCTTTGGGGCAGCGCCTGCAGCGCGTGGTCGATGACTTTCATGGCTTACAGCGCGGCCAGCGCCAGCGCGGTGCGGGAGGCGGCATCGCTGAGCGAGGCCTGGATGTCGGCAACCTTGTCGGGCGCCGGCTCCAGCGACAGCGAAGCGGCGCTGACGCTGGCGATCGAGGCGTTAACCTGCTCGATCGATTGATCGAGCTCCGGCAGCACTTCGGCGCCTTCCACTTGTATGTCTTCCAGCGCGGGCAGCAGGTTCAGGACGGCGGGAATCTGGGGCAGGGTGCTCAGGGCCGGCAGCTCCGACAGTGCGGCGGCGGCGGCGGGCGCGGCGCTCGGCGCCACCACCAAGCGGCCCGGCATGGCTTGCCGGCTCAGTTCTTCCAGCACCACCACCGCGCCGGACACCAGGCGCGCCGCCAGCGCGTGCAGCCAGCCGTCCAGGCCGGCATGGGCGGTGGCCAGGGAGGGACCGGATTTTTGCAAAATCCATTTCAGCTCGGCGCGCGCGGCGGGCTCGCCCAGCCAGTAACGCAGATAGTTATAGGCGTCGTCGCCGGAGCGAAACCTGCGCGGCGATCCCATGGCATGGGTTTGGCCTGCTGATCCGCTGTTTTTGAACAGTGCCTGTCCGGGCTGGCCGCCAGACTCGTAGAAGGTGACGCGGCTCGATTGCCGCCATAAACTGGCCAAGGGATGGAGCATGAAGTGTGTAGCGAACCTGTGAGTAGCAAAGCTGTCAATGTAATGAGTCGAAATTCTTGCCCCGTCTTGCAGATATTAACATCCTTGCGGCGTCAAAATTTTCTGAATTATCGTTGGCCTGTTCCTTGCCGCTGGCGGCGGAAGGCATCGGACGGGAAGACGGCGCCGACGTGGCCGCGACGGCGCCCGCCAGAGCGCCGCCATGCACGGATTTCGATCGACATGCTCGATTGGATAAAAAATTACGCCCGAAAATACAACAGTTTTCGGCGAAAGAATAGCGGCACTTCGTCTTGACTTTGACTTGATTGACGGAAATAATGAACAGGATTCCCAGCGTGGTGCAAGGGGCATCTTCTGGCATTGTTTTTTCCTTGCGCCTTTCAAACAGCACCCGCAAGGTCGACGGAAGGAAGCGATCCATGGCCGCGCCGCAAGCTTCAGCGCGAGCAAGAACCGCCCCGTCCGCGACGCGTTTTGAGAACCGAGGGCGCCGGCTTCCCGCCAGCCGTGCTCTTCATTCACGATTTGAGGAATCCATTTCATGGCACTGACTTTCAAAGAAGAAATTGAATTGCAAGCCGCTTTCATGCACATCAAACGGGAGCGTCGAGAGTCTTTGCAAGCCATGTTTGGCGGTACGAAAATCCGGGCGAAGAGCCGCGTCGAGGACGCCAAAGCCCTGCTTTCCAGCGCCAAGGAATGCAAGAAAACCCTGGCCGCCCTGCCCGGAGTGAACATTCCGAATTTCGCCGTGCCGGAACTGAACATCGATATTTTCCGCGGCATCGATTTGCGCGCCCTGCTTGCATTGAGCATTCCCGGCCTGTCCTTGCCGGGGTTCGATCTGAGCTGGATCAGGGATATCAAACTGGGCGATCTTCCCGGCTTCAACCTGCCGCAAGTGAGGATCAATCTGAAGGGCATCCTGAAGTTCAAGGATTTTCTTCCCAATATATCCCTGCGCGCCCTGGTGTATGGGATCGCGATAAAATTTCCGAGCATTAGCATCCCATCGTTTTTACTTGACCTCAGTAAAATTTTCAACATCGATTTCGACATCGTGTTTCCCCGCTTGCGGCTGCTGCTGCCCGAGTTTTTCGCGATCGACTTGAATATCAGCTTGCCGCACCTGTCCATCCCCGATATCAATCTCCCCGATATCGGTATTCCGACCATCGAAATTCCGAGTATCAATCTTGGCGAGATTGATTTCAGCGCAATTCACGTTCCTGGAATTAATTTTTCGCTGATGTTGAAGGTGCCGGGCTTTGACAAGGTGCTGCGTCTGCTGTTCGAGCTGTTCGACGCGGTGGAGATCGACGTCATCATTGCCGAGCTGGGAGCCGAATTTCTGGCCGATTTCATCAGTTCCGCGCTGCCCCTGGTGCAGCAAGTCAAGGCCGGCGGCAAGGCCGCCAGCAACTTGGGCACGGCGGCCATGGACTGGCACAAATCCAAAAAGACCTCCGTCCAGCGCACGTTTTTATTGCCTGGCGATGCCAGCGACGCTTGCGATGCGGTGGCAACGCTATTGCGCACCAGCCGCAACGAGCACGCCACCCTGGCGGCCATCCAGACCACCCAGCTTGCGGCGTCGACGGCGGGCCTGTTTGCGGATCTGGGCGGTGTCACGGGGCCGGCGGTCGCCGCCGCCGCCGCCATCGCCACCACCTGTCAGAAAATCATGATCATGGGTGCGCGCTACAAGGAAATGAAGAAGGTGAATTTGATCTTGAGCGGGCCGACCATGGACGCGCTTTCATCGAATATTTTCCTGGTTTCCCCGCTGCTCGGCTGTTATTACCTGGCGAATAACAGCACCAGCAGTGTCTTGAATATCCTGTGCAAAAACATCATCGAGGATGGCTGGATGGCGCAGTGGGAACAGAACAAGCGGAATCATCTGGATCCTCTTCTCACGGAGTGCCAGCGCTTCATTCAGGAATCACGCTACGTGCTCGACCCTATCCGGCAAAACAAGGGCATGTATGTGGAGCGGGGAACCCTGGAAAAAATGAAGGAAGGGGTGGCGCTGTACATCAAGAAAAAACGCGGCCTTGCGCCCGCGCATGCCACCGTTTCTAGTCACAAATATATTGGATGATGCGGACTGTTTCATAAAAAAAATGCTCAAAAAAATCCAATTAATCGTATTGTTTTTCATTTCACTTAATGTTTGTGCGGAACAAGTGAATCCCAGCAAGACACTGGACAGCATCAAGAAGAGCGGCATCGTGCGCGTCGGGGTCAAGACGGATTTCAGCCCCTATAATTCGATCAATTCAAAGGGGGAAATCGTCGGTTTTGAGAGCGATATTGCCGAACTCATTGCCGACAAGCTCGGTGTCAAGCTTAAAAAAGTCGGCATCACCACGGAAAACAGGTTTCAGAAACTGGAACTGGGCGATGTCGATATCCTCATCGCCACCGTGGGCGACACGGCGGCGCGAAGACTGATCGCAACAGCGATCGAGCCCGGTTACAACGAGACCAGCGTCAACGTGCTGTTCGCACCGAATCTGGCCGTGAACGCATGGGATAAAATTCGGGACAGCACCATTTGCGCGGTGCAGGGAAGCTACTTCAACAAGCCGATGAGCGAGCGCTATCTGCTGCATCTGCAAAACTATAAAACCGTGCGCGACGCCCAACTGGCCCTGAAAAGCGGCCAATGTTCGGGTTTTTTGTACGCGACCCCCGCCCTGGCGAACACCGTGAAGCTTCCCGAGTGGAGCGCTTACAAGATGCCTTTGCGAAATGCCCTGGTGACGCCGCTGGCGATTTTTATCGCGCGCAATGAACAAGGCAAGGCGCTCGATATCACCCTGGGAAATCTGCTGGCCGATCTGCATCGCAGCGGATGGCTGCTGGCCGAGGATAAAAAATGGGACATCGTAAACACCGACTGGCTGCGGGCGCAGACCGCGATCTGGTCCGGGCGCGACGCGGCGGGCAATTATAAATGCGTGAGGAACAAGGCCGGTCTGTGGAGTCCCGAATGCCGGAGAAATGAATACGTTTCAAGCAGCGAAGTGAAAGGCATACAGGCGCTGGGTTTGTGGATCAAGGAGCAACTGGGGGTGGATCTCAATTTTATCTACGATCCTTACGATCGGGTTCAGTTTGTTCAGGGAATTGTGTACACGATGCTCTTGATCGCCTTCAGCATCGTCATCAGTATCGTGCTCGGCGTGGGCGCCTCGCTTATCGTCGATGGCAAGGATTCGTGGCGCAACCGCTTGATTTCCGCCGTCATGGCCTACGGTAGGCTGACCCCGCCGCTGCTGATGATGTATCTGATATTTTTCGGCGTGGGCGCCCTCGCGATGCGCGATTTCGGCGTGAAGATTTCCGCTTTCGGGGTCGCCTCCTTCTGCTTCGGGTATTACACCGCCGGTTTGATCATGAGTGCATTTCTGGAGGCGGCAAGGCATATCCGCGGATATCGCCCCGAATTTATTCTATCGCTCGGTAACCTCGTTCAAACCGCGCAATATTCAAGCTGGCCGATCAAACAGGCCTTGATCAATCTTACCAAGCAAACCATGATCGCATCGGCCATCGCCATTCCCGAATTATTGAGCGCCAGTAGCTTGCTGATCGCCGAGAAGGGAAACATTTTTTTGATCATGACAGTGTTGTTGCTGACTTTTTACATGATTACGAGCATGTGGACCTGGCTGTTCAACTATGTGGAAAAGCATGTCATTTTAAGAGGCGCCAGCCATGAAGAATGAGACCCTGGTCTTTCTGCTGACATGGACGCCATTTTTACTCCAGGGCTTCCTGTGGAATATATTCATCGCCATCTGCGCCGTCAGTCTGGGAACCTTGCTGGGCGGTGGTCTAGCCTGGTTGAGGTTGAAAGGCAACGGGAAAATGGCGTATCTGGCGACCCAGTTATCCAAATTTTTCAGGGGCGTGCCGACTCTGGCCCTGATTTTTTACGCGGTGTTCGTGCTCCCCAGTGAATTTACTGTGCCGGGCACGGCGTGGATCGTTCAAATTCCGCAATGGTTGAAGGCAGTGATCGGCCTGTCGGCATCGCCGCTGGCGTTCACGTCGGAGAGTCTGGTCGTCGCCTACCGGGCCTGGTCCAAGGGCGATATCGATGCGGCGCTGCTGTTCATCCCAACCTGGATCAATGCGTTTCTGATTTCTTTTGTCGCCTCCAGCGCTTCCTCGCTGGTGGGTGTCAGCGAATTGCTGAGTCGTTGCAATGTGCTGATAGCGGCCACCGGAACCAGTGTCTTGATACCGGTGTATATCTATTGCAGCTTCTATTTCGTGTTGACCTCCCTGATTTTCACGGCCGGCGTCAAGAAATTCAAACGCTCGAAATCGATGCTTGTATTTCATGAAAAACTATCGAACCGCTACGCTCAAACGGTGCTCAAGGCTTGATTTTCCCCGCCCTTTTCCGACCCGGGGACGGGGCAAGCCACCGAACTCAGGCGGGCGGCCCATTTTTCCGCCATCGACGTCATTTAATTCTTGATAGGAGTGCCGTTTCGCGCGGGCCGCCCTGATTGCGCGGGGTTCGAGGAGCAGGGCGGTGGCCAATGAAGATCTTTCTGATCATCATTGGCCGCCATGTGTTTACCGTCCTTGTTCACCTAGTTTTCCGAGTTCATGCACTCTCCGCTCTTCCTGACGCTCTCACGTCGGTCGGTACCTACGTGGTACGCTCGGGCGGTGATGTCTCAAATGTACAAATTCGACCCTTGTGGGAGGTGCACGCTGTCTCGATGACAGTGGCACAGTTGGGTGTAACTGTACGGTACATCTATTCATCTTTCAGTTCGCGCGCAAGCTTCCCGCACCAGACGGGCACTAATTTTTCCCATTGGGTGCCGACATCGAGTAGACTTGCAAATAAACCAATGTTGCGATGAGGCCCGGTCAATGGGGCGCGAAATGCCACTGCCTGGACTCGGCCGATAGAGACCCGTCGGCACCAAAATGGTTTCGTCCCAAAAGCGAATTTCTTAAGCTTTGGATTCAACAACTCACAAATTAGGCATCTGATGAGAATACTTAGATCGTCCGTATCGTTACTTTTCGCCGTCGCTTTTTCCGGTTGCACGACTACTCGAATCGAGCCAGCAACGACAGCAGTGGCGAGCAATTCATGCTCCACGACTCCTGGCGGTGCTTGCTACGCAGGGCCCGGTGGAGCAGCTTATGCAGGACCAGGTGGTCCCAGGTACGCAGGGCCGGGTGGCCCATTGTATGCCGGGCCAGGAGGTGCAAAGGATTCCGGACCAGGTGGTCCTAGGTACGCGGGGCCAGGTGGCGCTTGTTACGCCGGCCCGGGCGGCGCCTGCAATGCCACGAACGAAGTAAGCAAGCAGTGCCCAGAAATTTGTAAAGCAGAAGCATCGGAAGCGCCAGCAGTGAACTAGCGCACTACCGGTTCCGGGTTTGCGTTGCTTCTAAATTGAAACATTGCATTCACCACCAGGTGGAGATCCGGTTAGGGACGCAAGGGTCAGCCGGACGATTCAGAAATTTCATTTGTGAGAGTGGCATTGCTGTCGCGGCGCAAGTACGTGTATGCGCAAACATCGCCATACTACTCTTCCATCCTGAAACCGAGCCGTTATCAATGCAGCATCAAATTAAGGTGATGCATGAATGGCGGCTCCTGGCCCAAGACTGCCCTCTGAGTGGGCTTATGCGTCTTCGCCCAACTTCACTGAGTGAAGTAATTCCGCCAGGCTAAGTCCACCATAGCGCCTTGGGTTGCCGCACATCCAGCAACTACAAAGCGTGGAAGTGTGTAATAACATGCCTAGACGGCGTAAGTCAGTAGAGTTATCGATTCCAAAATAGAAACGGCGTACCTGCTTAATTCGTGCAGCATGATGACGCCGAAGCGCACGTGACATATCTTTCATAAGGTTCTCCAGTCACCCCGGCAGCGCCATTGCCACCGGGGATAATCATGGAGTAGCTAGTCCAACGATATATCTTCATTTTTCGTCTTACTTCAAAGTGATTTTGACAACCGATTTACGTTCGCTCTGCGGCTTGACGAACGTCTGCTTGTGGCCGGGTGCAGCCTAGCCGAAAACCTGTGTGTGCCAATACATCTGTGGCGCGGAAAACCACCCTTCATTCCTGGAATTTCTAAACTGAGCCAGCTGCTGCATAGGTATTTGATACCGAGAAAAAAGTGCCAGCAAGTCTAGTAAAGAGGCTTGGCTGAGGTTCAATGACTTCAACACAAGAGTATCTTGCTCCCACCGAAGTGCGCCCGGAATTTGCATGGCCCACTCGAACAAATGCCTCTCGTCCAGATGAGAACAAAATATCACGCCCGAACAGTTTAGACGTACCATCCGTTCTTTCCATTTATTTTTCTGACCGCTCTATCTTATGATCGCTGCTGGCCGTTTGCCGTCGATTGTACCCGATACAAGAATGAGCGGCCCCACAGGCGCCGATCAACGCCCAGAATCGCCTGTAGGGATTGCGCGCCCGTGTGCATTGCCTGATCTTTAATAACGAAATCAGTTTGTCTGGAACTGTAAATCAACCCCGCTTCAGCCGTAGCGGCGTCATACCGTCAACGGTCTCTATTTTTCCATTGGATCTGCCCGAAGGTAAACCTCTGTCGTCTGCATTTGAGCGTGGCCGAGCCAGAGCGGCTGCTAAGTTCGGTGGATTGGGGGGACGGCCGGCGGCGGCTCGCGCAAAGTCGGCGCGCGCTCAGGGCGGGGATGGCCTGATCCCATACTCCCCGACTTTTTGATGGGTCGCGCCAAACGCGCCAAACAGAACCTTTACCTTGGCCAGCCTTTCGAGATCCGCGACGAATGTGCTTGCGCTCATGGCGGCTGCGCCCGTTTCAAAATGCGGGCTCGCCGAGGCCAGCAGACCGGCCAGCAGGGCCTGGTGTGCCAGATCGTTTTCCGCGCTGGCCAGCAAGGTCTTGACCAGGCCGGTGGCGTCCTCGCGCAGGCAGATGGCGCTGTCTTGTGCCGTTTCCGCGGCGTCGTAGGCGACGCACCAGCGCAAGGTGTTTTCCCGGTCGAACACGTCGAGATGGCTGACCAGCAGACCGTCGAGCGGCCCGGCCACCGCCAGGGCGTAGCGCAGCAGCACGGCGTCGGGATGGCCGCGCCGGAAATTGCCCTGCCAGCCAGCGCTGGCATTGTGCGGTTCGGCCAGGCGATCCAGGGCCGGATCGTGGCTCGGCAGCGGGCCCTGGCCATGCCGCGCCATGTACGAGCGCAGCACGCCCAGATGCTCGATGCGCCCATGCTGGCCGGCGTCCGCCGCCACCGCCGCCACCGATTCCGGATGAATGCTGCTCCACGTCGTGTGTGGACGAAAGCCGCGCCATTCGTCGAGCAGCACGCCTTGCGCGCCTTCAAACAGGACGGTGCCGGCACGGTGCAGGCGTTCGGCCACCATCGCCCGGGTCGCCGGCCGGATGATGCGGGTCAGCTCGCGCGCCCGTTCCAGCCAGCGCCACGCCATCGATGCGTCCCGCAAGACCAGCAACTCGGCCGCATATTCCGCATCGTTGGCCGGGGCTGCGCAAAGGGGTTCGAACTGCGCCAGCAGGGTGCGCCGGATGGCGTCCAGCTTTTCCAGCGCGGCGGCCGGCGTTTCCAGGTCGGCGTAGCGCAGGATCTGTTGCGGATGCTCCAGACCGTGCCTGACGGTCTCGCCGACGCCGACGCCGCAACTGCCGTGCGCTTGCGCTCCCCGTTCCAGCTCGCGCATGCGCCCGGCCGCCTGGTGAAACGGCGTCGTCACGCGGCAGCGCCCGTCGATCATCATGCGGCGCAGGCCGTCGTGCACGCCGGCGCGCCGCAGAAACGCCTCTTCCACCAGCAGCGCCGTGGGGTGGACGATGACCGGATAGGCCAGCAGGGTGGCCACTCCCGCCACGAAGCTGCCGGCGCCGAATTGTGAAAACGTGTGGTGGCGCCCGTCCGGCAGCACGACGTTGTGGCCAGCCTGGGCGCCGCCGTTGAAGCGCACCACCGTGTGCGCGCGCCAGCGCCGGCACAGGTAGTCGACGAACAGGCCTTTGCCGCAGTCGCCGAAACCGAGTCCCAGCACCGAGACCAGACGGGTCGAAGTCATGAGCGCCGCTTCAATCGAACAGGCGTTTCCACCATGCGCCCGTTGTCGGCGCTGGCGCCGGCGCGCTCGCCGGCGTGTGGATGTTTTGCACGGCGTTCGGGTCGAGCAGGTCGGCGTACGGGCGCAGCGCGCGCACGATGGCCGAGGTGCGCGCGGCGCTGATGCCGTTCGCGCCCAGGGTGCGCGTCAGTGCGGCCATGTCGGCAATCGCGCCTTCCGTCAGGCCGACGATGGCGGCCGCCACGGCGCAGGCGTCTTCCGGCGCTTCCATGCAGATGACGTTGTCGCCCAACAGTTCGCGCCAGCGGCCTTCGCAGCGGTGGCGCCGCTTCAGGTCGGGCACCAGGAAGAACAGGTGATAGCTTTCCGCCGCCGCCGCGATGACTTCTTCGATCGGAATGTCGGCATCGAGCTTTTCACCGACCAGGCCGGCGATCTGATGGCGCGACACGGCCGGGTAGGGCAGTTCGTCGCCAGTCAGGAAGAGGTAGCCTTTTTTCTTGCGCTTGACCCAGCAATCGAGGTCGGTGTGCTGGGCCGCCATGTAGAAGGCCAGCTCGTAGCTTTCCTCGCCGCTGCCGCCGCCGCCGCCCCCTTCCAGGTAAGACCAGGTCAGCCATTGATCCATCAATTGCGCGGTCGATTCGAACTGGCCCACCTGCAGCGGCGCGCCGTCGGGCACGGCGTCGCCGATGGCCATGAACAGCAGTTGCGGGTCGGGCACGCCGCAGGCGGTCAGCAAGGTCATGAAGGTCGGCAGTTCGCGCGTGGCCAGGATTTTCGGGATGCCGCCCATCGAGCCGGTGATGTCGAGGGCGAAGACGATGGCCAGCGAATTCGGATGGTCGGCGCTGTCGCGCGATTCGCGCATGGCCAGGCCGTGCGGATTCATCAAAGGGTGGCAGCCGCGCTGCGTGAAGACTTCGGCGCCGCCGGCCGCCGAACGGTCGGCGATGATGGCGGCGTGCGCCGCGTGCGAGTAATTTCCGTCTCCCATGAGTGTTCCTTCTGTTTAAGTTGGCGCCGCGGGGTTGAAAGGGAGGAATCGGGCCGGGCCGAAGGCGGCGCGGGCGGCCGCGACCAGGACCGCGTCCAGCTCTTGCGCGTCGATGGTCGCGCAGCAGGACGCGTCTTCGCTGGCCCGCTCCAACAGCTTGGCCAGCGGCGCCGGCGTTGCGGCCGGGATGGCCGGTTGGCCGGCGCCGCCGCACAGCATGGCGCGGATGGCCCATGCCGACTGCATCAGGTCGCGCGCCGGCGTGTGGGCGCCGCCGCGCCGCCGCGCGCCGGCCCAGCCGATGATCAGGATGCCGTGGTCGCGCGGCCGAGGCCAGCGCCGTTTTAATTACGACGCGTTCGGCGAACGGCCCAGTTCTCTGCGCCAGTACGACGTCGGCGTTGCCGCCCCGGCCCAGGTGGGCCAGCACCTGGTAGCGCTGGCCGCGGCAACTGATCGTGCGCGCACCCGTGGCGTGCGTCGCGTGTGCGCGCAGGTAGGCG
>DMYQ01000208.1:0-12052 GCA_003482555.1 Janthinobacterium sp. | reverse complement strand
CTGGCCAGGATGCGTTTTTTTCCGCTTCAAACTCGGCTTCGCTGAGGATGTTCTGGCTGCGCAGTTCGCCCAGCTCCCTGAGCAACTGGATGCGCGCGCCGTGCCCGGCCGCCGCCGCGGGCTCCGGCGCAGGGGCCGCGTGCATCTGCATTGCCAGTTCGCCAAAGCCGTTCCCGACGGCCGCGCCCAGCGACAGGCCCATGCCCGCGCCCATGCCCGCACCCAGCAGGGAGCCGGCCCCGCCTTCATTGCGGGCCGCCGCTTGCAGGACGTCGAAGCTGCGCTCTTGCCGGTAGTCGAAGCCAACGATGTTCATTTCGGCGCGCCGCGCCAGCGCCGCCTTCAACTGCTGCACGGCGCTGTCGTTCTCCGGCACATTGATCGATTGCAGGCTGAACTGCGAGAGGGCGACGCCGTACCGTGCCACCTCGGCCGCCAGCGTGGCCTGCAATTGCGCCGACAGCGTTTCCAGCTTTGCCGACACTTCCAGGACCGACAGGCCGCTGTCGATGATGGCCTTGGCGATGGCGCCCTTGATGCGCGTGGTGAGCAGGCCGCGGAAATGCTCGGCCAGGGTGGCGCTGTCGAAGCGCGCCAGGGTGCCGACGAATGAGTGCAGGAACAGCCTGGCGTCGTCGATGCGGATACCGTACTGGCCGAAGGCGCGCAGCGGCACCATGATGCCGAACTTCGGATCTTGCAGCTGGATCGGGTCCGGCGTGCCCCAGCGGATATCCAGATTGATGGCCTTGTTGACGAACCAGACTTCGGCGCTGAACGGCGACTTGCCGCCGAAGGGCAGGCCGATCAGCTTGCGCAGCAGGGGGATGTTTTCAGTCGACAGGGTATGCCGGCCGGCGCCGAACGGGCCTTCGTAGACGCCGTCCTTGACGACGAAAGCCTCCTGGGTTTCGTTGACGATGAGCTGGGTGAAGCTGGATAGCTCTTGCGAGGGGTATTTCCAGGCCAGCAGGTCGGCGCCGCCATCCCACTTGACTCTGTCGATGATATCCATGAGCCACCTCGAAAATTGATGTTGAAATGAGGGCCGCGAAAGTCTCGGTCGCGGCCTGAAAAAGTTCGCTTACAGCCCGCGCTTGAGCAGCCGCAACTGCGCACGGAATTCCTGCTTGAGGCGGTACAACTGCGCCGGCCGGTGCGCGCTGGCCGGCTCCATTTCTCCGGCTATCGCTTCGATCGCATCCATCTCTTGCATCTTGCGGCGAAAGCTCACCTTGTTGAGCGGCTCGCCCATCAAGGCCTCGTACACCTTTTGCAACTGCGGCAGCGTGAACACTTCGCCAGCCAGATGACAGGGCAGCGAAGAATACTGGCTCTTGCCGCGCAGCCGCTCCAGCGCCGTTTCGACGATGGCCCTGTGATCGAAGGGCAGGGTATGCAGGCGGTCGACGCCGGCCAGTTGCACGCCCGGGTGAGCGGCGCGTGCGATGATTTCGTACGGCACTAATGCATAATAGGCAATCGAGACGGACCAGCCGCGCGGATCGCGCGCCGGACCCGAAAATGTGGCCAGCTGTTCCAGGTAGGGGACGTCGATGCCGGTCTTTTTTTTCAGCACGCGCAGGGCGGCATCGCCGGCGCACAAGTCTTCGTCGGCGTGGATATAGCCGCCGGGCAGGGCGGCGACGCCCTTGTAGGGTTCATGCTCGCGCTTGAGCAAGGCCACAGACAGGCCTTCGTCGCGCAGGGTGAGCAGGGCGGCGTCCACGGTGCAGATGATAGGGGTCACGCGTCGCTCCGGTGGCAAGTGGGTGGGAAGTTCGTACTTGAATTATACTTAGTTTCAAAATGAATCCTATGTTTTTTTTGCGCGAAGCGTGAATTTTTTGATTTCTCTCAGAGTAAATCATCTGCAGCCGACTCAATTTGAATACTTAGTTGCAAAACATAACTAAATGAATTATGCTTTAGGCACAACATCAAAAGGACAAGACATGAAGCATGACTTCCACCTGCTCGTCATCGACCCGCAAAACGATTTTTGCGATTTGCCAGCCAGTTATCTGCCGGCCGACCCGCGCGACGGCGCGCCGGCCCTGCCGGTGCCGGGCGCCCATGCCGACATGCTCAAGGTGGCCGAGCTGATCGATCGCGGCCACGCCGGCCTGTCCGGCATCAGCGTGACGCTCGACTCCCACCACCGTCTCGACATCGCCCATCCGACCTTTTGGATGGATGGCGGGCAGGGCGAAGTTCCCCCTTTCACGCAAATCGCCGCCGCCGACGTGCGCGCCGGCCGCTACCTGCCGCGCGATCCCGCCGCCCTGGCGCGCGTGCTGGCCTACCTCGACACCCTGGAAGCGGCCGGCCGCTACACCCTGATGGTATGGCCGGTGCACTGCGAAATGGGCACCTGGGGACATGCGGTGCACGCCGACGTGGGCGCCGCCCTGGCGCGCTGGGAAGAGGGCGCGTCCGGCATCGTCAACCGGGTCGTCAAGGGCAGCAATCCGTGGACCGAGCACTATTCGGCGATCCAGGCCGAAGTGCCGGACCGGGACGACGCCAGCACCCAGCTGAACTCCCGCTTCATCGACTTGCTGGCGGGCGCGGAGCGCGTCTTCATCTGCGGCGAAGCGGGCAGCCACTGCGTCAGAGCCACCACCGAGCATCTGGTCGCCAACGTCGCGCCCGTCGGCCTGTCGAAGCTGGTGCTGCTGACCGACTGTATGAGCCCGGTGAGCGGCTTCGAGGCCCAGCAGCGGGGCTTCATCGACGCCATGCGCGCGCGCGGCCTGCAGACGGCCGGCGCCGCCGACGTCTGGCCGGAACTGGTGGCCAACGCCCGCCGCTGAACCGATAACAGCATCACGACCGCCGCCGCGGCGCGGCGCCGAACCTTACCCACACTGGCCAGCCCATGAAACCGATCGTACACAGCCTGCTTGAAACCGACCTCTATAAATTCACGATGTGGCAGGCCCTGTTGCACCGCCACCCGTCGACGCAGACGGAATACGCCTTCGTCTGCCGCAACCAGCCGGCCTATCCGCTGGCCGAGCTGCGCGCCGACGTCGAGCGCGAGCTCGATTGCCTGTGCGCGCTTTCATTTGGCGAAGACGAAGTGGCCTATCTGCGCGGCCTGCGCTTCATCAAGAGCGACTTCGCCGACTTCCTCACCGTGTTTCGTTTCCAGCGCAAATTCATCACGGTCGACACCGACGGCCCGACCTTGCTGATCCGCGCCAAGGGGCCGCTGGTGCACGTGATGGGCTTTGAAATCTATGTGCTCTACATCGTCAACGAACTGTATTTCCGCCGCTTCGACCAGGACGCCGCCCTGCTCGAGGCACGCAAGCGCCTGGCCGCCAAGATCGAACTGCTGCGCGACTTCGGCACCCAGGCGCCGAGCCGGCACCCCTTCGAATTCTTCGATTTCGGCGTGCGCCGGCGCTTTTCCGGCGCCTGGCAGGACGAAGTCGTGGCGACCCTGGCGCGCGAAGTGCCGCAGTATTTCAAGGGCACCTCGAACGTCTACCTGGCCAAGAAATACGACCTGGTCCCGATCGGCACCATGGCGCACGAGTACCTGCAAGCCTTCCAGTCCTTCGACGTGCGCCTGCGCGACTTCCAGAAGGCGGCGCTGGAAGACTGGGTGCAGGAATACCGCGGCGACCTGGGCACGGCGCTCACCGACGTCGTCGGCATGGACGCCTTCCTGGCCGACTTCGACCTGTATTTCGCCAAGCTGTTCGACGGCTTGCGCCACGATTCCGGCGACCCCGTCGTCTGGGGCGAAAAGGCGCTGGCCCACTACGTCAAGCTGCGCCTGGACGCGCACACCAAGCGCCTGGTGTTTTCCGACGGCCTCGACGTGCCGACCGCGCTGGCCCTGTACCGCCACTTTGCCGACCGCACCATGACCGGCTTCGGCATCGGCACCAACCTGTCCAACGACACCCAGTTCGCGCCGCTGAACATCGTCATGAAGCTAATGCACTGCAACGGCCAGCCGGTCGCCAAGCTGTCCGATTCGGCCGGCAAGACGCTATGCACGGACACCACCTTCCTGGCCTATCTGAGCCAGGTCTTCAACCACATTCCCGCGTGAGGCGGCTGCCATGACGACCTTGAAACTAGCCATCGCCCAGTTGAACTACACCATCGGCGACTTCGCCGGCAACGCCGCCGCCACCATCCTGCACATGCGCCAGGCGGCCGCGCGGGGCGCCGACATCGCCGTGTTTTCCGAGCTCTCGCTGTGCGGCTACTACCCGGGCGACTATCTGGAGGACGACGTCTTTCTGGCCCGCCTGGCGGGCGCGCTGGACGAAGTGCTGCGGGTATCAAAGCAAGTGCCGCGACTGACGACCGTGCTCGGCACCGTGCGCCGCAACGCCGGGCCGGGCAAGCCCCTGCACAACGCCCTGCTGGCGATACGCGACGGCGCCATCGTCGCCGAATACTACAAGCAGCTGCTGCCGACCTACGGCATTTTCGACGAGCGCCGCCACTTCGAGCCGGGCCCGCGCGGCGCCTGTCTGCTCGACGTCGGCGGCCAGCGGGTCGGCTTCATGATTTGCGAAGATGGCTGGAACAACGCCGGCCGCGACTACGACGTCAACCCCTTCGACGCCTTGCGCGAAGCGGGCGCGCAACTGGTCATCAGCCTGAACGCCAGCCCGTCCGACATCGGCAAGCGGCGCCAGCGCCACGAACTGTTCGCGGCGGCATCGGCCGCCAACGGCCTGCCGCTGCTGTACGTGAACCAGGTGGGCGGCCAGGATCAACTGGTGTTCGACGGCGCCTCCTTCGCCGTCTCGCCGACGCAAGGCGTGGCCTTCGAGGCGGCGCGCTTTTGCGAAGACTTCCAGCTGATCGGCTTCGACGGCGCCCGCTTTGCCGGCGTCGACGGCGCGGCGCTGCCGGTGCCGGACGCGGTCGGCCTGTCGGCGCCGGAATTCACCAGGCGCCAGATCGTGCTCGGCTTGCGCGACTATGCGCGCCGCTGCGGCTTTTCCAGCGTGGTGGTCGGTTCCTCGGGCGGCATCGATTCCGCCCTGACCCTGGCGCTGGCGGCGGAAGCGCTGGGCCCGGAGAATGTCCTGGCGATCACCATGCCGTCGGCCTATTCGAGCGCCGGCTCGGTGTCCGACTCGGTCGCGCTGTGCGACAACCTGGGCATCAAGCTGTACACGCATCCGATCCTGGCCCTGGTGGAAAAATACGCCGAGGGATTCGGCGCCGCGTTCGACGCGCCGCTGCGCGGGCTATCGCTGGAAAACCTGCAGGCGCGCGTGCGCGGCACCATCCTGATGGCGTTTTCGAACACTTTCGGCGCGCTGCTTCTGACGACCGGCAACAAGAGCGAGATATCGGTAGGCTACTGCACCCTGTATGGCGACACGAATGGCGGCCTGGGACTGATCGGCGACCTGTACAAGACGGAAGTGTTCGCGCTGTCGCGCCACGTCAACGACGCGGCCGGACGCGAACTGATACCGGAAGCCGTGCTGACCAAGCCGCCTTCGGCCGAGCTGGCGCCGGGCCAGCAAGACACGGACAGCCTGCCGCCTTATGAAGTGCTGGATGAAATCCTGAAGTGGCATATCGAAGGCGCGCGCCTGCCGGTGGGCGAATTCCAGCACGCCCGCCAGTTCGTCGAGAAGCTGGTGGCGGACGATGCCGGGGCCGCGCTGGTGACGCGCATCCAGACCATGGTCGGCCGCAACGAGTACAAACGGCGGCAGGCGCCGCCCATCATCCGGGTGCGCGCGCGCGCCTTCGGCAGCGGCCGCCAAATGCCGATCGCGGCGAAGTATTACTGATGTAGTAATGCTGCTGAAGTATCACCGACCCATATGGAATTCTCAGAAAGAAAAACATGAATACAGCAGTCAAGGCCGACGTCGCCGTCCTGATCGGACGCTTCCAACCCTTCCACAACGGCCATGCCAACTTGCTGGCGCTGGCGCTGGCCGGCGCCGAAAAAGTGGTGGTGGTGCTCGGCTCTTCCTTCCACGCCCGCAGCGCCAAGAATCCCTTCACCTGGCAAGACCGGGCCGCGATGATCGCCGCCACCTTGGGCGAGGGTGAGCGCGAACGCGTTTCCTACGCCGCCGTGCGCGACCATTACGACGACGCTTTATGGGCCGCCAGCGTGCGCGAGGGCGTGGCCACTTGCGCGCCGGGCGCCGCGCGCATCGTCCTGGTCGGCCACTTCAAGGACCCGTCCAGCTACTACCTGAACCACTTCCCGCAGTGGCGCCTGCTGGCCGCCGAAACGGAACTCGACATCGACGCCACGGCCATCCGCCGCATCCTGTTCGAGGCCGAGGATCTCGATATCTCGCTGGAAGTGCTGGCCGGACTGGTGCCGCGCGCGGTGCGCCAGTACCTGAAGGCGTGGACGATGCTGCCGTATTTCGCGGCGCTGCTGCAAGAGCATACGCAGGTGGCGCGTTACAAAGCGGCCTGGAAGACGGCGCCGTACGCGCCGATCTTTTCCACCGTCGACGCGGTCGTCAAGGCGGCCGGCCACCTCTTGCTGATCAAGCGCGGCGGCTTTCCGGGCAAGGGACTGTGGGCCGTTCCCGGCGGCTTCGTCGAACAGCGTGAGCGCCTGCTGCAAGGCGCCATCCGCGAACTGGGCGAGGAAACCCGGATCGGCGTGCTCGACGCGATGCTGGAAGACGCCCTGGTCGACGTCAAGGTGTTCGACCATCCCGATCGCAGCCAGCGCGGCCGCACCATCACGCACGCCCACTTCTTCGACCTGAACCTGGATCAGCTGCCCAGCATCGAGGGCGCCGACGACGCCCAACTGGCGGCCTGGGTGCCGATAGCCCGCCTGGTGTCGATGGAAGAGGAATTCTTCGAAGACCACTTCCACATCATCGACAGCTTCTTGAAGCTCACGCAAGCATGAACTGATGTAATGTGATGCCGGCACCGGCATGTTGGCGCTGACGGCGAAGTAGAGCACGGTTTGCTTGTCGACCCTGGCGCGCTCGAGTTTTCCGTTGTAAAAGATCTTGCTGTCTTTGGACTGCAGCAGCGGAATCTTGAAATACTTGGCGTTCTTGACGACAGCGGCGACATCGCCACTATCCGTCCTGAGCGCCCCCTTGTTGCCGGATGGAGTGGATAGAATTTGTTTCAAATTCAGTTCATCCGCGTTTCCATGTTTCACTGTGAAACATGCCTGCAACATCCGCGCGCCCGTCTGTTCGCACGCCCGACTCGCGAACTCGAGCCAAGCGCTTGATTTCACTCAAAATATCCGCAAGCAATCGGCACCGGCCCGGGCTGGCACGGCCCTTGCAACACAATCCGCAACCCTATGTAACGCGAGTTCCGCGTCACCCCACGCAATAACGAAAGGTCAAGACATGAGCCAATATTCCGCCGGTGCCGCATTCCGCAAAGCCGTTCAAGAAGAGTCCCCTCTGCAAGTGGTCGGCGCCATCAACGCCAACCACGCGCTGCTGGCCAAGCGCGCCGGCTTCAAGGCCATCTATCTTTCCGGTGGCGGCGTCGCGGCCGGCTCGCTCGGCTTGCCCGACCTGGGCATCTCCAATCTGGACGATGTGCTCACCGACGTGCGCCGCATCACCGACGTGTGCGACTTGCCGCTGCTGGTCGACGTCGACACCGGCTTCGGCGCGTCCGCCTTCAACGTGGCGCGTACCGTCAAGTCCATGATCAAGTTCGGCGCCGCCGCCATGCACATCGAAGACCAGGTCGGCGCCAAGCGCTGCGGCCACCGTCCGGGCAAGGAAATCGTCACCCTGCAAGAAATGATCGACCGCATCAAGGCCGCCGTCGATGCCCGCACGGACGATAACTTCGTCATCATGGCGCGCACCGACGCGCTTGCCGTCGAAGGCCTGGAATCGGCGCTGGAGCGGGCCGTCGCCTGCGTCGAGGCGGGCGCCGACATGATCTTCCCGGAAGCGATCACCGACCTGGCCATGTATGCGCAATTCGCCAAGGCGGTGAAGGTGCCGGTGCTGGCCAATATCACCGAATTCGGCGCGACGCCGCTGTTCACCACCGAAGAACTGAAGGGCGCCGACGTCGGCCTGGTGCTGTATCCGCTGTCGGCTTTCCGCGCCATGAACAAGGCCGCCGAAAACGTCTACACGGCCATCCGCCGCGACGGCACCCAGCAAAACGTGGTCGACACCATGCAAACGCGCATGGAACTGTATGAACGCATCAACTATCACAGCTTTGAACAAAAGCTGGACGCGCTGTTCGCCGCGCAAAAAAAATAATCCCAACTAATCCAAACTAATTCCGCTACCGTATCTGGAGACTTGACATGAGTGTTGAACAAGCAGTTGGCTTCAAACCAAAAAAATCCGTCGCCCTGTCCGGCGTCACCGCCGGCAACACGGCGCTGTGCTCGGTCGGCAAGACCGGCAACGACTTGCATTACCGCGGCTACGATATCCTGGACGTGGCCACCACCTGCGAATTCGAGGAAATCGCTTACCTGCTGGTGCACGGCAAACTGCCGACCAGCGCCGAGCTGGCCGGCTACAAGGGCAAGCTGCGCTCGCTGCGCGGCTTGCCCGCCTCGCTTAAATCGGCGCTGGAGGCGCTGCCCGCGTCCAGCCACCCGATGGATGTGATGCGCACCGGCGTCTCCGTGCTGGGCTGCACGCTGCCGGAAAAGGACGACCATAACGCCCCCGGCGCGCGCGACATCGCCGACCGTTTGATGGCGTCCTTCGGCTCGATGTTGCTGTACTGGTATCACTACAGCCACAACGGCAAGCGCATCGAAACGGAAACCGACGACGATTCCATCGGCGGCCATTTCCTGCACCTCTTGCACGGCAAGAAACCGTGCGAGTCCTGGGTCAAGGCCATGCATATTTCCCTGATCCTGTACGCGGAACACGAATTCAACGCCTCCACCTTCGCCAGCCGCGTCATCGCCGGCACCGGTTCCGACATCCACTCGGCGATCACCGGCGCCATCGGCGCGCTGCGCGGTCCCAAGCACGGCGGCGCCAACGAGGCGGCCTTTGAAATCCAGAAGCGCTACGAAAACGCCGACGAAGCGGAAGCCGATATCCGCAACCGCGTCGCCAACAAGGAAGTGGTGATCGGCTTCGGCCATCCCGTCTACACCATCTCCGATCCGCGCAACGTGGTGATCAAGGAAGTGGCGCGCATGCTGTCCGAGGAAGCCGGTTCGACCAAGATGTTCGATATCGCCGAACGCCTGGAAACGGTCATGTGGGATATCAAGAAGATGTTCCCCAACCTGGACTGGTTCTCGGCCGTGTCCTACCACATGATGGGCGTGCCGACGGCCATGTTCACGCCGCTGTTCGTCATTTCGCGCACTTCCGGCTGGGCCGCCCACATCATCGAGCAGCGCATCGACAACAAGATCATCCGCCCGAGCGCCAATTACGTCGGCCCGGACGACCTGCAATTCGTGCCTATCAAGGAGCGCACATGATGAACATCAAATACCGCAAGGCCCTGCCCGGGACGCAACTCGATTACTTCGACGCGCGCGCCGCCGTCGACGCCATCGCGCCGGGCGCCTACGCCAAGCTGCCCTACACTTCGCGCGTGCTGGCTGAAAACCTGGTGCGGCGCTGCGATCCGGCCACCCTGAACGCTTCGCTGAGCCAGCTCATCGAACGGCGCCGCGACCTCGACTTTCCGTGGTTCCCGGCGCGCGTGGTGTGCCACGACATTCTCGGCCAGACCGCGCTGGTCGACCTGGCCGGCCTGCGCGACGCCATCGCCGCCCAGGGTGGCGACCCGGCCCTGGTCAATCCGGTCGTGCCGACGCAACTGGTGGTGGATCACTCGCTGGCCGTCGAGTGCGGCGGCTTCGACCCGCAGGCTTTTGAAAAGAACCGCGCCATCGAAGAGCGCCGCAATGAAGACCGTTTCGACTTCATCAACTGGACCAAGAAAGCCTTCAAGAACGTCGATGTGATCCCGCCCGGTAACGGCATCCTGCACCAGATCAATCTGGAGCGCATGTCGCCGGTGGTGCAGACGGTGGACGGCGTGGCCTTCCCGGACACCCTGGTCGGCACCGATTCGCACACGCCCATGGTCGACGCGCTGGGCGTGCTGGCCGTCGGCGTCGGCGGCCTGGAAGCGGAAAGCGTGATGCTGGGCCGCGCCTCGTGGATGCGCCTGCCCGACATCATCGGCGTCGAGCTGACTGGCCAGCGCCAGCCGGGCATCACCGCCACCGATATCGTGCTGGCGCTCACCGAGTTCCTGCGCCAGCAAAAAGTGGTCTCGTCCTACCTCGAATTCTTTGGCGAGGGCGCCGCCAAACTGACCCTGGGCGACCGCGCGACGATCGCCAACATGGCGCCGGAATTCGGCTCCACGGCGGCCATGTTTTATATCGACGAGCAAACCATCAGTTACCTGAAGCTGACCGGGCGCGACGATGAGCTGGTCAAGCTGGTGGAGCTGTATGCGCGCGAAACGGGCCTGTGGGCCGACACCCTGCGCCAGGCTGAATACGAGCGCGTGATCCGCTTCGACCTGTCGACCGTGGTGCGCAATATCGCCGGGCCGTCGAATCCGCACAAGCGCGTGCCGACCTCGGAATTGGCCGCGCGCGGCATCAGCGGCGTCGTGGAAAACGAGCCGGGCCGGATGCCGGACGGCGCCGTCATCATCGCCGCCATCACCAGTTGCACCAACACGAATAATCCGCGCAATATGATCGCCGCCGGCCTGTTGGCGCGCAACGCCAACCGGCGCGGCCTGAGCCGCAAGCCCTGGGTGAAAAGCTCGCTGGCGCCCGGCTCCAAGACCGTCACCCTGTACCTGGAAGAGGCGCAATTGATGGGCGAACTGGAGCAACTGGGCTTCGGCGTCGTGGCTTACGCCTGCACCTCGTGCAACGGCATGTCGGGCGCGCTCGACCCCGTCATCCAGCAAGAAGTGGTGGAGCGCGACCTGTACGCCACCGCCGTGCTGTCCGGTAACCGCAATTTCGACGGCCGCATCCACCCCTACGCCAAGCAAGCCTTCCTGGCCTCGCCGCCGCTGGTGGTCGCTTACGCCATCGCCGGCACGATACGCTTCGACATCGAAAAAGACGTGCTCGGCATCGACGCCGACGGCCAGCCGGTGACGCTGAAGGATATCTGGCCGGCGGACGAGGAAATCGACGCCATCGTGGCCGCCAGCGTCAAGCCGGAGCAGTTCCGCAAAGTGTATATTCCCATGTTCGCCAAGGTGGCGGACGACGGCGTTCGCGTCAGCCCGCTGTACGACTGGCGCCCGCAAACCACCTATATCCGCCGTCCACCGTACTGGGAAGGCGTGCTGGCCGGCGCGCGCACGCTGACGGGCATGCGTCCGCTGGCTGTGCTCGGGGATAACATCACGACCGACCATCTGTCGCCGTCGAACGCCATCATGGCCGACAGCGCGGCCGGCGAGTACCTGACGAAAATGGGCTTGCCGGAAGAAGACTTCAACTCGTACGCGACGCACCGCGGCGACCATTTGACGGCGCAGCGCGCGACCTTCGCCAACCCGACCCTGAAAAATGAAATGGTGCGCGAAGGCGGTCTGGCGGACGGCAAGGTGCGCGCCGGTTCGCTCACCCGCGTCGAGCCGGAGGGCACGGTGACGCGCATGTGGGAAGCCATTGAAATCTACATGGAGCGCAAGCAGCCCCTGATCATCGTGGCCGGCGCCGATTATGGCCAGGGTTCCTCGCGCGACTGGGCCGCCAAGGGCGTGCGCCTGGCCGGCGTGGAGGCGATCGCGGCCGAAGGCTTCGAGCGCATCCACCGCACCAATCTGGTCGGCATGGGCGTGCTGCCGCTGGAATTCCAGCCCGGCGTGAACCGCGCCACCCTGGGCCTGGACGGCAGTGAAACCTATGACGTGATCGGCGCGCGCACGCCGCGTTCGACGCTCACCCTGGTGATCCAGCGCTGCAACGGCGAGCGCCTGGAAGTGCCGATGATCTGCCGCCTCGACACGGCCGAGGAAGTGTCGATCTACGAAGCGGGCGGCGTGCTGCAGCGCTTCGCCCAGGACTTCCTCGAGTCGAGCAAGGCCGCTTGAGCCT
>DMYQ01000209.1 GCA_003482555.1 Janthinobacterium sp. | reverse complement strand
TGCCTTGCGGGTTTTTTTACGTCTGCAAAGCCATCTTCCAGGCCAGGAAAGCGACAATGCGAGACCTGACCCCATTGTTGCCGTGGTGGTGCTGGCAATTCGACGCGGCCTGTTTATTCCATTCGCGGGTTCGGTGGTAGAGTGCGAGATATCGTCTCCTTTTCTTCGGCTATGGATTATCAGCAACTTCTGGCGCAACGACGCACTCATCCGGCCTGGCGCCTGCTCGCGGCCGATCATGCCCCGATGATCGCCAGTTTTTTGCATGCCAGTTTTATCGCGCCGAATGTGCGCACGCTGCCGCGCCAGCAACTCGCTTCCCAGTTGGATGATCATTTGTATCATTTGCATGAGCAAGCCGGTGAGCTGTTTTTCCCCAAGCCGGCCGCCGCGTATCTGGACGACTGGGCGTCCGATGAGCGCGGCTGGCTGCGCAAGTATTATCCCAGCGGTCAGGATGAGCCCCACTATGATTTGACGTCTTCCACCGAGCAAGCCATAGACTGGCTGCTGGGATTGGGACAGCGCCAGTTCATCGGCACGGAATCGCGGCTGATGACGGTGTTTGATTTGCTGCGCCAGATCATCGACGGCACCGAACTGAATCCGCGCACGCGCATCGCCGAATTGCAAAAACGTAAGGCCGCCATCGATGTGGAGATTGGCCACATCGCCCAGGGCCGGCTGGACATGATGGAGGCGACGCAAATCCGCGAGCGCTTTCTGCAAATGGCGACGACGGCGCGCGAGCTCTTGTCGGATTTTCGCGCCGTCGACCATAATTTCCGCAGCCTGGATCGTTCCGTGCGGGAACGCATCGCCACCTGGGATGGCAGCAAGGGCGAACTCTTGCAAGAGATTTTCGGCAAGCGCGACTTGATTGCCGATTCGGACGAGGGGAAGAGTTTTCGCGCCTTCTGGGACTTGCTGATGTCGCCGACCCGGCAAGACGAGTTGTCGACCCTGCTGGGCACCGTTCTGGCCCTGGCGCCCGTGCGCGAACTGGAGCCGGACGGCCGCCTGCAACGCATTCATTACGATTGGCTGGAGGCAGGCGAAGTGACGCAGCGCACGGTGGCGCGTCTGTCCGAGCAGTTACGTCGCTATCTGGACGACCAGGCCTGGCTGGAAAACCGCCGCATCATGCAGTTGATACGCGACATAGAACAGAAGGCGCTGACCGTCCGCGGCCAGGTCGACGGGGCCGCGTTCATGGAACTCGATGAAACGGGGCCGGCCACGACCTTGCCGATGGACAGGACTTTGTTCGCGCCGCCTTTCAAGCCGCACATCACGCATGGCATCATCGACGAAGAAGGCGCCGCGATTCCCGCCGATGCCCTGTTCGAACAAGTATTTGTCGACCGCTTGCGCTTGCAGTCCAACATACGCCGCGCCCTGCAGACACGTAAGCAGGTGAGCCTGGCGGCCCTGATCGCCGAGCATCCGCTGGAACAGGGGCTGGCCGAACTGGCCACTTACTTGAGCCTGGCCACCCAGGAACAACGCAGCGCCATCGATGACACGCAACAGGAAACCATTGCCTGGACCGATGCCCAGGGACGCGCGCGCCAAGCCACCTTACCCCTTCTTATCTTCAACACATGATGAACCTTCCCTCCGACCAAAACCGCCTCGGCCAAGTCTTGATTTGCCTGATGCAAGGCGTGCTCTACCACGACTCCGACGGGACGCTGTGGCCGGCCCTGCTGGAGTTGCAGGCGCGCGTGCGCGACCATTGCCAGTTGATCGGCCTGGAATTGATACTCGATGAAGCCGAAGGCTACGCCTATCTGCGCCAGCGCGCGCCGGTCGAGGGGGAGCCGGCGCTGCCGCGCCTGGTGCCGCGCCGACAACTGAGCTATCCGGTCAGCCTGATTCTGGTATTGCTGCGAAAAAAGCTGGCCGAGTTCGACGCCATGGGCGGCGATACGCGCCTGGTCGTCAGCCGCGAGCAAATCGGCGAGCAATTGCGCCTGTTTTTACCGGAGACGGCGAACGAGGCGAAATTGCTCGACCGCATGGACACGCACTTGAACAAGGTGGTCGAGCTGGGTTTCCTGCATCGCTTGCGGGGCCAGCAACATCAGTACGAAGTCAGGCGTATCCTGAAAGCCTTTGTCGATGCGCAATGGTTGAGTGACTTCGAGCAACGCCTGGCCGATTACGGCGCCCACGCCGCCACTGTTTCCGCGGAGGACGCGTGAACGACGACGGCGCGCCGCAAGCGACGGTACTGCCGCCGGAAGCGGACGGCGGCGCCGAGCGGGCCGGTTTCCGCCTGCACCAGTTCGAGGTGTTCAACTGGGGCACCTTCAACGAGCGGGTCTGGAAGTTGCAACCTGGCGGCGACAATATGCTGCTCACGGGCGACATCGGCTCGGGCAAATCGACCCTGGTCGACGCCATCACGACCCTGCTGGTGCCGGCGCAAAAAATTTCCTACAACAAGGCTGCCGGCGCCGACGCCCACGAGCGCAGCCTGCGCACCTATGTGCTCGGGCATTACAAATCCGAGCGCGGCGACAGCGGCATGGCCGCGCGGGCCGTGGCCTTGCGCGATCAAAACAGTTATTCGGTCTTGCTGGGCGTGTTCCATAACGAAGGCTTCGGTCAGACTGTCACCGTGGCGCAAGTGTTTTGGTTGAAGGATGCGCGCGGCCAACCCGAGCGCTTTTATGTGGTGGCCGACAGCGCGCTCTCGATCGCGGCCCAGTTTTCCGGATTCGGCATCGACATCAACCAGTTGCGCAAGCGCTTGCGCGCCACGCCCGGCGTCACCCTGTACGACAGCTTCCCGCCCTACGGCGCCGATTTCCGGCGCCGCTTCGGCATCGGCAATGAGCAAGCCATGGATTTGTTTCACCAAACCGTGTCGATGAAATCGGTGGGCAATCTGACCGAATTCGTGCGCGAACACATGCTCGAAGCCTTCCCGGTCGAGGTGCGGATCGCGGCCCTGATCGCCCATTTCGACGATTTGCACCGCGCCCACGAGGCGGTGCTCAAAGCCAAAATGCAGATCGAGCAATTGACACCTTTGCACGCCGACTGCGCCCGCCACGCGCTGCTGCAGCGGGAAGTCGAGCAGTGGCGCGGCTGCCGCGAAGCCTTGCGGCCCTGGTTCGCCAGCCTCAAGGGCGACTTGCTGCGCAAGCGTCTGGAACACTTGGGCATCGAACTGGACAAGGCGAGCGCACGCCTGGCCCGCCTGGGCGGGGAAAAATCCGCCCGGTTGCTGCGCCGCGATGAAATCGTGCAAGCCATTTCCGCCAACGGCGGCAACCGCCTGGAGCAGATCGCGGCCGAGATCGGGCGCCAGCAAACGTTGAAGGATGAGCGGGCGGATCGCGCGCGTCAATACAATGGACTGGCGGAGGCGCTCGGCTTGGGCGGCGCGGCCGACGAGGTCGTCTTTCGCGCCAACTCGCGCGCCATCGAAGGCGGCCAGGCGCGCTGCATCGCCGAGCGCGACGAGGCGCAAAACAGCCTGACGGAAGCGGGCGTGGTGGTGCGCGAACTGGGCCGCCAGCACGGCGAGCTGAGCACGGAACTGGAATCGCTGCGCCGGCGTCGTTCCAACATCCCCGCCCACATGCTGAACTTGCGCGAGATGCTGTGCGACGCCCTCGGCCTGCGCGGCGAAGACTTGCCTTTCGTGGGCGAATTGATACAGGTGCGCGAAGAGGCCGCCCGCTGGGAAGGCGCCGCTGAACGCCTGCTGCACAATTTCGGCATGTCCCTGCTGGTGCCGGAAAGCCATTACGCGGCCGTCGCCGCCTGGGTCGACAGCACCCACCTGGGCTCGCGCCTGGTGTATTACCGAGTGCGCGCGGCAAGCTTGAGCGAAGCCAGGCCGCTGCATCCGGCGTCCCTGGTACGCATGCTGGCGATCAAGCCCGAGTCCGCCTTTTATCACTGGATCGAGGCCGAGCTGGCGCGGCGTTTCGATTACGCCTGTTGCGACAGCCTGGAACAGTTCCGGCGCGAAAAGCTGGCCGTCACGCGCAATGGCCAGATCAAGGCCGGCGGCGAACGGCACGAGAAGGACGACCGCCACAGTCTGGACGACCGTTCGCGTTATGTCTTGGGCTGGTCGAATCAAGCCAAGATCGCGGCGCTGGAAAAGCAGGCGCGCGACTTGCATCTGCGCATAGCCGCGCATGGCGCGCGCATCACGGCGCTGAAGGGGGACGTCAGCCAGCACAACGCCCATTTGGGCCACTGGCAGCAACTGGCCGTGTTCGGCAATTTCAAGGAGCTGGACTGGCGTCCGCTGGTGCTGGCCATCGACTTGCTGGAACGGGAACAAGAAGCTTTGAAGGCGGCCTCGGACATGTTGCGCCTGTTGCAGGAGCAATTGGATGAATTGATGGCCGCGCACGAGCGGACGGAAGCGGATATCTTGCGCGTGGCCGGCGAGCAAGCCACCCTGGTCGAGCGGCAGACGGAAGCGCTGCGTCTGCTGGCCGACTGCGCCATCTTGCTGGACGCGACGCCGGCGTCCGCGCGCGAAGAATACTTCCCGCTGCTGGAAGGCTTGCGCGCCGAAGCGTTGGGCCAGCACAGCCTGACGGTGGAGTCGTGCGACAACCGGGAAAAGGACATGCGCGCCTTCCTGCAAGGGCGCATAGACGGCCAGGCGAAGAAAATCGCCGATTTGCGCGACCGCATCATCGCCGCCATGCGCGACTATATGCACCGCTGGCCGCTCGACACGCGCGAAGTCGATGTCAGCATCGAGGCCGGCCCCGAGTTCAAGAAGATGCTGGACTTGCTGCAAGCGGACGACTTGCCGCGCTTCGCCGTGCGCTTCAAGGAACTGCTCAACGAAAACACGATCCGCGAAATCGCCGGTTTCCAGTCGCAGCTCAAGCGCGAGCGCGAAACCATCCGCGAACGCATCGCCATCATCAACCTGTCGCTGCGCGGCATCGATTACAACCCGAACCGCTACATCGCGCTGGAGGCGGAAGCGAACATCGACGCCGACTTGCGCGATTTCCAGCAGGATTTGCGCACCTGCACCGAAGGCTCGCTGACCGGTTCGGCCGATGAAGAATATTCGGAAGCGAAGTTCTTGCAAGTGAAGCGCATCATCGAGCGCTTCCGCGGCCGCGAGGGCAGCGCCGAGATGGACAGGCGCTGGACGCGCAAGGTCACCGATGTGCGCAACTGGTTTGTCTTTTCCGCGTCGGAGCGCTGGCACGAAGATGATCGGGAGCATGAACACTACACCGACGCCGGCGGCAAGTCTGGCGGTCAAAAGGAAAAGCTGGCTTACACGGTGCTGGCCGCCAGCCTGGCCTATCAGTTCGGCCTGGAGTGGGGCGTAATCCGTTCGCGCTCCTTCCGTTTCGTCGTCATCGACGAAGCCTTCGGGCGCGGCTCGGACGAATCGGCCCGCTATGGCTTGGAGCTGTTCAAGCGCATGAATTTGCAATTGCTGATTGTTACGCCCTTGCAGAAAATCCACATCATCGAACCCTATGTGGCGGGGCTGGGCTTCGTGCACAGCGATGAAGGGCGCTTGTCGATGCTGCGTTATCTGAGCATCGAGGAATACCGGGCCGAACGCAGCCTGCGCAGCGCATGAGTGTAGCGCCATGGACCTCGGCGGCGCAGATCCAGGCGCAATTGCAGCGCCTGTGGACAGACGGGCGCCTGCTTGCCGCGCGCTTGAATGGCGAAGCCCTGTTTCCCCTGGAATTCGGCGTGCGCACGCCCGGCGCCGCGATCTTGAGCGAACGCTACGACGAAGTGCGGCGTTGGATACGCGAGCTCGAAGAGGGTAGCAAGACGGTGCGCGGTTATGGCTATGAGATCGCCTGGCGCGACATCAACCATCGGCAACTGGGCCGCAACCGTTTGCCGGCGGCGATTGCGCTGGCCACGGAGGGCGACGCCTTGCGCCTGCTGGGACGGCAGGCCGACGCGCGCCGCTTCGATGAATTGGCGACGGCCACCCTGGCCGTCTTTCCGCAATTGCGGTCCTGGCTGGGCCGGCGCGCCATGACGGTGCTGGAGCAGGCGCCCGCCTGGGAACGCATTTTGGCGATATTGCAGTGGTTCGTGGCGCATCCGCGGCCGCGCATGTATCTGCGCCAGCTCGACATCGCCGGCGTGGATGGAAAATTCATCGAAAACCGCAAAGGCTTGCTGGCGGAATTGCTGGATCAAGTCTTGCCGGCCGCCGCCATCGATGCCGGCGCCGTGGGCGCCCGCCAATTCGAAGCCCGCTATGACTTGTTGGCCAAACCGGCGCTGATACGCTTCCGTATCCTGGATACGCGGCTGTATATAGGCGGACTGTCCGATATGGCCGTGCCGGTGGCGCAATTCGCCAGTCTGAAGCTGGCCGTGAAACGGGTCTTTATCACCGAAAATGAAATCAATGGACTGGCTTTCCCCGACGTGGCCGGCGCCATCGTGATTTTCGGGGGCGGTTATGGTATCGACCGCCTGGCCGATGTCGCATGGCTGCAACAGGTCGATATCGACTATTGGGGCGATATCGATACCCACGGTTTTGCCATCCTCGATCGTTTGCGGGCAATCCTGCCCCATGCGCGTTCGCTGCTGATGGACAGTCGCACACTGGAGGCGCACCGCCCGCTATGGGGCAGCGAAGAAAAGGACAAGCGCTATACGGGGCAGTTGACGCACTTGACGTACGCCGAGCGGCACCTGTTCGACGAATTGCGCAACGATGTACGCGGCGAGCGCGTGCGCATGGAGCAGGAACGCTTGAGCTTTTCCTGGGTCACGCAAGCCATCAGCCTTGAATGCCGGCAGAGTTGGCAAGGCACCTCGGATAAATAAACTTGCAAGCATGGTGGGGCTTTGCTATAGTTCGCCTCCCCAATGA
>DMYQ01000197.1:38955-39195 GCA_003482555.1 Janthinobacterium sp. | reverse complement strand
GTGAAATTCTCGACGGATATGGCAGAAAATTTGAAATATGTTACGCGTGATCACTTATAAACATGAGCATGTTCGATGCGACCAGTTTCCCGAATGTCTCTAGCGCGGCCGCCCGACGAACTTTATTGTTTGTGGTCACCGGTGGCGCGATCGATGATCACGAACGGCATCACGCTTCGTTTGAATACGGAGTAGAGGCGGACGCGCGCCCGCCGCTTCCTCGGCGCCAGCCGGGTCGAA
>DMYQ01000197.1:28465-38875 GCA_003482555.1 Janthinobacterium sp. | reverse complement strand
GAAACTCCGCTTATGTAGTTACATTATTGTAGTTCACAAGTTCGCACGACTCAAGCTGTACGCTGGCCACGCACCTCAAGGGAAGTGAGGCCGCTGAAGTCGATGCTGGACGCGCGCCCGCCGCCTCCTCGGCGCCAGCCGGGTCGAACCCGGCCCGGCGTCGCCGACCCGCGTCTTAGCCGGCGCGTTTGGCGGCGATGGCGTTGCCGGCCCGGCTGGCACCCTTGCGGCCCAGGTGCTGGGCGATGAACTGGCCGGCGTCGACCACCAGATCGAGGTCGATCCCGGTGGCGATGCCCAGGCCCTGCATCAAGTACAGCACGTCCTCGGTGGCGACGTTGCCGGTGGCGCCCTTGGCGTAGGGGCAGCCGCCCAGGCCCGAGACGGACGAATGGAAGATCGCCACGCCCACTTCCAGACTGGCGTAGATGTTCGCCAGCGCCTGGCCGTAGGTGTCGTGGAAGTGGCCGGACAGGCGCTCGAGGGCGAATTCCCGGGCCGCGCGCAGCATCACCGCCTGCGTCTTGCGTGGCGTCGCCACGCCGATGGTGTCGGCGATGTCGATCTCGTCGCAACCCAGTTCGCGCATGCGCGCGACCACGTCGGCCACCGCGTCCAGCGCCACTTCGCCCTGGTAGGGGCAGCCGAAGGCGCAGCTGATGCTGCCGCGCAGGCGCAGGCCGTGTTCCTTGGCGGCCCTGGCGACGCCTTCGAAGCGGGCGATCGATTCGGCGATCGAGCAGTTGATGTTCTTTTGCGAGAACGCTTCCGAGGCCGAGCCGAAGATCACCACCTCGCCGGCCCTGGCCGCCAGCGCCGCGTCGAAGCCCTGCATGTTCGGCGTCAGCGCGGAATAGATCACGCCGGGGCGGCGCTCGATGGCGGCCATCACCTCGGCGCTGGTGGCCATCTGCGGCACCCATTTCGGCGACACAAAGGAAGCCGCCTCGATGTTGACGAAGCCGGCCCGGCCGAGGCGGTCGATCAACTCGATCTTGACGGCGGCGGGGATGGTTTCCTTCTCGTTTTGCAGGCCGTCGCGGGGGCCCACTTCGACGATTTTGACTTGCTGGGGCAAACTGTTCATATCAATATCCTTCCTGGCGGTTGACCACGCCGGCCACCGGCTGGCCGGCTTCGAGCCGGCGGATCTTGCCGGCGATTTGTTCGATGCTTTCGCGCCGCAGCGTGGCGGCGGCGATGTGCGGCGTGATGCTGATGCGCGGCTCTTGCCAGAACGGGTGCTGCATCGGCAGCGGCTCGTTGCGGAACACGTCCAGGGTGGCGCCGGCGATGTGGCCGGATTTGATCAGGGTCAGCAGATCCGGCTCGGCCACGTGGGCGCCGCGGGCGACGTTGATCAGGTAGGCGTCCGACTGTAGCATGGCCAGGTGCTTGCGGTCGAGCAGATTGGCGGTGTCGGGCGTGAGCGGCAGCATGCAGACCAGGGCGCGGCTGCCGCGCAGGAAGGCTTCCAGGCCGTCGGCGCCGGAAAAGCAGGCCACGCCGGGGATGTCTTTCGGGGTGCGGCTCCAGCCGCGCAGCGGGAAGCCGAACGGCGCCAGCGCTTCCAGCACGCGCGCGCCCAGCATGCCCATGCCCAGCACGCCGACCGCGAAATCTTCCTTGCGCCGGCCGGCCAGCGGCCGCCACAGGCCGTCGCGGGCCTGGGCTTCGTATTCGTCGAAGCGGCGGAAATAGCGCAGCAGCGCATGCGTCACGTATTCGGCCATCTGCACGCCCATGCCGGCGTCGTCCAGGCGCACCAGCGGAATGCGCGGCGACAGATCGGCGCCGAATTTGAGCAGGCCGTCGACGCCGGCGCCGGCGTTGAAAATCGCCTTCACTTCGTTCAGTTCGCGCAGCATCGCCGGCGGCGGCGACCAGACCACGGCGTAGTCGCAGGGGCGCGCCTTTTCGCCCTCGCGCCAGAGCACGATCTCCGCTTCCGGCAGCAGCTCGGCAAAATCGGCGATCCAGGGCTGGGTGTCGCCGTCGGCGCGGTGCAAGAGTATGTGCATGCCCGCCCCCTCAAACGGCGCTGAAGGCCAGCAGCGGCGCGCCGTCGCCGACCTGGTCGCCGACCGCGTACAGGATGTCTTCCACCAGGCCGTCGTGCGGCGCGGCGATGGTGTGCTCCATCTTCATCGCTTCCATGATCACCAGCGGTTCGCCCTTCTTGACCTGCTGACCTTTCTCGACCAGTACCGCCACCACCTTGCCGGGCATGGGCGCGGTCAGGCGTCCGCCTTCGGCTTCGGCCTCGCCGGCGTGCGCCATCGGATCGAGGTAGTGCAGCGCGTAGTGGGCGCCGCCGGTGAAGACGTGGAAGACTTCGCCATCCCGGCGCACGGTGCCGTGGGCGGCGCTGTCGCCCAGCTTGATGCTCAGTTCCAGGCCGCGGCGCGTCATCAGGGTCAGCGCCTGGCCGTCCAGCAGCCAGCCGCCGGCGTGGTATTCGACCTCGTTCACATATGCCTTGGCCTTAACCTCGCTGGCGAGCGTATAGTCGTCGCTGAATGACAGCTGGCGCCGCAAGGCGCTGTTCAGGCGCCAGCCCAGGGCGTTGCCCCAGGGGTCGGATGGATTGCCGGCCGACTGCGATTCGGACAGCTCTTTTTCAGCCACCATCAGGGACACGGCCGCCAGCGCCAGGGCGGCCGGCGGCGCCGCGCGCAGGGCCGGGAACAGGCTCTCCTGGTTGCGTTCGATCAAGCCCGTGTCCAGGTCGGCCGTGGCGAAGGCGGCGCCCTCGATCAGGCGCTTGAGGAAGGCGATATTGCTGGCCAGGCCGACGATCTGGTATTCCGACAGCGCCTGCGCCATGCGCGCCAACGCTTCGGCGCGGTCGGCGCCCCAGACGATCAGCTTGGCGATCATCGGGTCGTAGAACGGCGAGATGGCGTCGCCCTCGCGCACGCCGGAGTCGACCCGGACGGCGGCCGGCACGCCGCCGGCGCCGCCCAGTTTGAACGTGACGGCGGCCGGGGTGTTCAGGTGGCGCAGGGTGCCGATCGAGGGCAGGAAGCCTTTTTCCGGATTCTCGGCGTAGATGCGCGCTTCGATGGCGTGACCGTGGATGCGCAATTCGTGCTGCTGCTTCGGCAGCGCCTCGCCGCAGGCGACGCGCAACTGCCATTCGACCAGGTCGGTGCCGGTGATCATTTCAGTGACCGGGTGCTCGACTTGCAGGCGCGTGTTCATCTCCATGAAGTAAAAGGAGCCGTCCTGGTTGGCGATGAATTCGACGGTGCCGGCGCCGACGTAGCCGACCGCCTTGGCGGCGGCCACGGCGGCCTCGCCCATGGCGGCGCGGCGCTCGGGCGGCATATTGGGCGCCGGCGCTTCTTCCAGCACTTTCTGGTGGCGGCGCTGCACCGAGCAGTCGCGCTCGAACAGGTAGATGCAATTGCCCACAGTGTCGGCGAAGACCTGGATTTCGATATGCCGCGGCCGCGACAGGTATTTTTCGGCCAGCACCTTGTCGTCGCCGAAGGAGCTGATCGCTTCGCGCTTGCAGGAAGCCAGCGCGGCCTTGAAGTCGGCCGTGTTTTCCACCACGCGCATGCCCTTGCCGCCGCCGCCGGCGGAAGCCTTGAGCAGCACCGGGTAACCCATCTGGTCGGCTTGCGCCTGCAGGAAGTCGGCGTCCTGGATGTCGCCGTGGTAGCCCGGCACCAGGGGCACCCTGGCTTTTTCCATCAGCGACTTGGCGGCCGATTTCGAACCCATCGCGCGCATCGCCGCAGCCGGCGGGCCGATGAAGACCAGGCCCGCTTGCGCGCAGGCGTCGGCGAAGTCGGCGTTTTCGGACAGGAAGCCGTAGCCGGGATGGATCGCCTGGGCGCCCGTGGCCAGCGCGACGGCGATGATCTTGTCGCCGCGCAGATAGCTTTCCTTGGCCGCCGCCGGCCCGATCAAGACCGCCTCGTCGCACCCGGCGACATGCTTGGCGCCGGCGTCCGCCTCCGAATAGACGGCGACGGTTTTGATGCCCATGCGGCGCGCGGTGGCGGCCACTCGGCAGGCGATTTCACCACGGTTGGCGATCAGGATTTTCGTGAACATAGTCTCTTTCTCAAGCGGGCGGCTGGAAGTTTTTTATTGTATGCAAACTGTAAGGCGAAGCGGCTTTCGAATTAACAGGCACAGCTTTCCTTGGGCGCCGATTCGAGCGTGGCGGCGCGGGTTTTCAAGCCCAGCTTGGCCAGCAGGTCGCGGTCGTCCTCGGCTTCCGGATTCGAGGTCGTGAGCAGCTTGTCGCCGTAGAAAATCGAGTTGGCGCCGGCCAGGAAGCACATGGCTTGCACCGCTTCGCCCATCTGGCGGCGGCCGGCCGACAGGCGCACGCGCGCCTTCGGCATGGTGATGCGGGCGACGGCGATGGTGCGCACGAATTCGAAGGGGTCGAGCGGGTCGAGGCCGTGCAGCGGCGTGCCTTCCACCTGCACCAGGTGGTTCACCGGCACCGATTCCGGGTAGGGATTCAGGTTCGCCAATTGCGCGATCAGGCCGGCGCGCTGCAGGCGCGTCTCGCCCATGCCGACGATACCGCCGCAGCACACTTTCAGGCCGGCGTTGCGCACCCGGCCCAGGGTGTCGAGGCGGTCCTGGTATTCGCGCGTCGAGATCACGTTGCTGTAGAACTCGGGCGCGGTGTCGAGGTTGTGGTTGTAGTAGTCGAGGCCGGCGCTTTTCAGGCGGTCGGCCTGGCCTTCTTCCAGCATGCCCAGGGTGGCGCAGGTTTCCAGGCCCAGGGCCTTCACTTCGCGCACCATCTCTTCGACCTTGTCCATGTCGCGCTCTTTCGGGCTGCGCCAGGCGGCACCCATGCAGAAGCGGGTGGCGCCATTCGCCTTGGCCTGGCGCGCCGCGTCCAGCACGGTGTCGATGTCGAGGATCTTCTTGGCTTCGACGCCGGTGTCGTAGCGCGCCGCCTGCGGGCAGTAGCTGCAATCCTCTTCGCAACCGCCGGTCTTGATCGACAGCAGGGTGGCCAGTTCGACGTCGGCGTCGGGGAAGTTCAGGCGGTGGCTTTGCTGGGCCTGAAACATCAAGTCGTTGAAAGGCAGGTCGAACAGGGCCAGCACGTCGGCCAGCGGCCAGGTGGCCGCTTCCGGCAGGGTGATGGCGGCGACGGGACGGTGCAGCTCGACCGACTTGGTTTCTTGCGACTGGGTGTGGGACATCGTGTTTCCTTCAACGTTGTGTATGGTTGCCCGGCCAATTCGGCAGGCATGAAAAATTCAGGTATTCGGCGGCCGCCGCGGCGGACGGCAGCGCCAGGCGCGGCACCCGCCCCAGCAGCGGCGCTGGAAGGCGCAGCAGCAGCGCCTCGATATTCTCGTCGGCGAAGTTCATCGGCTCCTCCAGCTCGTTGGCGACCCAGCCGGCCAGCACCAGGCCGCGCGCGATGATCGCCTCCGCCGTCAGCAGAGCGTGGTTGATGCAGCCCAGGCGCAGGCCCACCACCAGCACCACCGGCAAGCCCAGTTGCCGGGCCAGGTCGGCGGTGTCGAAGCCGTCCGCCAGCGGCACGCGGAAGCCGCCCACGCCTTCCACCACCACCGCGTCGGAGGCGGCGGCCAGTTCGGTGTAGGCGGCCAGGATCGGCACCGCCTCGATGGTCACGCCTTCCAGCGCGGCGGCGATGTGGGGGCGCGGCCGGCTCCTTGAACATGTACGGCGTGGTCAGGGTGGGCAGCATGGTTACGTTGCCGGCCGCGATCAGGCGGTCGGCGTCGTCATTGTGCCAGGCGCCGTCGCGCAGTTCGGCGCCGGCGGCGACCGGCTTCATGCCGCAGGCGCGCACGCCGGCGCGCACCAGCGCGTGCAGCATCGCGGCCGAGGTCAGGGTCTTGCCGATTTCAGTGTCGGTGCCGGTGACGAAGCAGGTGAAGCGCGACGGCAGGCCGCTGGCGGCCGGCGCCGCTTCTTCGCGGCTGGCCAGAATGGGATCGTCGAGGCTCATGTCAAGTCCTTTCCAATGCGTTGAGTGCGGTGATCAGTTGCGCCACTTCGGCGCCGGTGTGGGCCGCCGACAGGGTCACGCGCAGGCGCGCGGTGCCGGGCGGGACGGTGGGCGGGCGGATGGTGCCGACCCACAGGCCGCGCTCGAACAGGGCGGCGCCCGCGCGCATGGTTTCGTCGTTGGCGCCTAACAGTATCGGCTGGATCGCGGTGGCCGAGGGCAGGCGCCGCCAGCGTTCCAGGCGCAGGCCGGTGCCCAGTTGCGCGATCAGGGCGCGCAGCTGGGCGCGCCGGGCCGCGCCTTCCGCGCCGGCGATCAAGTCTATGCTGGTCAGCAGGGCGTGCGCCAGCGCCGGCGCGGCGGCGGTGGTGTAGATGTAGGGCCGGGCTTTCTGGATCAGCGTCTCGATCACGCTGGCGTGGGCCGCGACGAAGGCGCCGCCCACGCCGGCGGCCTTGCTCAGGGTGCCCATGTAGACCAGGTGGGGCGAGCGCAGGTCGAAGTGCTCGAGGGCGCCGCGCCCGTGCGCGCCCAGGGTGCCGAAGCCGTGCGCGTCGTCCACCACCAGCCAGGCGCCGTGCCGTTCGCACAGGGCCAGCAGGGCCGGCAGCGGCGCCAGGTTGCCGTCCATGCTGAAGACGCTGTCGGTGACGACGATCTTGGTGCGCGCGGCGCTGGCGGCCAGCAGCGCGGCCAGCGCTTCCAGGTCGGCGTGCGGATAGACGCCGACCTTGACGCGCGCCAGGCGGGCGCCGTCGATCAGGGAGGCGTGGTTGAGCTCCTCGGAAAAGATTTCGGCGTCCTTGTCGGCCGCGCACAGGCCCGTCAGCACGGCCAGGTTGGCCATGTAGCCGGTGCAGAAATACAGGGCGCGGGCCGATTCCAGGTTGGGGCCGACGAATTCCGCCAGCCGTTCTTCCAGGTCGGCGTGGGCGCGGCTATGGCCGCTGATCAGGTGCGAGGCGCCGCTGCCGACGCCGTAGCGGGCCGCGCCCTCTTGCAGCGCGGCGACCAGGCGCGGGTGGGCGGCCAGGCCCAGGTAGTCGTTGGCGCAGAAGGCCAGCAGTTCGCGCCCGTCCACGTTGACGCGCGGGCCGCACGGGGTTTCGACGATGCGGCGCCGGCGCGTCAGGCTGCGCTCGTCGAGCGTGCGCAGTTCTTGCTGGAGTTGGGCGATCAGTTCCATGTCAGGCCGCCATCACTTGCTCGAACACGGCCAGGGTGCGCGCCGCCAGGCCGTCGATTTCTTCGTCATCCAGGATATACGGCGGCATCATGTAGACGGTGGTGCCGATCGGGCGCATCAGCAGCTCCCGCTCGACGGCGGCGGAAAAGAATTGGCGCGAAAAGTCGGGCGCCGCGTCGACCGCGTCGAAGGCCCAGATCATGCCGCGGTTGCGGAAGTGGCGCGTGCGTTCGTGTTGCGCCAGCGGCGCCAGCGCGTCCGTCAGGCGTTGCGCGCGCACGCGGTTGGTCGCCAGCACATCGTCTTCGCGGAAGATTTCCAGGGTCGCCAGCGCGGCCCGGCAGGCGAGCGGATTGCCGGTGTAGGAATGCGAGTGCAGGAAGCCGCGCCGCACGTCGGTGCTGTAGAAGGCCTGGTAAATGTCTTCGCGCGTCATCACCAGCGAGAGCGGCAGGTAGCCGCCGCTGATCCCCTTCGACAGGCACAGGAAGTCGGGCCAGATGGCGGCCTGCTCGCAGGCGAAGAAGGTGCCGGTGCGGCCGCAGCCGACGGCGATTTCGTCGAGGATCATGTGGACCTGGTGGCGGTCGCACAGTTCGCGCACCAGGGTCAGGTAGAGCGGGTCGTGCATCGCCATGCCGGTGGCGCACTGCACCAGCGGTTCGATGATGATGGCGGCGATGTGGCGGCCCCGTTCGACAAACAGGCGCTCGACGTCTAGAGCGGCGCGGCGCGCCACGTCCGCGGCCGTCTCGCCCTCGGCGGCGTTGCGCGCATCGGGCGCGGCCACCACGTGGGCGGCGCGCAGCAAGGGGCCGTAGGCGTCCTTGAACAGGGCGACGTCGGTGACGGCCAGCGCGCCGATGGTCTCGCCGTGATAACTTCCCTTCAGGCAGACGAATTCCTGCTTCTCGCCCTGGCCGCCGTTGCGCCAGGCGTGAAAGCTCATCTTCAGGGCGATTTCGACGGCGGAGGCGCCGTCGGAGGCGTAGAAGCTGTGGCCCAGCACGTGATCGGTCAGGGCGGACAACTGCTCCGACAATTGAATCACCGGCTCGTGCGTGAAGCCGGCCAGCATGGCGTGTTCGAGCCGGTCAAGCTGATCCTTCAGGGCCGCGTTGATGCGCGGGTTGGCATGGCCGAACAGGTTCACCCACCAGGAGCTGATCGCGTCCAGGTAGCGCCGTCCCTCGTGGTCGTAAAGCCAGGCGCCGCGGCCGTGGCTGACCGCGATCAGCGGCACGGTGTTTTCGTGAGGCGCATGGTGCTGCATCTGGGTGCACGGATGCCAGACGCTGCGCAGGCTGCGTTCGACCCAACTTGATTGCTTATCTAATTCCAAAACTGCTCCAGACTCAATTCAGCCAATTCGGCTTGCGCTTTTCGAGGAAGGACTGCACGCCTTCGCGGCCCTGCTCCGATGCGCGGATATGCGCGATGCGTTCGGCCGTGTCGGCCAGCAGCGCTTGCGTGAGCGGCTGGCCGGCCACGTCGCGCACCAGCACCTTGGCCTGTTGCACCGCGCTCGGGCTGTTCGTGATCAAGGACTTGACGATTTCCGCCACCCGGGTGTCGAGTGCGTCGGCCGCCACGACTTCATGGGCGAAGCCGATGCGCTGCGCCTCGCGCGCGGAAAAGCGCTCGGCCGTCAAGAAATAGCGGCGCGCGGCGTTTTCGCCCATCGCCCGGATGACATACGGCGAGATCGTCGCCGGTATCAGCCCCAATTTTACTTCGCTCAGGCAGAAGTTGGATTCTTCGGCCGTGATGACGATATCGCAGGCGGCCACCAGGCCCATGCCGCCGGCGTAGCAATCGCCCTGCACCTTGGCCAGCACCGGCTTCGGGCACAGGTAGATGGTGCGCAGCATTTCAGCCAGTTGCATGGCGTCGGCCTGGTTTTCGGCGTGCGAATAGGCCGCCATTTTCTTCATCCAGTTCAAGTCGGCGCCGGCGCAAAAGGCCGGGCCGTTTGCGGCCAGCACGATGGCGCGCACCATGTCGCTGCGACCGAGGCCGTCGAAGGCCAGGGTCAGCTCGGCGATCGTGGTTTCGTTGAAGGCGTTGCGCACGTCCGGGCGGTCGAGCGTGATGGTGGCGACCTTGCCTTCGATGGCCATCCTGAGCGTCTGAAATTCCATGTTCGTCTCCCTTACATGCGGAACACGCCGAACTTGGTGTCCGGGATGTCCGCGTTGAGTGCCGCCGACAGGCCCAGGCCCAGCACCATGCGGGTGTCGGCCGGGTCGATCACGCCGTCGTCCCACAGGCGCGCGGTGGCGTAGTAGGGGTGGCCCTGGTGTTCGTACTGTTCCTTGATGGGCTGCTTGAAGGCCGCTTCCTCCTCGTTCGACCAGCTGCCGCCCTTGCCTTCGATGCCGTCGCGCTTGACCGTGGCCAGCACGCTGGCGGCCTGGTCGCCGCCCATCACGGAGATGCGGGCGTTCGGCCACATCCACAGGAAACGGGGCGAGAAGGCGCGTCCGCACATGCCGTAATTGCCGGCGCCGAAGCTGCCGCCGATGATGACGGTGAACTTCGGCACGGCGGCGGTGGCGACGGCCGTGACCATCTTCGCGCCGTTGCGGGCGATGCCCTCGTTTTCGTATTTGCGCCCGACCATGAAGCCGGTGATATTTTGCAGGAAGACCAGGGGGATCTTGCGCTGGCAGCACAGTTCGATGAAGTGGGTGCCCTTCAGCGCCGACTCGGAAAACAGGATGCCGTTATTGGCGATGATGCCGACCTTGATGCCGTAGATGTGGGCGAAGCCGCAGATCAGGGTGGTGCCGTAGCGCGCCTTGAATTCGTCGAATTCGCTGCCGTCGACGATGCGGGCGATGACTTCGCGCACGTCGAAGGGCTTGCGGGTGTCGACCGGGATGACGCCGTACAGTTCCCGGGCCGGGTAGTTCGGCTCGCGCGCCGGGCGCAACGCCATCTGCTGCGGCTTAGTGCGGTTCAGGTTTGAGACGATGGTGCGCGCCAGCGACAGCGCGTGCAGGTCGTTTTGCGCCAGGTGGTCGACCACGCCCGACAGGCGGGTGTGGACGTCGCCGCCGCCCAGGTCTTCGGCCGTCACCACTTCGCCGGTGGCCGCCTTCACCAGCGGCGGGCCGCCCAGGAAAATCGTGCCCTGCTCCTTGACGATGATCGATTCGTCGCTCATGGCCGGGACGTAGGCGCCGCCGGCCGTGCAAGAACCCATCACCACGGCGATTTGCGGGATGCCCTTGGCCGACAGATTGGCCTG
>DMYQ01000197.1:27838-28308 GCA_003482555.1 Janthinobacterium sp. | reverse complement strand
TTGAAGAAGATGCGGCCGAAATGGTCGCGGTCGGGGAAGACGTCGTCCTGATTGGGCAGGTTGGCGCCGCCGGAATCGACCAGGTAGATGCAGGGCAGATTGTTCTGGTCGGCGATTTCCTGGGCCCGCAAATGCTTCTTGACCGTCATCGGATAGTAGGTGCCGCCCTTGACGGTGGCGTCGTTACAGACGATCACGCATTCCTGGCCTTCGATGCGGCCGATGCCGGTGATGATGCCGGCCGCCGGCGCCGCGTCGACGCCGTTGGCGTCCTGGTACATGGCGTAGGCGGCCATTTGCGAGAATTCGAGGAAGGGCGTGCCGGGATCGAGCAGCATGCGCACGCGTTCGCGCGGCAGCAGCTTGCCGCGCGCGACGTGCTTGGCGCAGGCCGCCGCGCCGCCGCCGGCCGCGATGGTGGCGACGGTGGCGCGCAAGTCGTCGACGATGGCTTGCATGGCGAGGGCGTT
>DMYQ01000197.1:20377-27796 GCA_003482555.1 Janthinobacterium sp. | reverse complement strand
TCGACATAAAACCAGCGCGCGCCATCCGCGCCCGTCTCGCGCACGAAGCGGCTCAGCTCGTGCAAACGGTGGGCGCGGCCCGCGTTTTTGTAACGGGCCACGAATTCGACCGTGTCGCTGTCCGTCGCTATGTCGGATTCTGCTTTACGTTGACGTAAACGTAAAGCAGATTTTACCTCAAGTCCCAGCCAGCGCAATTTTTCATCGTTGCTGAGGATGGCGTCCGCCGGGCGGGTGCTGGGATGCCAGGTGGCGCGCAGATAGGCTTCGTCGCGCAGGGTGTAGGCGGTGTAGCGCGAGCGCATCAGGGTTTCCGCCGTGGGCGCGATGGCGCCGCCGTCGATAAACGGGCCGCAGCAGGCGGCATAGGAGGGGCCGCCGCAGGGACAGGCTGCTGGAGTGGTCATGATCGGGCTCATCGTTGCAGAAACTCCGCAATTATCCGTCATTCCGGGTCGAACGGGGATTTGCCGGCGCCGGGCGCGCGCCGCCGCCGCCGGGACCGGCCGCGCGCGCCGCCGTCCCGGGCCGGATTTTTTTGCCATTAACTTGCTGTGTTTTTATTATTATTACTTCCGGTGTCAGGTAATCTGCGTCTTTTCACGCGATGGACGCGACCAAATGCCCGTATCGCCATTACACTAGCGCATAAGGAGATACGCATGAACCAGACCAGCTTTGAACTCAAGGTCGACTTAAACGACAACTCGCCCCTGTACATGCAGATCGCGCGCAAACTGAGCGACGACGTGCGCAACGGCCGCTACCAGGTGGATCAGGCGCTGCCGTCCGAGCGCCTGCTCTCGGAATTGCTCGACGTCTCGCGGGTGACCGCGCGCAAGGCCATCGATCAACTGGTCGAGCAAGGCTTGGTGGTGCGCCGTCGCGGCTCGGGCAACTATATCGCGCCGCGCATCGAGCAGCCGCTGTCGAACCTGTCGAGTTTTTCGGAGCAATTGCAGCAGCGCGGCTACCGGCCCGGTTCGCGCTGGTTGAAGCGCGAAATCGTCACGGCCAGCACCGACGAGCAACTCAGCCTGGGCCTGTCGCCCAACACCAAGGTGGCGCGCCTGGAGCGGCTGCGGCTGGCGGACGATGTCGTCATGGCTTACGAGGTGAGCGTGCTGCCGTACAGCATCGTGGCCGATCCGCAAGCGGTGGGCGCCTCCCTGTACGAATATCTGAGCGGCATCAAGAAGGCGCCGGTGCGGGCCTTGCAGCACATCCGCGCGATGAATTCCTCGGCCGTGCTGGCCGAGCAACTGGGCGTGCCGGAAGGCCAGGCGGTGCTCTTCATCACCCGCATCGCCTACCTGGCGTCGGGCGAAGCGGTGGAACTGACGCATTCCTACTGCCGCAGCGACCACTACGACTTCGTGGCTGAAATGCGGCGCGCGCCCTGACCCCGGAACAACTTTGGGGTCAGGTCTCGCATTGTCGGTTTTTGTGGGGAAGAACAACTTTGGGGTCAGGTCTCGCATTGTCGGTTTTTGTGGGGAATCGTTTTCCACTAGAGGGAAGCGACAAGAACCTGTGCGCAAAGTAGTGGACGGAAAGCAAATGCGACAATGCGAGACCTGACCCCAGGGGTATTGCAAGTAATATAGGCGGCCATGTTAATTACCGAAGCGCCCAGCGCGCAGCACGCGGATTTGGACCGGTATGCGGTGCCGGAACTGGTCGCGGCCCTGGTCGACGATCAGGCCGGTGCCGTGGAAGCCGTGCGGCGGGCGGCGCCGGCCATCGCCGCCGCCGTCGGCGCCGCCCTGCCCCGCCTGGCCGCCGGCGGACGCCTGATTTATGTGGGCGCCGGCTCGTCCGGCCGGCTCGGGGCGCTCGATAGCGCGGAGCTGTATCCCACGTTTTCCTGGCCGCGCGAGCGCGCCCTCGCCTTGCTGGCCGGCGGCAAGCGGGCCATGTTCGCCGCCGTCGAGGGCGCCGAGGATGACCGCGTCCAGGGCGGCCTCGATGTGCGGGCGCTGGGCGCAGGCGCCCTCGACGTGGTGATCTTGCTGGCCGCGTCGGGCGCCACGCCGTATGTGCTGGGCGCGCTGGAAGCGGCGCGCGCGCTCGGCTGCCTGAGCATCGGCATCGCCAACAACCCCGGCGCGCCGCTGACCTCGGGGGCCGAGTTCGGCATCACCCTGGACACGGGCGCCGAGGTGATTTCCGGCAGCACGCGCCTGAAGGCCGGCACCGCGCAAAAAATCGTCCTCAACACCATTTCCAGCGCCCTGATGGTGCGCTTGCACAAGGTGTATGGAAACTTGATGGTAGACTTGAAGCCGACCAACGCCAAGCTGATCTTGCGCGCCGTGGCCCTGACCATGCACGCCACCGGCGCCGACGAGGGCGCCGCCCGGCGCGCGCTGGAAGAAGGCGGGTTTCAAGTCAAGGTGGCGATAGTCACCTTGCTCAAACATGTAAAAACCGACCAGGCGCGGCGATTGTTGGCGGACGCGAACGGGAGCGTGCGGGCGGCACTGGCCCCATAAATCCTTGCGCCGGTTTCATCACGAAGGATAACAAGTGCAAGAAAAAAGCCCGTGGTTGTGGGTACCCTCGCTGTATTTCGGTCAAGCCATCCCCTACGTTGTTGTCATGATGCTGTCGGTGATCATGTACAAGAACTTCCATATCTCGAACGCCGATATCGCGCTCTACACGGGCTGGTTGTATCTGCCGTGGGTGATCAAGCCGTTCTGGTCGCCGTTCGTCGAGCTGTTCCGCACCAAGCGCCTGTGGATAGTCGTGCTGCAACTGGTGATAGGGGCGGCGCTGGCGCTGGTGGCCCTGACCACCGCGCTGCCGAATTTTTTCCAGATCAGCCTGGCGGTGCTGTGGCTGATGGCTTTCAGTTCGGCCACCCACGATATCGCCGCCGACGGCTTTTACATGCTGGGGCTGGAGCAGCGCCAGCAAGCGGGCTTCGTCGGCGTGCGCAGCACCTTTTACAAGCTGGCGATGGTGGCGGGGCAAGGCGGCCTGGTGTATCTGGCCGGCAGCCTGAGCGCCTCGACCGGCGACGTCCGGCTGGCCTGGTCGACCGTGTTCCTGCTGCTGGCGGCGCTGTTTGTCGGCCTGTCCGCCTATCACCAGTGGATCTTGCCGAGGCCGGTCGGCGACTTGCCGACGGCGCGCAAGGGCCCCCTGCTCAAGGAATACGGCGTCACCTTCGGCGCCTTTTTCCAGAAGAAGGGCATTGGCGTCATCCTCGGCTTCCTGCTGCTGTTCCGCCTGGGCGAGGCGCAGTTGCTGAAGCTGGCCGCGCCCTTCATGCTCGATCCTCGCGCGCAGGGCGGGCTGGGCTTGACCACCGCGCAGGTGGGCCTGGTGTACGGCACCATCGGCGTGATCGCGCTGGCGCTGGGCGGCTTGCTGGGCGGTTACGCGATTTCGCGCCACGGCTTGAAGCGTTGGCTATGGCCGATGGTGTTTGCCGTGCACGTGCCGGATCTGGTGTTCGTCTACCTGGCCAGCGCCCTGCCGAGCAATATCTACGCGATAGGCGCTTGCATCGCCGCCGAGCAATTCGGTTACGGCTTCGGTTTCGCCGCCTACATGCTGTACATGATCATGGTGGCCGACGGCCCCCACAAGACGGCCCACTACGCCATGTGCACCGGTTTCATGGCGCTCGGGATGATGTTGCCGGGCATGGCCAGCGGCTGGATCGAGCAGCAACTGGGCTATCAGCACTTTTTCATCTGGGTTTGCGTGGCCACCCTCCCGGCCTTCGCGATGACGGCCCTGGTCAAGATCCCCGACCGCTTCGGCAAGATTTAATGGGCCGGCGCTTCAGGGGCGCGGCGCGGGCCGCCCCGATGCGCATTAGTGCCGTGCGGCATAGACCGGCGCTCCGCGCTCCATTCCCGCCCGCACAGTAAAATGCCGGCTGTTATTCAATGCTAGGAATAATTTTGCTTTTTAAATTGAACCGACGAGATTACCTGCGCGCCCTGGCGGCCGTGGCCGTGGCCGGTGCCCTGTGCAGTTGCACGGCGCCCGTCAAGTTGCCGTCCGTGCCGACCAAGCCGAGTTTGCCGGGCTTGCCGCCGGCCGGCGGCGACGTGCCGCCGCCGGCGCCGCGCGAATTTCGCGCCGCCTGGGTCTCGACGGTGGCCAATATCGACTGGCCCAGCCGCAGCAATCTGTCGGTCGACAAGCAGCAGGCCGAAGCCATCGCCATCCTCGAGCGCGCCAAGAGCTTGAATTTGAACGCCATCGTGCTGCAGGTGCGGCCCAGCGCGGACGCGATCTATCCGTCCAAGCTCGAGCCCTGGTCGGAATTCCTGACCGGGCAGCAAGGCTTGGCGCCCCAACCCTGGTACGACCCGCTGAAATTCTGGATCGCGCAGGCGCACGCGCGCGGGCTGGAATTGCACGCCTGGTTCAATCCCTACCGCGCCCGCCACGCGACGGCCAAGACGGCGCTCGCGCGCGACAGTTTCGCCAGCCTCAATCCGCAGACGATCAAGCAGTATGGCCGCTTCCTGTGGATGGATCCGGGCGAGGAATCGGCCGCCCGCCACACCGAGGAAGTGGTGTTCGACGTGGTGCGGCGCTACGATATCGACGGCGTCCATATCGACGATTATTTCTATCCCTATCCGGTCGACGCGCCCGGCGTGGCCGGCGCCGAAACGGTGGCGCTGGACGGCGGCGGGGGCGCCCCGCGCGCCGAGCTGGAGTTTCCCGACCAGCCATCCTGGCAGCGCTATCTGCTGGGCGGCGGCCAGCTCGACCGGGCCGGCTGGCGGCGCCAGAACGTCAATCAATTGATCGAAGCCCTGTACACGGGCATCCACCGGGAAAAGAGCTGGGTGCGCTTCGGCATCAGTCCCTTCGGCATCGGCCGTCCGGATCGGCGCCCGCCCGGCATCGCCGGCTTCAGCCAGTACGACAAGCTGTACGCGGACACCGAGCTGTGGCTGGCCAAGGGCTGGCTCGACTATCTGTCGCCGCAACTGTATTGGCCGATCGGGCAGCCGGCGCAAGCCTTCGAAGTCTTGCTTGATTACTGGGTGGCACAGAATCCACGCGGGCGCCACATCTGGCCGGGCCTGTACACCAGCCGCATCGATAATTCCGCCAAGGCTTTCCCGCCCGAGGAAATCGTCAGGCAAGTGGCGCTCACGCGCAAGCACCCCGGCGTCGACGGCCAGGTGCATTTCAGCATCGCGCCGCTGATGGAAAACCGCAAGGGCATCGGCGACCTGTTGAAGGCCGAGGTGTATCAAGGCCAGGCGCTGGTGCCGGCCACGCCCTGGCTGGGCGCCGAGTTGCCGGCCGCGCCACTGGTGTCGGCGCGGCGCGAGGGCGCGGCCCTGGCCCTGAAGTTGACGGCCGGCGCCGGCAAGCCGGTGGCGCAGTACGCGCTCTGGGCCAAGTACGGCGGCTTGTGGCGTTTCAGCGTCGTGCCCGGCGCGCGGGCCGACTGGAGCTTGCCCGACGACGCCACGGCCGGCGCGGCCAGCGCGCTGGTGGTCAGCGCGGTCGACCGGCTCGGCAACGAGAGCGCCCGCGTAACGGTGACGCTGGCGCCGGGAGCAAAACCCTGATGCCCGACTCGCCGCAAGCCGCTTCGGGCCTCGGCCTGGGTATCGACGCCGGCGGCACCCAGACCCGCTGGGCGCTGGCGACGCCGGCCGGGGACATCGTGGCCGAGGGTTGCGCGGGCGGCCTGTCGGCCTTGCAGATGGCTAGCGCGGACGGGCGCCTGGCGCTGCGGGCCGCGTTCGCCGACCTGTGCCGCGACGTGCTGGCCGCCGGCCAACCGCGCCGGGTGCGCGCCGGCTTGACCGGCTTCGGCGGCGACGGCGCCCTGCTGGGACAGTGGCTGGCGCGGCAACTGGCGATCGACGAGTCGGCCGTCAGCCTGTGCAACGATATCGAAATCGCCTATCTGGACAGTTTTGAGCCGGGCCAGGGTTATCTGGTGTACGCCGGCACCGGTTCGATCGCCGCCTTCATCGACGCGTCCGGGGCGTTGCACCGGGCCGGCGGGCGCGGCGTGACGCTCGACGATGGCGGCGGCGGCTTCTGGATCGCGCGCGCGGCCATGCGCCACATCTGGCGCGCCGAGGACGAGTGCCCGGGCAGTTGGCGCGGCTCGGCCATGGCGGTGGCCGTGTTCGCGCAAATAGGCGGCAGCGACTGGGCCTGTTCGCGCCAATTCATTTACGGCCAGGAGCGCGGCGCCGTCGGCCGACTGGCGCTGGCGGTGGCGGCGGCGGCCGACACCGACCCGGTCGCCCTGGCGATCCTGGGGGAAGCGGGACGGGAACTGGCGCGTCTGGCGCTGGCCCTGACGGCGCGCTACGGGCCGCGCCCGGTGGCGCTGGCCGGGCGCGCGTCGGCGCTGCATCCGGCGATCGCGGCAGCGATGCGCGCCGCCTTGCCGGAATCGATCAAAATAGAGCACCGGGTGGCGCGCCCGCATTGCGCCGCGGCCCGCATCGCCGCGCGCGAATGCGACCGGCCCCCGGACACCACCATGCACGCGCAAGCGCCACCACATCCATGAAAACTTTCTTCTTCGCCATACTGATCGCCTTGCTGAGCGGTTGCGCCAGCACCCTGCCCGCGCCCGGCGGCGGCCCCCATCTGGATCACAGTCTGACGGCGCGCAGTCAGAGCAGCCGGGTCAAGTTCATCGTGCTGCACTATACGGTGAGCGACCTGCCCGGCTCGATCAAGATTTTGACGGAGCGGGAAGTGAGCAGCCATTACCTGATCAGCGACGCGGCGGCGCCGCTCACTTACGCGCTGGTCGATGAAACGCGCCAGGCCAATCACGCCGGTGTGAGCAGCTGGAAAAACTACACCTTGCTCAACAGCAGCTCGGTCGGCATCGAAATCGTCAATCCCGGCTACAAGGACACGCCGGAAGGCCGGCTCTGGTATCCGTACAAGCAGTCGCAGATCGACGAACTGATCGCCCTGCTCAAGCAAATCGTGGCCCGTCACGGCATCAAGCCGGAAAACATCCTCGGCCACAACGAGATCGCGCCCCAGCGCAAGCAAGATCCGGGGCCCCTGTTTCCCTGGTCGCAACTGGCGGCCGCCGGCCTGATCGCCTGGCCGGACGCGGCCCGCGTGGCCGATGCCCGTCCCGGCTACGAGCTGCAACTGCCGGACATGGCCTGGTTCCAGCAGCGGCTGGCGCTGCATGGCTACGCCGTGCCGCAAACGGGTGTGCTGGACGAGGCCAGCCGCAATGTGCTGATCGCCTTCCAGATGAAGTTTCGCCCGGCGCTATTCGATGGCACGCCGGATGGGGAGACGGCGGCCATCCTCGACGCGCTGACCGCGAGGGCGGCAGCGCGCCTGCCGGCACCGGTTCCAGCCACGGCGCCGATGCCGATGCCGAATCCAGCGCCAGCGCTGACCGCGACACCGGCGTCAGCGCTGACCGCG
>DMYQ01000197.1:18715-20230 GCA_003482555.1 Janthinobacterium sp. | reverse complement strand
GACCGCGCCACCAGCCGCGCCTCCGGCGCCAGCCGCTTTACCTGCACCAGCCGAGACGCCGCCGCCAGCGCCGCCCGCGATCCCGCCGCCTATCCTTGAGTAAGGGCATTGCAGCGTCCGCCTGGCCGGAGTATGGTTGGAGCATGTCCCCCAACACACTGAACAGCGAGGCGGTGCCGGGCAGCGCCGAATTCCGCCATTTGGACAGCATCGCCGGCATCCTGGTCGAGTTGCGTTATGCGACGCCGGCCAACTTCGTCGGCCGCGACCTGTATTCGCCGCTCGACTGCGCCTGGTTGCACCGCGAGGCCGCCGCCGCGCTGGAGCGGGCCGTGGCCGATCTTGCCGCCAATGGCGCCGGTCATCGCCTGCTGGTGCTGGACGCCTTGCGACCGCAGCGCGTCCAACAGCAACTGTGGGACGCCGTGCAAGACAGCCCCTTGCTGGCTTATGTGGCCGAACCGGGCCGCGGTTCCATCCATTCCTTCGGCATGGCCCTCGATGTTACGCTGGTGGGCACGGACGGGTGTGAACTCGATATGGGGAGCGCCTTCGATGACTTGAGTGAACGCTCACATCCGGCGCTGGAGGCGCAAATGCTCGCCAGCGGCGAGCTCGATATCGAGCACGTCAGAAACCGCCGACTGCTGCGCGACACCCTCGGGCGGGCCGGCTGGCTCGGCATCGACAGCGAATGGTGGCATTTCGACTGCGGCGACCGGGCGCTGGTGCGGCAAGGCTACACCCGCGTCCTGTGACGGGCAGCGCGCTTCCCCGTCACGCTTGCCCTCGGAGTGAAGCGCAGCCTGTCGATAAGCACCTCAATCCTCCCGGTCGATTCTTGGAATAGCAAGCGCATCCCCCGTGGAGCTCAAGGCTGGCTGGAAAATTCCTCGAACGCCGCCAGGGCGTTGGCAGCGTACATGGCGGATGGTCCGCCTCCCATGTAAATCGCCATGCCCAGCGTCTCTTCGAGCTCGGCCTTGGTGGTGCCCAGCCTTACCAAGGTCTGGACATGAAACCCGATGCACGCGTCGCAGCGAGCGGCAACACCCAGGGCAAGTGCGATCAATTCCTTGGTCTTCTTGTCCAGTGTGCCATCGCGCGTTGCGGCTTGCGCGAGATCGCCAAAGCCTTTCATTACATCGGGGAGATCCTTGCGCAAGATCGCCAGTTGCTGGGATATGGATTGTGTCAATGCGCGATATCCGCTTGATTCGGTGCTCATGTCATTTTCCTTGCAGGTTTGGTTTATTTTTTGGCTGGGCCGGTGCGTATCCCGAAAGGCAGATACGCGGGACAAAATCGAACGATGCCAGTCATCAGGGGGATGACGCCAAGCCAGCCCCACACGCCGATCAAGCCAAACAGGGTGGCTGAAATCAATCCCGCCCCCAAAAGGATGCGAATGGTCCGATCAATATTGCCTACATTGGTTTTCATGTTGCCCTTTTCTGAAATCACTTGTTTTCTCCCGCTGTCTGGACCTGTGCGCCAAGACGATGGGCGATGGCG
>DMYQ01000197.1:18146-18454 GCA_003482555.1 Janthinobacterium sp. | reverse complement strand
ATGGCCGGGTGGCGTGGCAGACCTTGGTTTTGATGTGCCATGCCCTGGAATACGCATATTCCATGCCACATCAATTCGGGACAGATAATTGATTCAGAACAATGGTTTACGGCACTGTGCGTGAGCGCCGGGATATGCCAGACAGTCTGCCGCACTGCCAAGCTGCCAGATTGGCAGTGGCGGCGCGCGGCAGAACGTTCGCAGATCGGCTGGCTAAGCGAGTCCCTGGTCTTTCAGACGGCGATAGAGGGTACGTTCACTGATGCGTAAGCGCACTGCCAGTTCTTTGCGGGTACCGCTGAAACCGG
>DMYQ01000197.1:9146-17898 GCA_003482555.1 Janthinobacterium sp. | reverse complement strand
CGTCGGCGAACAGGCTGGCGCGCTCCAGGACGTTGCGTAGTTCCCGGACATTGCCTGGCCATGCGCGTTGCTGCAGCAGCGCCATGGCATCAGCGGCGATCGTCAGCTTGCGTTTCCCCCCGCTGGTGCGCCGCAGAAATGAATGTACCAGCAAGGCGATATCGTCACCCCGACCACGCAAGGGGGGCAGGATGATGGGAAAAGCGCTGATGCGGTAGTACAGGTCTTGACGGAATGCGCCCTGCGCCATCATCGCCGCCAGCGGCTTGTGGGTGGCGGCGACCAGCCGGAAACTCGCATGCTGGATTTCAACGCTGCCGACACGCCGGTAAGTGCCCGATTCGATCAGCCGCAGCAGCTTCACTTGCATCGACAAGGGCACGTCGCCGATTTCATCGAGAAACAAGGTGCCGCCTTGCGCCGTTTCGACCAGCCCTGGTTTGCGCGTCGTCGCACCGGTAAAGGCGCCCTTTTCATGACCGAACAATTCGCTTTCAAACAGGGTTTCGGTCAACCCCGAGCAATCGACCACGACAAATGGCCCGGCGCTGCGCGCGCTGGTTTCATGCACGGCGTGCGCGAACAACTCTTTGCCGGTGCCGGACTCTCCCAGCAGCAGGACCGGCAACATGGACGGCGCGACGCGCCGCAATTGCGCCAGTACCTGATTGAACGCCTGGGAGCACCCGACCAAGCCCTCGTCGCTGGGCCGCGCCGAGGCACTGCGGACCACCTCGAGCCTTTCGACATAGGCGATGATGACGCCTTCTTCGTCGAAAATGGGACGCAGTTCAACTGCGACATGCTCGGGGCCGCGTGGCGTGTGGTGAATATGCAGAACACGGTCCGGTCCGCGCAGTTCCTGCGCTTTCTTCATTGGACAGTGTTCCCCCGCCTGGTCACAAGGAACGTCGTAATGATGCGAGATCCGGAAGCACTTGTGGCCGACAAATGACTGGTCGCCGCTGCCGAATTGCCGCAGATACGCCGTGTTCGCAGCCAGGATGGTGTATCCCGGATCCAGCACGATCATCGGCTGCGCCTCGTGCTCAAGAAACGAAATCAGGGACTGCATGACCGCTTGGTGCCGCGCTGGCTCGCCGGGTGTGAAAGGCTGGGCTGACATCTGCTCTCCTGGTGAGGTTGGCACCATATTGCCCCGTCACTGCCATTGCGTCAAGTGGCACTGCCACTGGCAGTCGCGTAAGGCCTCCAGTCCCGCCGCCGTGCCATGCGCGAGTCAAAAAAAGCAAAAAATCAAGCACTTGCGAACATTTTTTTGCGCACATGGCTTGGCACATGTCTTGCTATAGATAGGCAGCAAGACGAAGCGATTGCGTCATATGGAGAAAGCCGATCATGAGCACGACACCAATACATGTCGAAGCGTTTTTCGACCAGGCCACCAGTACTGTGAGCTATCTGGTGTTGGACCCTGCCACCCAGCAATGTGCGCTGCTGGACAGCGTACTGGACTACGACCCCAAATCGGGCCACACAAGTACTGTGTCCGCCGACCGTCTGATCGCCCGTGCAAGGGAGCGCGACGCCAAGGTCGAATGGATACTGGAGACGCACGTTCATGCCGATCATTTGAGCGCCGCACCTTACCTGAGGGAAAATCTCGGCGGAAAAATTGGCATCGGCCAGCACATTGCCACCGTGCAGCAGGCGTTTGGGAAATTATTCAACGCTGGCAGCGAAATGGCGCGTGACGGCAGCCAGTTCGACCACCTGTTTACGAACGACGAGCAATTTTCCATTGGGCGTTTGCAGTGCCGCGCCCTGCACACTCCCGGCCACACGCCAGCTTGCATGACTTACCTGGTGGGTAAGGGCAGCCAGAACGCGGCCTTTGTCGGCGATACCCTATTCATGCCCGACTACGGCACGGCGCGCTGCGATTTCCCCGGTGGAGATGCGCGTACCTTATTCCGCTCTATCAATAAGGTGCTGAGCTTGCCGGAAGATACGCTGCTGTACATGTGCCATGACTATCAACCGGGAGGGCGCGAGCTGCGCTATGTCAGCACCGTCGGCGAAGAGCGGACCGGCAATGTTCATGTCCGTAACGGCATTACTGAAGAAGAGTTTGTTGCCATGCGCACCAAGCGCGATGCCACCCTTGAGATGCCGACCTTGATCCTGCCATCGGTCCAGGTCAATATGCGCGCCGGTCATCTCCCGGAACCCGAATCGAACGGCATACGCTACCTCAAAATCCCGCTGAACGCGGTCTGAGTCGCTCAGATTGTACGGAGACAACCATGGAAATTCATCGATTGACGCCGGGCCTGTCGGTGTCAGCGCAAATCTTGCCGGAAGACCTAGCCGCTATCCGACAGGCGGGCTTTCTATCGATCGTTTGCAAGCGCCCCGCTGGCGAAGCGGGCGATCAGCCCTTATTTGCGGAAATCGAAAGCGCGGCGCAAGCTTTAGGCATGCGCGCGCATTATTTGCCGGCGGAATCGGGCAAGGTAAGCGATGAGCAAGGAGTGGCGGCTTGGACACGCCCGAAGTGAAGCACATCGACGCCCACGAAGTCGAACTCAATTTCGGCAGTCCTCTGGCCGATCCCGCGGCTTGGCTTGATGTCGATCCCGTTACGCTGCGGCATAGGGTATGGAAAAATATTCATGCGCTAGGTGATGTTGCGAATTCAGGCAACGCGAAAACGGCAGCCGCGGCCCGTAAACAGGGATCGGTTGTCGCCCACAATGTGCTGGCGGCCATGGGTAAAGCGCAAGGCAGCGCGCGATACGATGGCCATGGCTCTTGCCCGCTCACAGTCGAACGCGGCAAAATTGTGTTGGCCGAATTTACCTATGGCGGAAAGATCGCTCCCAGCTTTCCCTCCTGGCTGATTGACGGGACACGTCCTTCGCGCCTGGCCTGGTTGCTCAAGGAAGGTATCCTGCCGCCGCTGTATTGGAGGGGCATGCTGAAGGGCCGCGAGTGGTTGGCGAAGCCCGAGCTGGCGGACCTGTCAAGGCAAGCTTCGGGGAGTGGGCGATGAGCATCGTCTTGCTGCTCGGGTTCACGGTCGGTATCATTCTTGCACTTACGGGCGCGGGCGGCGGCATACTCGCCGTGCCATTGCTGGTCTTTGGCGCCGGGCTGAGCATCGCGGAAGCGGGGCCGATAGGATTGCTGGCGGTGGGGCTGGCGGCGGGCTTGGGAGCCGCGATGGGGCTGAAAAACGGGACGGTGCGCTATAAGGCCGCCATGCTCATCGCGGGCGCGGGCATAGTCTGCTCCCCTCTGGGATTATGGTTGGCACAGCGTAGTCCGAACCGGCCGCTGACGATCGTGTTTTCCTTCGTTCTGCTGTATGTTGCGATTCGAGTGTACCAACGCTCCATTTCCAGTTCCGCCGACACTAGCGGGCACGAAAAATTCCCACCACCTTGCCAGCTCGATGCCCGGCGCGGCAAGTTACGTTGGACCGCGCCCTGCGCCAGGGCGCTCGCCTTGTCAGGCGTTGTCGCCGGCATTTTGTCGGGCTTGTTAGGGGTGGGAGGTGGTTTCGTGATGGTTCCTGCGTTGCAACGCTATACAAACCTGACAACGCAGTCCGTTGTCGCGACATCGCTTGCTGTGATCGCACTGGTGTCGATTTCGGGCGTGATAGCCAGTGCGGCGTCCGGACACTTGCAGTGGGCAATTGCACTGCCTTTTGCCTTTGGAGCCTTGGGCGGGATGACAGCTGGTCGCCTGATGGCATCGAAGCTGCCAGGGCCGCATCTACAAAAAGCATTTGCAATCGTCTCTGCGCTGGTTGCCGTGGCACTGTTCATTAAAGCCATTTAAATTGTTTCCTTAAGCTTTACGATCAGTTGCGCTCAGACCACTGCCTAGCGCTCATTGAGCGCCGGGTTGACGGCCGCGCCCGAGGTCGCGACCCAGTCGATCAGCGCGTCGAGCACGGCGCGTCCGGCGCCATGGCCCACCAGCTCGTGGTTGATGAAGCCCACCACCACGCATTGCTGGCCGTTGGCGTCCGGCACGTAGCCGGCCACCGCCACCACATTCTTCAAGCTGCCCGTCTTGATGCGCGCGCGCGCCGCGGCCGGGCTGTCGCGCAAGCGCCGGCGCATGGTGCCGTCGAGGGCGACGATGGGCAGGCTGGAGAGAAATTCGGGCGCCCAGGGGCTGGCGCTGGCGGCGCGCAGCAAGCCGGCCATCTGGGCCGGCCGGATGCGCTCCACGCGCGACAGGCCGGAACCGTTTTCCAGCACCAGATCCTGGTCGTCCATTTGGTGGCGCGCGAACCACTGGTGCACGACCTGGCGCGCGCGCGTCGCGCTGTCGTCCGTTGGCGCCGGCGGCAGCGGGTGGCTGCCCAGCATGGCGTCCGTTTCCAGGCTGCCCAGGCTCAGGTAAAGCAGGCGGGCCTGGGTATTGTCCGACCATTTGTTGATGTCGCGCAGCACGTCGGGCAGCGCGCGGGAGACGTGTTCGGCCAGCTGGCGGGTATCGGGCGGCGTCTCCCCATCCCGCACCACGCCGCTGAAGGCGCCGCCCAGGCCGCGCCAGATGGAACGGAACAGGCGGTCGGCGTAATCCTGCCGGTCGAGCACGCTGATGCTGGTCGACTTGGCGCAGTTTTTCGGGAAGGTGCCGTGCAGCAGCACCGTCAGCTTGCCGCCGGCGCCGCGCACATACTCGGGCGTGCGCCAGCCGTCTTCCCATTTCGAGCAGGGGCCGTCGATCAGCTTCATGTCCGCGGCCACGGCCACGCCTTCGAGCGGCGGCATCATCAGCAGACTCAATTTTTTGCCGGTCGAGGCGATGTCGATGTTCAGCATATTCGTGTTGAGCAGCAAGGCGTCCGGCACCACGTTGTAGCGGAATTCCGGCGTCTCGTCGAACTGCGGCGCGGCCAGGTCGGGGCGCGCGGGACGGAACAGTTGGCGGTCGAGGATCAGGTCGCCCTGGATTTTCTTCACGCCGGCGTTGCGCAAGGCTTGCAGCATATGCGTCAGCGCGTCGGCGTCGAAGTCGGCGTCGGCACCGCCGCGCAGCGCCAGGTCGCCCCTGAGCACGCCGTCCACGAGCTCGGCGGCGCTGCGCAATTCCGTGCGTCCGTGAAAGATCGGCCCCAGTTGTTCCAGGCCGACCATGGTGGTGACCAGCTTCATCGTCGAGGCCGGCTGCATGCTGCGCTCGGCACCGTGGGCAGCCAGCACGGTGTCGCCGCGGGTGACGATCAAGCCGATGGCCTGGTCCGGGATATTCGCCGCGCGCAGCAAGCGGGCCACCGGTTCCGGCAATTCGGCGTGGGCGGCGGCGCTGCAGGCGCACAGGGCGGCGATGGCGATGCGTCGTAACATACTATCCTTAGGACTCATAAACAAATTCAGTGAAAAAAGACATAGGAAACAAAGATGGCGGCGATCACGCCGGCCAGGTCGGCCGTGAGGCCGGCGGAAATCGCGTAGCGGGTCTTCTTGATGCCGACCGAGCCGAAATACAGGGCCACGATATAAAACGTGGTGTCGGCCGAGCCCTGGAAGACGCAGGCCAGGCGGCCGACGAAGGAATCGACGCCATAGGTTTTCATCAGATCGATCATCATGGCCTTGGAGCCGCTGCTGCTGAGCGGCTTCATCAGCGCCGTCGGCAGCGCCGGCACGAAGTCGGTGTTCACGCCCAGGTGGGCGACCAGGCCGTGCATGCCGGCGACGACGAAATCAAAGACGCCGGCGTTGCGCAGCACGCCGATCGCCACCAGCATGCCGACCAGGTAGGGAATGACGGTGAGCGAGGTCTGGATGCCGCCCTTGGCCCCTTCGATGAAGGCTTCGTAGACGTTGACGCGCTTGCGCAGGGCGCCGAGGATGAAGGCGGCGATGACACAGATGAGTATCAGGTTGCTGCTGACCTTGGACACCAGTTCGATTTCCTGCTTGCTCAGGTAGTGGGTGAAGTAATACACGAGGCCGCCGATCGCCGCCGTGATGCTGCCCAGCCAGCCCAGCACGACGCGGTTGAGCAGATTGATGCGCTGCCTGATGGCGACGGTGACGATGCCGACCACGGTGGCGACGTAGGTGGCGATCATGCAGGGGATGAAGATGTCGGACGGATCGCCGGCGCCCAGGATGGAGCGCTGCGCCATGATGGCGAGCGGAATCAGGGTCAGGCCGGAGGTGTGCAGCACCAGGAACATGATTTGCGCGTCGGTGGCTTCGTCCGGGGTCGGGTTCAGGGTTTGCAGGCTTTCCATCGCCTTCAGGCCGAAGGGGGTGGCGGCGTTGTCCAGGCCCAGCAGATTGGCCGAAAAATTCATCACCATGTGACCGGTGGCCGGATGGTCGGCGGGCACGCCGGGGAAGATGCGCGAAAAGAAGGGCGCGATCAGGCGCGCCAGGGCGCCCACGAAGCCGGCTTTTTCGCCGATGTTCATGAGGCCCAGCCACAGGGTCATGACGCCGGCCAGCGGCAGCGCGATATCCATCACGGCCAGGCGCGCCGAATCGAAGGTGCCATCGATGACGCGCTTGAAGATGTCGGTATCGCCGAGGAAGAGGAACTGCGCCAGCGCGGCCAGGAAACCCACGAGAAAGAAGCCGGACCAGATGTAATTGAGTGCCATGTAGGGAGTCTGCTGGGTGGATGCGCAATGTTGCAGACAGAGTATAGGGCCTGTCGATGAAAGAATGCGGGTACACGGGCCGAAACCGCGCACATCGCGCCGGCCTGCTTTATGCTGTGCCTTTGCGGTCGCGCGCGCCCTAACCGGATGTATCATGCTTTGTAATGTCAAAACCGCTGTCGCGGCCACCTTGCTGCTGTTCTGCGTAGGCGCCATCCACGCCGCCGACGCCGCCCACGCGCCCAAGACCCTGAGCGTGCTGCTGACCACCGCCGAGACCGGGTTCGATCCCGTTGTCGCATCGGATCTGGCCACCCTGAACCTGTTGGAAAACGTGTTCGACCCGCTGTTGCGCTACGACTATCTGGCCCGTCCGCTGATCCTGCGGGAAAATACCCTGCGGGCCATGCCGCGCGTGGAAGATGGGGGCCGCAGCTACACGTTCCAGTTGCGGCCCGGCACCTACTTTACGCCCGACCCGGCCTTCAAGGGCGTGCGGCGCGAAGTGACGGCGCAGGATTACGTGTACAGCCTGAAACGCCTGTACGACCCGAGCCTGAAATCGCCGTGGTTGTTCCTGTTCGAAGACAAGATCGTCGGCGACGCCGCGCTCAAGGGCGCCGGCTTCAGCTACGACGGCGCGGTGGCCGGCTTGCAGGCGCTGGATCGCTACACCTTGCGCATCCGCCTGACGGCGCCCGACCCGAACTTCCTGTTTTACCTGGCCATGCCGGCCACCGGCGTGCTCGCGCGCGAGGTGGTCGAGGCGTATGGGGGGCAGATTGGCAACCATCCGGTGGGGAGCGGCCCCTTCATGGTCGGCGAATGGAAGCGCAGCAGCAAGATCGTGCTGCTGGCCAATCCCGACTTCCGCGCCACCGTGTTTCACGCCGGGCCCAAGGTGGCGCCCCGGGATCGCGCCTTGGCCGCCGCGCTGGAAGGCCGCCGCCTGCCGCTGGTGGACAGGGTCGAGGTCCACATCGTCGAGGAAGAGCAAGCCCGCATGCTGGGTTTTTTAAAGGGGGAATTCGATTACCTGGAGCAGGTGCCGGAATCGCTGATGGACATGGCGCTGGCCGGCGGCGCCCTCAAGCCGGCGCTGGCCGCGAAGGGTATCGTCCTGTCGCGCTTCCCCGTGCTGCAGACCTACTACATGTGGATGAATATGGACGATCCGCTCATCGGCGGTTACAGCAAGGAAAAAGTGGCGCTGCGGCGCGCCATCGCGCTCGGCTACAACGGCGCGGAAGATATCGCGCTGCTGAAGAAGGGCCTGGCGCTGCCGGCCCAGTCGCCGTTGCCGCCGAACGTGCTCGGCTATGACCCCGCTTACCGCGCTCCGGCCGGCTACGACCCGGCGCTGGCGCGCGCGCTGCTGGAACGCTTCGGCTACCACCTGGGTCCGGACGGTTTCCGCACCCTGCCCGGCGGCAAGCCTTTGACCCTGGAGATGGCTAGCGAACCGGGCACCTCCGGGCGCCTGCGCGACGAGCTGTGGCGCCGCAACCTGACGGCGATCGGCTTGCGCGTCGCCTTCAAGAGCGACAAGAAGGGTGAAATCATCAAGGCTTCGCGCCTGGGCAAGGTGCAGATGTATGAAACCAACTGGATCGCCGACTTTCCCGACGGCGACAATTTTTTTCAGTTGCTGTACGGCCCGAACAGCGGCCGCGCGAATTACGCGCGCTTCAAGCTGCCGGCCTATGACAAGCTGTATGAAGAGGCGCGCCTGCTGCCCGACTCGCCGCGCCGGCGCGTGCTGTACCACGACATGTCGCAGCTGATCCAGGCCTATGCGCCGTGGGTGTTGCTGACGCATCCGATCTCGGCCGACCTGCACCAGCCCTGGTTGAAAAATTACCAGCGCCATCCAGTGGAATTCACCGCCTGGCGCTATCTGGATGTGGACATGGCGCAGCGTGCCGCCGCCACGCGGACGGCCCGTTAGTTGGGAGCTGGTGGGGCGCGCACTCCAGGTTGGGCCGGCCAATTCGCCTTGATACAATGATATGTAAAATGGTCGACAAAACGCTTTCAACATTTTTTCCTGGACGGGTGCATGTCAATGATCAATCGTCGGGCCAGCGCCTATGTGCTCAGCCATCCCCTGGCGTTCGCGCTGCAAACGCTGAAGGGTTTTCGTGCCAACCAGGG
>DMYQ01000197.1:0-8967 GCA_003482555.1 Janthinobacterium sp. | reverse complement strand
CAGAATGAGTTGCTGCGCACGGTGGGCCGCTATCTGGAGTGGCTGGTGCCCGGCCAGTCGAAAGCCGTGGTGGCGGAAGTGGCGCATTTTCTCGAACACCGCGACTTGATCGGCTGGGTCTTGCTGGCGTCCATGCTGTTTTTCAGTTCGCTCGCCTTCACCGTGCTGGAAAACGCCATGAGCGTGATCTTCATCCACAGGGTGTCGATACGCCGGCGCCACTTCCTGGTGTCGGCGATTTTGCCTTACTGCTACATCCTCTCGCTGGGCTTCGGCATCTTGCTGGTGACGCTGGTGGCCGGCACGCTGCAAGTGATGGGCAAGGAAAGCGTCGAGTTTCTCGGCCACAGCTGGTCCCTGGGCGGCGTGTCCGGCGCCCTGCTGTACCTGCTCGGCCTGGGCGGGGAAATCCTGGTGCTCAGTTCGATCTACCTGGTGATGCCGGTCGGCCGCCTCTCGATCTCGCACGCGCTGATCGGCGGCGTCACGGCCGCGCTGCTGTGGGAAGTGGCACGCCACGTGCTGGTCTGGTATTTCTCCACCCTGTCGCAGGTGAATGTCGTGTACGGTTCGATGACGACGGCCATCGTCGTCATGTTCAGCCTGGAAATCGGCGCCACCTTGCTGCTGTTCGGGGCCCAGGTCATCGCCGAGTACGAGCGCGTCGGCCGCGACGAACAAGCCAGGATGCAAAAGTCCCTGCGCACCGATGGCCAGCCTTGAACTCGCGTCGGCGTGCAAATTACTTGTTGCGTCGCACAAAATGCTGTGTTACACTACGTTCAGTGGTGAGGTTTGCTTGCAAACAGTCCCGCTATTCAAGGCATGCGCCGCGATCCAATATGTGTAATGTTGGTGTTGTAGATGGTTGCAAGAACTTGGATTTGTAATTCCGAATACGTTGGTCGATTTACACGTCAGGGCACCACGCAGATAGCATGGGCGCCTGGGACACGATTAAAGCATTGGTAATACATTGGATCAAGGCTCGCTTCGGCGGGCTTTTTTTTCGTCCGAATTTTCGTTTGTGATCGGGGCAGCGCCCTTGCCGGGCGCCCCTCGCCCGTGCCTTAATCATCAGCGAGTTCCTTGAAGCGCTGCTCGAGCGTGTCGATCAGGGCGCGCACGGCCGGCCGCAACCAGCGCCGCGAGGGAAAGACGGCGTGCACGATGCCGTGCTTGAGCGTCCAGTACGGGATCAGCCGCACCAGGCGACCGTCGGCCAACTCGTCGCGCATCATCATGGCTGGCAGCGCCACCACGCCGGCGCCGGCGCAGGCGGCCAGGCGCAGCGCGCTCATGTCGTCGCTGATCATGCGCGGCGCGTGGCGGATCGCCGCCGCCTCGCCCCGCTCCCCTTCCAGCTGCCACTGATATTCCGCCCGCGCCGGCCCCAGGTCCAGGCTGGGATAGCCGAGCAGATCGGCCGGCAGTTGCGGCGTGCCCAGGCGCGCCAGCAGGGATGGGCTGGCGGCCAGGCACCAGCAGCGCCGCCCCAGTACCTTGATGATCAACTCGCTGTCCTGCAGCGGCGGCGGCCGCACGCGGATCGCCAGATCCAGGCTCTCGGCGATCACGTCGATGCGCCGGTTGCTCGATTCGACCTGCAGGGTGACGCGCGGATGGGCCAGCATGAAGTCGGCCAGGATGGGGCCCACTTGCGCATGCAGCAGGGCGACCGGACAACTCAGGCGCACGACGCCCCGCGGTTCGGCGCGATCCATGTCGATCGCTTCCTGCGCCGCCTCCGCCTCGGTCAACATGGCTTTGCAATGGTTGTAGTAATTCTGGCCGATTTCCGTGACGGAAAAGCTGCGCGTGGAGCGTTGCAGCAGACGCACTCCCAGGCGTTCTTCCAGGCGGGCGACGTGGCGGCTGAGCTTGGACTTGGGTATGCCCAAGGCCCGGCCCGCCGGCGCAAAGCCGCGATGGTCGACCACCTGGGCGTAGTAGTAAAGCTCATTCAAATCGTAAGTCATCGGCACTCCATCGTTCCATAAGTAGGACGCTGTAGGTGATTTTCAGATACTGGCGCAAATATTCGCTAGATATTACACTTCTACTCATCGATACATGAGGTTTTCCTCAACTTAGGAGTCCAGAATGAAACAAGTCATTGGCATCTACGGCAGCACCGGCCGGCACTGGGTGGGCGACGGTTTTCCAGTGCGCACCCTGTTCTCGCACAATAGCCTGGGCGCGCGCATCAGCCCCTTCCTGATGCTCGACTACGCCGGCCCGACCCAGTTCGTTCCCACGCAGCGGCAACGGGGCGTGGGCGGCCATCCGCACCGCGGCTTTGAAACCGTCACCATCGTCTACCAGGGCGAAGTCGAGCATCGCGATTCCACCGGCGCCGGCGGCATCATCGGCCCCGGCGACGTGCAGTGGATGACGGCGGGCGCCGGCATCTTGCACGATGAATTCCACTCGGCCGCCTTCACCCGCGACGGCGGCACCCTGGAAATGGTGCAACTGTGGGTCAACCTGCCGGCGGCCGACAAGCTGGCCGCGCCGGGTTACCAGGGCATCTTGAACGGCGACATACCCGCCGTCGAACTGGCGGACGGCGCCGGTTGCCTGCGCGTGATCGCCGGCGAGTATGCCGGCCGCAAGGGTCCGGCCCATACCTTCACGCCGATGGACGTGTGGGACATGCGTCTGAATCAGGGCAAGGTCACCGAGCTGACCCTGGAGGCCGGGCGCACGGCCATGCTGGTGGTCTTGCGCGGCGAAGTGAAAGTGAACGGGCAAGTGGCCACGGCGGCGCAGATGGTCATGCTCGACAGCGGCGGCCGGCGCGTGAGCCTGGAGCCCGGCGCCGACGCCCACGTGCTGCTGCTGAGCGGCGAGCCGATCGACGAGCCCGTCGTTGCCCAGGGCCCGTTTGTGATGAACACCCAAAACGAAATCCGGCAAGCCATCGCCGATTTCCAAAGCGGCGGCTTCGGCCGCATCTGAACCGTGTCTGCCGGCATGTCGCCCGCGGTGTAATTTTTCAAGGAGTTTCAAAAATGCGTAAAGACCTCTACAAACGTCTGAATAAAGACGAGGCGATCGTATTGCTGGTGGATCATCAGGCCGGTTTGATGTCGCTGGTGCGCGACATCCAGCCGGATCAGTTCAAGAACAATGTGCTGGCCCTGGCCGACGTGGCCAGCTACTTCAAGCTGCCGACCATCCTGACCACCAGCTTCGAGGATGGCCCGAACGGCCCCCTGATGCCCGAGCTGCAAGAGATCTTTCCGGACGCGCCCTTCATCGCCCGTCCCGGTCAAATCAATGCCTGGGACAATGAGGACTTCGTCGCCGCCGTGCGCGCCACCGGCCGCAAGCAAATCATCATCGCCGGCGTGGTGACGGAAGTATGCGTCTCTTTCCCCACGCTGTCGGCGCTGGGCGAAGGCTATGAAGTGTTCGTCGTGACGGATGCCTCCGGCACCTTCAACGACATCACGCGCAACGCGGCCTTGCAGCGCATGCAGGCGGCGGGTGCGCAACTGGTGAGCTGGTTTGCCGTGGCGGGCGAGTTGCACCGCGATTGGCGCAACGACGTCGCCGGTCTGGGTGGCTTGTTTGCCAAGCATATCCCCGACTACCGCAATCTGATGCAAAGCTACGACCGCGCCAGCGCGGCCAAGTAAGATTGCGTCGAATCCGCCTGTCGCGCAACAGGCGGTGGCGGGGCCAAGGCTACAGCGCGCGGGCGATCAGGATCTTCTGGATGTCGCTGGTGCCTTCGTAGATCTGACACACGCGCACATCGCGGTAAATGCGCTCGACCGGGAAGTCGGACACATAACCGTAGCCGCCATGCACCTGGATGGCGTCCGAACAGACCCGTTCCGCCATTTCCGAGGCGAACAGTTTGGCCATTGCCGCTTCCTTCAGGCATGGCAGGCCGGCATCCTTCATCGACGCCGCGTGGCGTATCAGTTGGCGCGCCGCTTCGATCTGGGTCGCCATGTCGGCCAGGCGGAACTGCACGGCCTGGTGCTCGAAGATGGCCTTGCCGAAGCTTTCCCTTTCCTTCGCGTAGCTCAGCGCCGCCTCATACGCGGCGCGCGCCATGCCGACCGCCTGCGAGGCGATGCCGATGCGTCCGCCCTCCAGGCCGGACAGCGCGATCTTGTAACCCTGGCCTTCGGCGCCGATCCGGTTGGCGGCCGGGATGCGGCAATTCTCAAACAGGATTTGCGCCGTGTCCGAGGAGTGCTGTCCCATCTTTTGTTCCAGACCGGAAACGATGTAGCCGGGCGTTGCCGTCGACACCCAGAAGGCGCTGATGCCCTTCTTGCCGGCCGCCTTGTCGGTCACGGCCATGACGATGGCGACGTCGGCGTATTTGCCGCTGGTGATGAATTGCTTGACGCCGTTGAGCACGTACTCGTCGCCCTCGCGCACGGCGGTGGTGCGCAGGGCCGCCGCGTCGCTGCCGGTGTGCGCTTCGGTCAGGCAAAACGCGCCCAGCATGTCGCCCTGGGCCAGCGGCCGCAGCCATTGTTCCTTTTGCGCGTCGTTGGCGTACATCATGGCGATGCTGCACACGGGGCAATTGTTGACCGAGATGATGGTCGAGGTGCCACCGTCGCCGGCCGCGATCTCTTCCAGCACGATGGCCAGCGACACGTAATCGAGGCCGGCGCCGCCCAGCTCTTCCGGGACGGCCACGCCAAAGGCGCCCAGCGCGGCCAGTTCCTTCAGCTCGTCTTTCGGGAAGTAATGCTCCTTGTCCCAGCGCGCCGCGTTCGGCGTCAGGCGCTCGCGCGCAAAGGTGCGCAGGGCGTCGCGTATCATTTCGTGTTCGTCGGTCAGTATCATATGCGCTTAAAAAGTGATTACCAGCCCAGCGGCTGGCCGTCGTAGTTGAGGTAGACGGCCCGCTCGGAAGGGGCCAGGCCGGCCAATGTCGAGCGGATGCCGGCCACGCTGTCGGCGGGCGCCAGGTCGGCGCCCTGGCCGCCCATTTCCGTGCGCACCCAGCCGGGATGAAAGGCGACGCAGGTGGCGCCCTTGGGCCCGAAGTGCAGCGCGGTATCGATGAGGACGGAATTGAGGGCCGCCTTGCTGGCGCGGTATAGGCTGCCGGTCGGATTGCCGCGCTCGCTGAGCGAACCCATGTGCGAGGAAATCGCCGCCAGTTTACCCTTGGCCGCGCAGACCAGCGGCGCGATCAGCGGCAGCAGGTGCATGGCCGCCAGCACATTCGTGTGCATCACCTCGTCGAAGTCGGCGCGCGTGGGCACGCCGTCGTGGCGCGGGCCGTACACGCCCGCGTTCAAGATGGCGACGTCGAGCGCCTCCCCGTCGAGTTTACCGGCCAGGGCGGCGCAAGCGTCCAGGTCGGTGACGTCGAGCCGGTGCGCCCGGGCGCCCAGTTGCTCCAGCGCCGCGCAAGCGTCGGGCGCGCGCGCGGTGGCGATCACGCGCCAGCCGTCGCGCAGGTATTGGCGCGTCAGTTCATTGCCGATGCCGCGCGAGGCGCCGATGATCAATACTGTAGGCATGCAAGCTCCGTCGAAAAGTGGATGACAAAGTTGGAAATCACGGTGAAATCAGGGTGAAAAGTGCGCGCAAGATGCGCGCAAGCGAAGGGTGCACGATTAAACGCGCGCCGCGCCCCCTTCTTGCGCCGGCTGTGGTGCCGGCGACGCTGCTTACGCCAGTTCGATCGCCATCGCGGTCGCTTCGCCGCCGCCTATGCACAGCGCCGCGACGCCGCGCTTGCCGCCGGTTTTCTTCAGCGCGCCGATCAGGGTCACGATGATGCGGGCGCCGGAAGCGCCGATCGGGTGGCCCAGCGCGCAGGCGCCGCCGTGGATGTTGATCTTGCTGTGCGGGATGTCGAGGTCGTGCATGGCGGCCATGGGCACGGCGGCAAACGCTTCGTTCACTTCGAACAGGTCGACGCCGGCGCTGTTCCAACCGGTCTTGGCGAACAGTTTCTTGATCGCGCCGACGGGGGCCGTGGTGAACAGGTTCGGCGCCTGGGCGTGCGTGGCATGGCCCTGGATGCGGGCGATGACGGTGCAGCCGAGTTTTTTTGCGGTCGATTCGCGCATCAGCACCAGGGCCGCGGCGCCGTCGTTGATCGACGACGACGAGGCCGCCGTGATGGTGCCATCCTTCTTGAAGGCGGGCTTGAGCGCGGGAATTTTTTCCAGGCGCGCCTTGAGCGGGCCTTCATCCTTGTCGATGACGGTGTCGCCGCCGCGGCCGGAAACGGTGACGGGCGCGATTTCCCATGCGAAGCTGCCATCCTTGGTGGCCGCTTGCGCGCGCGTGACGGATGCGATGGCGAAGGCGTCCTGGGCTTCGCGCGTGAACTTGTACTCGGTGGCGCACTCTTCGGCGAAGGTGCCCATCGAGCGGCCATTCCCTTTTTCATCCTTGGAATAGGCGTCTTCGAGGCCGTCGAGCATCATGTGGTCGTACATCATGCCGTGGCCGATGCGGTAGCCGCCGCGCGCCTTCGGCACCAGGTAGGGCGCGTTGGTCATCGATTCCATGCCGCCCGAGACGATCACGTCGGCGCTGCCGGCGAGCAGGGTATCGTGCGCGAACATGGTCGCTTGCATGGCCGAGCCGCACATCTTGGACAGGGTGACGGCGCCGGCCGAGGTCGGCAAGCCGGCCTTGATGGCCGCCTGGCGCGCGGGCGCCTGGCCCTGGCCCGCCATCAGGCAATTGCCAAAGAAAACGTGTTCGACGGTGTCGGCGGAAATGCCGGCCCGGGCCACGGCGGCGGCGATGGCGACGGCGCCCAGGTCGCTGGCCGTGACGCTGGAAAAATCGCCCTGGAAAGCGCCCATGGGAGTGCGTGCGGCGCCGACGATAACGATAGGATCATTCATTGGTTAAGTTCTCCGAAATGAGCGGCGCCGGGGGCGCCGCGTTGTTGGCGAGGTTGCAAAAACGTATATGCTGCGGATAAGGAAAAACGTCTTCGATGAAACCATCGAGGATGCGCTGCTTGCGCGCCTGCCAAAAGGCTTGCGTCAACAGATCCGCATGATGCTTCAAGAAATATTTCCGGATACGGGGATTGCCCAGTAAGAAGCTGCTGAATTGTTCGGGAAAGACGTCGTGCTTGCCGATCGGATACCAAGGCTCGGCCGACATTTCCTCTTCCTCCGTGCGCGCTTGCGGAATCACGCGGAAATTGCAATCCGTGATGTACTCGATTTCATCGTAATCGTAAAACACGACGCGCTCGTGGCGGGTCACGCCGAAGTTCTTGTACAGCATGTCGCCGGGGAAGATATTTGCCGCCACCAATTCCTTGATGGCGTTGCCGTATTCGATCAGGCCGTGCTCGATCATCGCCTCGTCGTTTTCCGCATTGCTCAGCCAGATATTCAGCGGCACCATGCGTCTTTCGATGTACAGGTGGCGGATGATGATCTGGTCGCCCTCTTCTTCGACCAGGGAAGGGGCGAAATGTTTCAGCTCTTCCAGCAATTCCGTGGAAAAGCGGTCGCGCGGAAAGGCCACGTTGGAATATTCCAGGGTGTCGGCCATGCGTCCGACCCGATCGTGATGCTTGACCAGCAAGTATTTTTCCTTGATCTGGGCCCGCGTGGTTTCCTTGGGCGCCGGGAAAAAGTCCTTGATGACCTTGAACACATAGGGGAAGGATGGCAGCGCGAACACCAGCATGACCAGGCCGCGGATGCCGGGGGCGATCTCGAAGCGGTCGGAGGAATGCTTCAAGTGTTGCAGATAGTCCCGGTAAAACAGGGTCTTGCCCTGCTTTTGCAAGCCCAGTATCGTGTAAATCTCGCTGCGCGGCTTGCGCGGCAGCAGGCTGCGCAGGAATTGCACATAGGCCGAGGGCACTTCCATGTCGACCAGGAAGTAAGCGCGCGTAAACGAAAACAGGATGGTGATCTGTTCGTGGTCGAACAGCACGGTGTCGAGTATCAATTCGCCGTGCCGGTTGTGCAAGATGGGCACGACGAAGGGAAATTCGTGACTGCCGTTGATGCCCTTGCCGACGATGTAGGCGCCCTTGTTGCGGTAAAACAAGCTCGACAGCACCTGGATCTGGTGGTTCGGTTCCAGCCGGACGTTGCCGAAGATTTGTTTCAGGCGCGCGTCGACCAGGTCGACGTCGCGGTCCAGGTTGGAGAACGGGCAATCGAGCTGGAAATTCGTGATGATGCGCTTGAGCGTGTAGCGCAAGCCATCCTTGCCCGGGTAATACACGCGGTAAGTGGGGTTCAGCTCTTCCGTCTCGATGTATTCCGTCGACACCACGGGGCGCACGAAGATGAAATCGTTGTGGAAATAAGTGCGGTGCAAGATGTTGCAGCAAACGGAGTTGAAGAAGGTTTCCGCCAACTCCGGCTGCTTGTGGTCGGACAGCATGCCGATGTAGTGCAGCTTGAGCTCGCGCCACACTTCGTCCGTCAATTCTTCGGCGGCGTACTCGTCTTCCAGCACTTGCACGCATTCTTGCACGCGCTGGTCGTAAAAGCCGATCCGCTCGCGCGCCGCCTGTTGTGCCGTGGCCCAGGCGCCCTGCTCGAAGTGGCGCTTGGCGTCGCGGCTGGTGCGCCGGAACAGGCGGTAATGCTTGTCGAAGCCGTCGCGTATGGTGCGCGCAATATCGAATGCAATCTGGGAAGAGAGCAGTTTGGGGAACGCAATTTGTGTCATCGTCCGTCTCGATAAGTTTAGCTAATAAAACCGCTAATCCGCGCGCAGCTGTTGCGCTTACTTGGTTTCCGCAAACAGTTCGCGACCAATCAGCATGCGGCGGATTTCGCTGGTGCCGGCGCCGATTTCATACAGTTTCGCATCGCGCCACAGGCGGCCGGCCGGGTATTCATTGATGTAGCCATTGCCGCCCAGCGCCTGGATCGCCTCACCCGCCATCCAGGTCGCCTTCTCTGCACTGTACAGTATCGCGCCGGCCGCATCCTTGCGCAGCAGCCGCACGGCTTCCGGCGTCTTGGCGCGGTC
>DMYQ01000308.1:4038-7192 GCA_003482555.1 Janthinobacterium sp. | reverse complement strand
CAACCAGTATCACCGAAAGAATTCCACCATGGACTTGCGCATGGCGCTCTACGAACTGGCCGCGCGGCACCGGCTCGGCGCGGGCGCCGTCTGCGCTTTACGGCAACTGGCGGGGCTGGAGCGCGAACCACCACAACTGCAGGCGTATTTGCCGCGCGCCGTGGCGATACTTGGCGCCGCCCTGGCCGGCCTGGGCATCATCTTCTGGATCGCGGCCAACTGGGCGCTCTTTGGCCGCTTTGGCCGCTTCGCGCTGCTGGAAGGCATCTTTGTCCTGATGTGCGGGACGGCCCTGTGGCGACCCGTGTGGCGCGCGCCACTGACCTTGCTGGCCATGTTGTGCATAGGCGGATTCTTCGCCTGTTTCGGGCAAAGCTACCAGTCCGGCGCCGATCCCTGGCAGTTATTCGCGCTTTGGAGCGCACTCGCCTTGCCACTCTGCCTGGGCGTGCGCAGCGACGTTCTGTGGATGCCCTGGTCGCTGCTGGTGATCAGCGCGGTATCGCTGTGGGTGCGCGCCTACTCGGGTGGGCAGTGGAGCGTATCGGCTGATGATTTGCCCGCGCACGCGCTGGCCTGGGGCGCCGCGCTGGCACTGGCGTTCGGCCTGGGGCCGCGCTTGCGCCGTTTCAGCGGTGCCGGGCCCTGGTCGTTTCGCACGGCCCTGCTGCTCTTGCTTGGCATGGTCACGGCGACGGCGCTCGCCGCCCTGTTTCAACAATCCCTTGCGCCCCAATATGCGCTGGCGCTGGTCGTTCTGAGCGGGGGCGTCGGCGTGCTGGCTCAGCCCCGATACTTCGATATGTTCGGCATGTGCGCGGGCGCACTTGGCTTGAATATCTTGCTCGATGCCGGTTTCGCGCAGGCCGTGCTGAGCGGTTACAATTCCAATTATTATGGTGGCCTGCTGGTCATCAGTTGCGTGACCGCCACGCTGCTCGCTGTCACGGTATACGCCATCTTGCAGGCGAAGGCCTGGCACGGAAGGGCCGGCGATGAGTGAGGATCGTCTCGATCGGCTCATGCGTGACGCCATACGGGAAAGCATTTTGCCCGCCACGGCAAGCCGGCCCGCCGATGCGGTTTTGCCCTGGACGCTGGTGTTGCTGTGCGCCTGTGGCGTCTGGCTGGTGGCCTTACCCTTGATCGCCGCGCTGTTTTTAGGGTTCGGCTATCTGTTTGAACGTGGCCCCGCGCCATACTTCGTTGCAATTCCGATGCTGCTTGCGGCCGTCGCCATCCTGCGCGCGAAGATCTGCACGGTGTATGTCGAACAATTCGCCTTTCCGCTACTGCTGGCCGGTGGGGTGCTGCTTGGCTGGGGCTTGTTTCATGATGTTGCAATACGCGGGGTCGCCTTGCTGTTGGCCCTGATCGCCTGCGCCGTGGCTTGGGTGCTGCCGCAGGTCTGGTTGCGGCGGCTGCTGGGCGCGGCGGCCGCCGCGCTGCTGGCCCAGGCTTGGTCACAGCGGGGCGACGTGCTGTTCGATGCATGGGACAGAGCCGACGTCTGGGGCGCTTGGCACGCGAGTCTCTTCGTCTGGTGCGCCGCCATGCTCGCCGAGCGCGTCGCCCTGAGCGCCGGCGTCGGCTTGCGCCAGGCGGCGATCATGGACGGCCTGGCCGGCGGCTGGATACTGGCCGTCCTCGGCGGCTTGGCGTTCTGGTCCGGCCGCGGTTTCTTGAGCGGCGGCTTCGCGGGCGGCGGCTTGAACGACGTCGGCGGCAACTTCGGCCGGCTCGAATGGATCCCGCCCGGCGGGGCGATGCAAGCGGACTCGCTGGCGCTGGCCGTGCTCGCCGCGGCATGGCTGGCTTACCATTGGCCGCTGTTGCGCCGCGCCTGGGTAGTCGGCGTCGCTCTGGTGCTGATCGGCTTGTCGTACTTCATGCCGGCGCTGGGCGCGCTCTGGCTGATCCTGGCGCTGTGCGTGAGCAGCGGACGTTGGCTGATCGCCGCCGTCTCGGCGCTGGCCGCTGCCTGGGTGATAGGCGGGTTCTACTACCATCTCGACTGGCAACTCGCCGTCAAGGCCGTCCTGTTGATGACGGCCGGTGTGGTGTTGGGCGCGCTGGCATGGCTGGGCGCGCGGTCCCAGCTTAGGGGCGAGCTCGGTCTTGCCACGGAGGCGGCCACGGCGCAGTCCGCGCGGCGCTTGCGGATCGGCGTCGTCGCTTGCGCCCTGTCCGTGCTACTCCTGGCCAACGCCGGCATCTGGAGCAAGCAATACCTGATCGCGCATGGCCAGCCCGTTTATCTGGAAATGGCGACGCGCGACCCGCGTTCCCTGATGCAGGGTGACTACATGGCCTTGGCCTTCGCCGAGCCGGAAGCGGTGCGGGCGGCGCTCGACCACTGGCGCGGCCACGGGCGGCCAAGAGTGGCCATCAAGCGCGATGCGCGCGGCGTCGCCAGCGCCATGCGCCTGTATCAGGGTGAAGCGCTGGCTGCGGATGAATACCTGTTCGCGCTCACCTTCAGAGAGGGAGACTGGATACTGGGCCGCGACGCCTGGTTTTTCAAGGAGGGGGAGGCGAAGCGCTGGAGCGCGGCCAAATATGGCGAGTTCCGCGTCGACGCCGACGGCGATGCCTTGCTGGTGGGCTTGCGCGGTGCCGCGCTGGAAAAGCTGTGAGGCGCGGGCCTCGAATCGGCCCGTCCCGATTCAGGCCCCCGTCCCCTTTCCCATCCCCGTCCCGATTTCCGGCGCCATTTCCGGTGTATCTAATTTTGCCGGAGCGCATTTCTCTTGTAAGATTGGCCAATGGACAATTTTACACACTCGGTGGTCGGGCTCGGCGTGGGCGAGCTGCTGCAGCGCAGCCTGGCACCGGAAGCGGATCCGCTGCGCCAGCGCACGCGCGGGCGCCTGCTCCTGTTTTCGTGCTGGTTCGCCAGCAACATGCCAGATCTCGACTTGCTGCTCAAGGGGCTGCTGCCCAATCCGCTCGGCTACCTCTTGCTGCACCGCGGCCATACCCACACCGTGCTGTTCGCCATCCCGCAGGCGCTCTTGCTGGCGGCCCTGATCTGGCTGCTGTGGCCGGGCGCCCGCGCCCTGCTCAAGGATAGCGGGCGCGCCCGCGCCGGCCTGGGCGCCGCCCTGTGTCTGGGGCTGGGCTTGCACCTGGGCATGGACTTCCTCAATTCCTA
>DMYQ01000308.1:1086-3772 GCA_003482555.1 Janthinobacterium sp. | reverse complement strand
CGCCGCGCTGGGCGCGCTCGGCCTGGGCATCGGCTTGGCGCATTGGCGGGCCAATGCCCAGGCCGAGCGCGGCCGGGCCGGGCTGCTGCTGGCCGTCGGCGTCGGCCTCGCTTTCATCGCGCTGCAGGGCGCCGCCTCGGCCCTCGGCCGCCAACGCATCGAGGCCGCGCTGCTGCGTGCCGATCCGGGCACGCGGGTGCTGGACGTGGCGATGAGCGCCTACCCCAGCGATCCCCTGTGCTGGAACTTCGTCAGCGTCGAGAGCAAGGAGGCGGCCGGCAGCTACCGCCTGCGGCGCGGCATCCTGAGCCTGGCGCCGGCGTGGCTGCCGCCCGCGGCTTGCCCGGCCGGCATGGCCGAGGCGCGGGCGCGCGCCAGCCTGACGCCGACCATGCTGGTGGAGCCGGCAGTGAACGGCAGCCTGGCCGTCCTGCGCGCGCTGAAAAACGCTGACTGCTACGTGGACGCCTGGCTGCGCTTCGCGCGGGCGCCCGCGCTGGAGCGGGGCGCGGCCGCGGATTTGCGCTTCGCTTCCACCCGCAGGGGCAATTTCACCACCTTGCCCCTGGCCCCGTCCGGATCGCGCGCCTGTCCGTCGCGCGTGCCCGGCTGGGGCTACCCGCGCGCCGACCTGCTGGCGCCAGCGCCCTGAAGCCGCCCCCTTCAACTCACACAGAAAAACCACGCATGGGCGCAGAAACGACAGGTCCTTCCGAGGGCGAATTATTCAAGAAAATCCTGGGCCCGGAATGGCTCAAGCTGCATCCCGACATCCAGCGCCGCTTCGCAAAGAACCCGGCGCCGAATCGCCCGCTGTACTATCGCGGCGCGCTCAGTGAGCTGCGCAGTTCCCGGCTCGGCAAGCTGCTGGGCCACCTCAGCAAACCGTTGATACACGGCGCCCTGATTCCCTACGACGACGCCGATTTTCCGGTCGATATAGAGGTCTATTCCAAGCCCGATTGCGCCTCGATCTTCAAGCAGCGCACCTACCATCTGCACGGCCGCGCGCCGATCCGCTTCACCTCTTACATGCGCGAGAGCGCGCGCGGCGAAGTGCTGGAATACGTGGGCGCGGGGCTGGGCATGAAGCTGCGCCTGCACGTCCGGGAGGGCAATCTGTACTTCACCAGCGACGGCTATTTCTGGCAGATTTTCGGCTGGCGCTTGCCCTTGCCGGGCGTGCTGACGCCGGGGAAGACCTATCTGTGCCACCGCAACGACAAGCCGGATCAATTCAATATCCGCATCGAGATCCGCCACTGCCTGTTCGGCACCACCTTCACCCAGGTCGGCGTGTTCCACGAACTGGCCGACACACTTTTAGAGGAGGGGACGGCGTGAACACCCATTTGCTGGCATTGCAGTTGATGGCCGCGCAAGGCTGCCTGGGCGCCTTCGACACCCTGTACCACCATGAATTGACGGAGGCGCTGCCGGCGCGCCGCACGGCCGCGCTGGAATTGTCGATCCACTCGGTGCGCGCCCTGATTTACAGCCTGCTTTTCGTCGGGCTGTCGGCCTGGGCCTGGCACGGGGCCTGGGCGCTGGCGCTGCTCGGCATATTCGGCATCGAGATTGTCCTCACCCTGTGGGACTTCGTGGTCGAGGATCGTACCCGTTTGCTGCCGGCGACCGAGCGCGTCACCCACACCGTGCTCGCCATCAACGGCGGCGCCTTCATCACCCTGCTCGTGCTGAACACGCCCGACTGGCTGGCCGCGCCCACGGCGCTGGTGTGGCAGCCGTTTGGCTGGCTCAGCGTGTTCCTGGCCGTGTGCGGCGTCGGCGTCGCCCTGTCCGGCGTGCGCGACGGCTTCGCGGCGCGCCAGATCCGCGCCCGCGCCGGCCGCGCCGAGGCGGCGCCGGCCATCCATTTCGGCGCCGTGCCGGAAGACGTGCTGCTGACCGGGGCCACCGGCTTCATCGGCCAGCAACTGGTGGCGGCGCTGTTGGCGGACGGCCAGCGGGTGACGGTGCTCACGCGCGACGTGAGGCGGGCCGCCTGGCAGTTCGACGGCCGCGTGCGCTGCATCGCTTCGATGCACGAGCTGGCCCCCGGGCAGCGCATCGATCTGGTCATCAACCTGGCCGGCGCGCGCATCCTGGGCTGGCGCTGGACGGCCGCGCGCCGGACGCAATTGCGGTGCAGCCGCATCGGCTTGACGGACGAGCTGGTGGCCTGGATCGCGGCGGCCCGCCACAAGCCGCGCGCGTTGCTGTCGGCGTCGGCGATCGGCTATTACGGCGTGCAGGCGCGCGGCGACAACGCGCAACTCGACGAGAGCGGCGCGCCGCAGACGATCTTCATGTCGCAGCTGTGCCAGGAGTGGGAGCGGGCGGCGCAAGCGGCAAGCGCGCACGGCGTGCAAGTGGCGTGCATGCGTTTCGGCCTGGTGCTGGGGGTGCAGGGTTCGCTGCCGCTGATGCTCTTGCCGATCAAGCTGGGGCTGGGTGGGCCGCTGGGCGGCGGGCGCCAGTGGATGTCGTGGATTCATGTGCGCGACGTGGTGCGCGGCATCGCCCACCTGGCGCGTCTGCCGCGGGTCGACGGCGCCTACAATTTCACGGCGCCGGAAAGCCTGCCGCAGGGCGAATTTTCCCGCCTCGCGGCCGCGCAAGAAGGGCGTCCCTGCTTTTTCCCGACGCCGGCCTGGCCCCTGCGCCTGATGCTGGGCGAGCAGGC
>DMYQ01000308.1:0-1015 GCA_003482555.1 Janthinobacterium sp. | reverse complement strand
CCTTCGAGTATCCGGACGTGAAGGGCGCCCTGCGCAGCCTGGCCTGAAGGCAGCCCCGAAGCAATAATCGGGATCAATTACAATTGATTATTTCTTCGATCGGAACGACATGGACAGGCTGCACCTGATGACCGTATTCGTCGCCGTCGCCGAGGAGCGCAGCTTCGCCGGCGCCGCGCGGCGCCTGTCGATGTCGCCGCCGGCCGTCACGCGCGCCGTGGCGGCGCTGGAAGAGCGGCTCGGCGTCCGGCTGCTGAACCGCACCACGCGCCACGTGCGTGCGACCGAGGCCGGGCAGCGCTACCTGGACGACGCGCGCGGCGTCATCGCCGCCGCCGACGAAGCCGACGAGGCGGTCGGCGGCGTCAACGCCGAGCCGCGCGGCCACCTGGCCGTCACGGCGCCGGTCCTGTTCGGCAAACTGTTCGTCATGCCCGTCATCGTCGACTACCTGCGGCGCTATCCCGGCATGGACGTGGCGGCGCTCTTCCTCGACCGCGTCGTCAATCTGCTGGAAGAGGGCGTCGACGCCGGCATCCGCATCGGCGCGCTGCCCGATTCGAGCATGCAGGCGATCGGCGTGGGCCAGGTGCGGCGCGTGGTCTGCGCCGCGCCCGCCTACCTGGCGCGGCACGGCGAGCCGGCCACGCCGGCCGACCTGGGCCGGCATCTCATCGTGGCCGCCGCCAGCGTTTCGCCCTCGCTGGAATGGAAGTTCGAGCATGCCGGCCAGGGCGCGGCGGTGCGCGTCAAGCCGCGCCTGGTCGTCACCAGCAACGACGGCGCCATCGAAGCGGTGCGCCAGGGCTTCGGCATCACGCGCCTGATGTCGTATCAGGTGGCGCCCTACCTGGAGTCGGGCGAGTTGACGGCGCTGCTGAGCGACTACGAGCCGCCCGGCATGCCGATCAACGTCGTGCACCGCGAGGGCCGCCACTCGACGGCCAAGCTGCGCACCTTCCTCGACCTGATCATCGCCCGCCTGCGCGCCGAAAAAGCCCTGCAGCGCTAGCGC
>DMYQ01000201.1:24479-27362 GCA_003482555.1 Janthinobacterium sp. | reverse complement strand
ATCTTCGACCCGAACATCTTCGCCATCGCCACCGGCATCGAAGAGCACAACAATTACGCCGTCGACTTCATCAACGCGACCCGCTGGATCAAGGAAAACCTGCCGCACGCGAAGATTTCGGGCGGCGTCTCGAACGTCAGCTTCAGCTTCCGCGGCAACGACCCGGCGCGCGAGGCGATCCACACGGTCTTCCTGTACCACGCCATCAAGGCCGGCATGACCATGGGCATCGTCAACGCCGGCATGATGGGGGTGTACGACAACCTGGGCGCGGAATTGCGCGAGCGCGTGGAAGACGTGGTGCTGAACCGGCGCGACGACGCCACCGAGCGCATGATCGAAATCGCCGGCACCCTGAAGGCAGGCGACAAGGCCGAGGTGCAAACCCTGGCCTGGCGCGAGGGCACGGTGCAGCAGCGCCTGTCGCACGCGCTGGTGCAGGGCATCACCCAGTGGATCGTCGAAGACACCGAGGAAGCGCGCCAGGAATTGCTGGGCAATGGCGGCCGTCCCATCCACGTCATCGAGGGCCCGCTGATGGATGGCATGAACGTGGTCGGCGACCTCTTCGGCCAGGGCAAGATGTTCTTGCCGCAGGTGGTGAAATCGGCGCGCGTCATGAAGCAAGCCGTGGCCCACCTGATCCCGTATATCGAGGAAGAAAAAAAGCTGGAAGAAAAGCGCACCGGCATCATCGCCAAGCCGAAGGGCAAGATCGTCATCGCCACCGTCAAGGGCGACGTCCACGACATCGGCAAGAATATCGTTTCGGTGGTCTTGCAGTGCAATAACTTCGAAGTCGTCAACATGGGCGTGATGGTGCCCTGCTCGGAAATCCTGGCCCGCGCCAAGATCGAAAACGCCGACATCATCGGCCTGTCCGGCCTGATCACCCCCTCGCTGGAAGAAATGGCCCACGTGGCCAAGGAAATGCAGCGCGACCCGCATTTCCGCATGCTCAAGATTCCCCTGCTGATAGGCGGCGCCACCACCAGCCGCGCCCACACGGCCGTCAAGATCGCCCACAATTACGAAGGCCCGGTGGTGTACGTGCCGGACGCCTCGCGCTCGGTGTCGGTGGCGCAATCCCTGCTCACGCCCGAGCAGCGCGATAAATACATCGAAGACATCGAAGTCGATTACGCCCGCATCCGCGAACAGCACGCCAACAAGAAGGCGCTGCCCATCCTGTCGCTGGCGGCGGCGCGCGCCAACAAGATGGTGGTGCCGTTCACGGGCGCGGGCGCGCCCCGGAAACCGAAATTCATCGGCCGGCGCGTGTTCAAGAATGTCGACCTGGCGGCGATCGCCCAGTACATCGACTGGGGCCCGTTCTTCCAGACCTGGGACCTGGCCGGCCCCTACCCCGCCATCCTGAGCGACGAGGTGGTGGGCGAAGCGGCTTCCAAGGTGTTCGAGGAAGGCCAGGCCCTGCTCAAGAAAGTCATCGACGGGCGCTGGCTGACGGCCAACGGCGTCGTCGCGCTGCTGCCGGCCAACAGCGTGGGCGACGACGACATCGAAATCTATACCGACGACACGCGCGCCGACGTCGCCTTCACCTATTACGGCTTGCGCCAGCAGGGCGTGAAGCCGGTCATCGAAGACGCCGCCGGCGACAAGGTGCAGCGCCCCAACCAGTGCCTGGCCGACTTCATCGCGCCGAAACTGGTGGACGGCCAGCCGTCCGGCTTGCAGGACTACATCGGCATGTTTGCCGTCACCTCGGGCCTGGGCATCGAAAAGTATGAAAAACGCTTCGAGGAAGCGTTCGACGACTATTCCTCGATCATGCTCAAGTCCCTGGCCGACCGCCTGGCCGAAGCCTTCGCAGAATACCTGCACGAGCGCGTGCGCAAGGATCTGTGGGGCTACGCGGCCGACGAGGCGCTCAGCAATGAAGACATGATAGGAGAAAAATACCGCGGCATCCGGCCCGCCCCCGGTTACCCGGCTTGCCCGGAGCACACGGTCAAGGCCGACCTGTTCAAGGTCTTGCAGGCCGAGGAAATCGGCATGCAACTGACCGAGTCGTTCGCCATGTTCCCGGGCGCGGCGGTGTCGGGCTTTTACTTCGCCCATCCGGAATCGAAGTATTTCGTGGTCGGCAAGATCGGCGACGACCAGCTGGCCGATATGGTCAAGCGCCGCGGCGCCAGCAAGGAAGATGTCGAGCGCTGGCTGGCGCCCAACCTGTCCTGAGGGCGCGGTGGCGGCGGCGGGATTCTTTGGGACTCCTTGAGAAAGAATGAACTTTTTAGCCAATTCGGGCACTAAACCTGTACGTCAGCGGAGTTGTCGCCGCGGTACAGAACGCTACGCCGCTCCGTGATCTGGCATTTTCTTCTTGACTCGCTAAGGAGGCAACTATGGCAACGAATATATCGGCAAGGCGCTGGCAAGACCAATTGATACTCGTGCTCGGTCTATGGCTGATCGTCTCTCCATGGGCGTTCAGCTATCCGGAAGGGTCGTCGCAGATGCTGAACGCCTTTATTTCCGGGCTGGTCATCGCGGTGCTGGCCGCGTTCGACCTCTACAAGACCTATTTCTGGGCCGTCGTCGTCAACCTGCTGGTCGGGGTCTGGGTCGCCGTGTCGCCATGGGTTTTGCGGATCGCGGATCAGCGCACGGTGATGTGGAACGAACTCATCGTCGGCATCGCCGTTGCCATCCTGGCGCTGTGGGAATTGCGCACCGATCCCGAATTGCACAAGCATTGGCCCGGCACGGGGGCCGCGACCTGAGCAGGCGGAGCCTTGATGTCTGACTCGCACTGCGCGCGCACTCCATAAACGTCGCGCGCAAACGCAAACCGGCGCCGCCTTGTGGCGGCGCCGGCAAAGGCGGGTGTCACGCTGGAGCCGAACGACGGCGCCGAAC
>DMYQ01000201.1:4628-24293 GCA_003482555.1 Janthinobacterium sp. | reverse complement strand
TGCGGCGCCGAACTGCGGCGCCGGATTACAGCGCCGGGTTACAGCGCATAACGCACCACGTTGTCGCTCCACTCGAAAGCGGCCATTTCCAGTTCGACCAGATCTTCGGTCGACATGGCCAGTTCGCGCAAGGTTGGCACGATCTGGTCTTCCGAATCTTCGATTCTTTCTATGCATTCGGCCAATGTGAGCAAGTCGCCAAAGAAGCCAGTACGCTCCAGCAAGGCGTCGTTCACTTCATCGATGACGGGAATTTGCTTGAGGATTTCATCCATCGACACGCCAAACAGGGTATCCATCAGCGACATGATGCCGACCGTGAAGGCGATGTCGGCGCAATGGGGATGGCTGGGCCGCAGCTTGGTTGCCAGCAATTCGAGCAAACGGCCGCGGGTAGTGGCCAGCATCAGCAGCGGGGTCATGCTATGACCGCGCTTGCTTGGCTCCGCGTACAGCATGATTTGCAGCCAGCGCTGCAACTGCCGCCGGCCCAGCACGGAGACGGCCTGGCTGAGGGAATCGATACGCTGGCGGGCGCCCACGGCCGGGGTATTGACCAGGCGTAGCAGGTTCAAGGCCAGGGAAACGTCGCGCTTGATGGCGCGCTCGATTTCCATATTGTCGGCGTCGGAAGTGACCAGAGTCATCAGTTCCATGACGGCCAGTTGCGACGGCGACAGCTTCTTGCCCGTGATGATGGCCGGCTTGGCGAAATAATAGCCTTGGAAATAGTCGAAGCCCAGATCCAGGCCAGACTTGAATTCCTCGCGCGTTTCAACCTTTTCCGCCACCAGTTTCTTGTTATCTTTCTTGAAACGGGGCGCCAGGGTGGACAGCACGGCCAGGTCGATGGCGCGCATGTCCATCTTGACGTAGTCGACCAGGGGCATCAATTCGCGCACCTGATTGGAATCGGCCACCACGTTTTCCAGCGCGAAGGTGAAACCGTGCCCGACCAGTTCGGTGATACGGGTGAGGATTTCCGGCGTCACCGTCATCGATTCGACGATTTCCAGCACCACTTTTTCGCGCGGCAAGAAAATGAAGATATCGCTCATGATGACGTCGGCGTCGACGTTGACGAAGCCCAGTCCGTCGCCGATGACTTTTTCCATGCCCAGTTGCGAGGCGTGGGCGATCACGGCGGCGGTCGCCGACAGGTCGCTGGTGATATTGGCCGGCCCCACCGGAGCGTTGCGAAATAACAACTCATAGCCGAACAGGGCTTGATTCCGGTCCAGAATCGGTTGGCGGCCCAAATAAAACTCGCGCACGCGCAAGGGTTTGGAGGTGATGTCTGTGCTGGAAATATCGATCATTAAATCTTTATCATTCAAGTCGGGTGACACTGCGTACGGGCGCGGGAGGCGGAGAGAATGCCTTACCGTATTTGAGATACCTTGGCAGTATTTTGGCACCAATATTGCCTGCTGTCTTGCGGAACTTACTCCGATTCACCTTCCTGGGGCATTCCATCGACAAAAACCTTCAATTCCCCGGGCGCGAAAGCGATCCATGCCTCGTTCGTCGTGAGCGGCTGAGTGACGATGATGGCGACCCGGTCGTTCGGCGTCGTCACCTGGGAGAAATCGACGCTGACGTCTTCGTCCGACAGCTTGGCGGTCAGGAAAGGATGGCGGCGGACCACGTAATACAGGCTGGTCGAGCAGTGCGCAAACAATTCCGTTCCGCTCGAGAGCATCATGTTGAAGGTGCCGTGGACGGCGATGGCGCGCGCCAGTTCGGCCACGGCGGCGCGCAATGGGGCCGCTGGCGGCGCCTGGTCCCCGAAGCGGGCGCGCAACTGTTGCAGGATATGGCAAAAGGCGCGCTCGCTGTCGGTGCAGCCGACGGGACGGTAGGCACCGTCCAGCACGGGATGGAAATCCTTCAAGTCGCCATTGTGGGCGAACACCCAGTAGCGGCCCCACAGTTCGCGCACGAAGGGATGACAGTTTTCCAGCGCCACCTGGCCCTGGGTGGCCTTGCGGATGTGGGCGATGACATTCCGGGACTTGATCGGGTAGCGCTTGATCAGCTCGGCGACCGGCGAGGCGACGGCGGCCTGGTGGTCGACGAAATGACGCACGCCGGCACCCTCGAAAAAGGCGATGCCCCAGCCGTCGTGGTGGGTGTCGGTGTGGCCGCCGCGCATGGCGAAGCCGGTAAAGCTAAAGACAATGTCGGTCGGGACATTGCAGTTCATTCCGAGAAGTTGGCACATGGTCGCCCTCGCCTGTAAGAGGGGCACATTACCACGACGTGCGCACGGCGTGGGCAAGCCGTGCGCAGGCCGCGTCCTCCCCCGTCAATGCAGCAGCACAGGCTGACTCATGAGTGAATCGTAACTACCCAGAAATTCATCGATTTCCTCCATGCTCGGCTCACTGGCAATCAAGAGGTTGACGTCGCGGCGGAAAGTCTGCGCCAGTTTTCCGCCGATAAAGGTTTCGCGCTTGAAACCCTTATCCACGATTTCATAGCCGCCGAAGCGCAAGGCTTCCAGATTGCGGTCAACGCCGAACTCGACGACGCTATATTGCTCGCTATTGTAGATCAGGTTCATTTTGCTTCCTTCGCTCATGCACGGTGACGAAAGTCACTATGCTGTCAGAACCGAGGTGGGGCGGTGGCCGCTGATTTTCAAGTCCAGGCCGGGATTCGACCTGTAAGAGTTGTAACGGCAGATTGCGGCTAATCTTGAGCAGCGGCAACATTTAAATCGTCGCCCAGGCTCAGCAAGTCGAGGTAAGGGGGTTCCGACAGCCACAGGCGCAGCTCTTGCACGTGGCGGGAATCGGCCAGGCTGATGAAAAGGCGCGCGGGCGGACGGCGCAAGATACGGTTCAAGTTCACGCGCAACACCAGCTTGCCGCTGCAGCACAGGCAACCTGGCGCGATGCGCAGCACGCTGGGGCCGGCCGGGTCGGGTGCCAGCTCGGCCAGCGCCGAATTGCCGTCGGACAGGCCCTCGAGGATGACGACCGTGGCCAGGCCCGGCGTCAGGGCGGCAACGATGGCCGCCTCGCGCGCGCCGGCGCGCCCGCCCAGCACCAACGTGGTGAGGGTCACAAGCCTTTTTTAGCCAGCTTGCCGGGCTCGACGCCCAACTGCTTGAGCTTGCGGTACAGGTGGGTACGCTCCAGTCCCGTCTTTTCCGCCACCCTGGTCATGCTGCCGCCTTCGCGGCCCAGGTGATGTTCGAAATACATGCGCTCGAAGGCGTCGCGCGCCTCGCGCAGCGGCAAGTCGAAGGACAGGTTGAAGACGTGGCCGTCGACGTTGGCCTGGGCCTGGCCGCCGGCGCGCACCAGGGCGTGCAAGGGCGGCGCGGCGTTGCCGAACAGGGCGCTCGCGCTTGCGCTCTCGTCCTGTGGCGGCGGCGTCGGCACCCGCGGCGCCGGCGCCCGCACCGTTTCCTGGGCCCGCGTCAAACCCTGTTGCACCGCCTTGAGCAGCTTTTGCAGCGCGATCGGTTTTTCCAGAAAATTCATGGCGCCGATGCGGGTCGCCTCGACGGCCGTGTCGATGGTCGCGTGACCCGACATCATGATCACCGGCATCGTCAACAAGCCGTCGCGCTGCCATTCCTTGAGCAGGGTGACGCCATCCGTGTCCGGCATCCAGATGTCGAGCAAGACCAGATCGGGCGCGCCGGCGGCGCGCGCCTCGCGCGCTTGCTGCGCGTTTTCAGCCAACTGGACCGCGTGGCCCTCGTCTCCCAGAATTTCCGAGAGCAACTCGCGGATCCCCATTTCATCATCAACTACGAGAATGTTTGCCATCTATCCTTGCCTTCCTCATTTCGCCGGGTCTGGGCACATTCTATGCCCCTTCATGACTGCTATGATTTTATTAGTGTTTTAAGCGTTAAGCCAGATTAACCGGAGCTAACTTTAACAGCAAAATGACGACAGACGCGCCACTTCCGTCGACCCGGTTCTCGATATCGATTCTGCCACCATGTTCATCGATGATTTTCTTGACCATGGCCAGTCCCAATCCAGTGCCGCGCGCCTTCGAAGTGACGTACGGTTCAAACGCGCGCGACAGGATTTTCGGCGTGAAACCGGGGCCGTTGTCGCTGATCGCCAGCCGCACCGCCGTGTTCACGCCGCCATCGGCGCGCCGATAATGGATTTCTTCGCTGCTCACGTCGATGCGCGGATGGGGCGCGCCGGCCTGGTGTTCGCCGAGCGCGTCTTGCGCGTTTTGCAGCAGGTTGTGTATCACCTGGCGCAACTGGGTGGCGTCGCCCATCACCAGCGGCAGCCCCGGCGCCAGGCGCGGATGAATGATGTCGCCGTCGTCGCCGGCCAGGTAGAGGTGCAGGATCTCTTCGATCAGGGCGTTCAGGCTGAGCGGCGTGAGCACGGCCGGCGGCGTGCGCGCATAATCGCGGAAATCGTCCACCATGCGCTTCATCGCCGCCACCTGGTTGACGATGGTGGTGGTGCTCTTGTTGAGCAGCTCGACGTCGGCCGGCGCCAGCTTGGCCTCCAGCTTCATCTGCAGGCGCTCGGCCGAGAGCTGGATCGGCGTCAGCGGATTCTTGATTTCGTGGGCCAGGCGGCGCGCCACCTCGCCCCAGGCGACCGAGCGCTGCGCCGAAATCACGTCGGAAATATCGTCGAACACCACCACGTAGCCGCTGCCGCTTTCGAGCGGCAGGCGCGAGCCGCGCGTGAGCAGGGTGATGTCGTGGTCGTCCGGGCCGCCGCCGCGGCGCGGAAGCTCGATCTGGCGCTGCCAGTGCAGGCGCTGCAGGTGGCGCCCGGCGGCCGACTGCGCGCTTTGCGCCGTGAACGCGCTGACGATGGCGGCGCCGAAATCCTGCATGCCCTCGATGCTGGCCAGCGGCCGGCCGACCATGGTGACGCCGGCGTGCAGCAGGATGCGCTCGACCGATTCATTGCAGGTGACGAGCTTGAAGTCGCCGTCCAGCACCATGACGCCGGCCGACATATTCGCCAGCACCGACTCCAGATGGGCCTTGGCGTTTTGCAGGGCGGCGCGGTTGCTCTCGACGGCCGTGCGGGCGTCGAACAACTGGCGCGTCATGATGTTGAACGATTGCGTCAGCGTGCCCAGCTCGTCCTTGCTGGCGACGATGGGGCGTGGCGACAGGTCGCCCTCGGCCACCGCGCGCGTGCCCTCCGCCAGCAGCAGCAGCGGCTGCGCCAGGTTGCCGGCGATCAGGAAGGCGCTGGCGATGGCGCCGAAGATGGCCAGCAGCAGGGTCAGGGTCAGGGTTTCGATATACATCTTGCGCAAACCGACCCGCGCCACGAAGCGTTCCTTGTACTCGCTGAAGGCGGCGCGCAGCACTTCGCCGTTCGAGGCCAGGTTGGCCGGCACCGCCTGCAGCAATTGCAGGAAGCGGGGCGCGCCGCCGCCGGGAATGGCGATCAGGACGCGCTGGCGCAGCGCCGTGGCGGCGTCCAGCGAGACCGGCGCCGCGGTCGCGATGCCGCCGCCCTCCTTGCCTTCGTCGTGCTGCTCGCCGCCGCCCTCGGTGGCCGCGTAGCCGCCCGGACCGCGCGCCATTTCCAGCATGGCGGCGGTCGGCAAGTCGTTGTTCAGATTCTGGCTCGGGTGTTCGCTGGCGCTGCCGGCCAGGGCGCCGTCGGCGCCCACCAGCAGCACGTTTTGCATGCCGCTTTCGCGCAGCAGCCGATCCAGCACGGCTTGCTCGGCGGTCGGCGGCACGCGCGCCAATTCCCGCGCCGCCGCCTGGGCCCGCCCGTTCAAGTCGGCCAGCGCCGCGTCCAGGCCGGCATGCCCCAGGTTCAAGCCCGACTGCAAGGCCGCCTCGATCTTCACATTGAACCAGGAATCGATCGAATGGGAAACGAATTGCACCGACACGAGAAAGATGATCAGGCCGGGCAAGATGCCGATGCCGGCGAACAGCAGCACCAGGCGCGCCATCAGCTTGGAGCCGAACTTGCCGCTCTTGTAGCGCACGTACAGGCGCGCCAGCGACACGCCGACCAGCACCAGCAGCGAGACGGCGACGGCCGCGTTCAAGCCCAGCAGCCAGCCATAGTAGCGGTCGAAAAAGCCGGAATTGTCGGACGCCGTCGCCAGCAGGAACAGGAGGATGCTGACCACGCCGCCGCCCACCACCAACATATAACGCAAGGCCTGTCTCACTTACTCGGCCTTGTAGAGGAAGGACTTTTTATCCGACGTCAGGCGCCAGTCGGCATTGTTGAAGGCGTTCACCTGGATCGGCTTGGGCAGATAGTCGGGATCCATGCCCATGCGCAGGGTGACGTTGTAGACCTCGCCCTGCTTGAGCGCGCCGCGCGCCGCCACCAGCCAGCGGCTCGGGCGGCGGATCAGAAACAGGGCGTCGTCGAGCGTCGTAAAGCTCTGCTGCACGCTGCCGGCGATCGATACGTGGTATTGGCGCGTCAGCACATTGTAGGAAATCCGGCTGGTGCGCTTGGCAACCACGGCCTTTTCATCGAACCAGTACCAGCGCGGCCGCGTCAACGCGATCTCGGTGGTGAAGAACAGGGGCACGCCGCTTTGCACGGCGTCTTCCAGGCCGTGGTTGAGGTCGAAGGCGAAACTGGCCGCCAGCTTGTAACCCTCGTCGGCCGCCTCTATATTGGCGCGCAAGACTTCGACACCGTCGGCGGCGCGCGCCGGCGTCAGCGCGCAGGCCAGCACCAGCAGCAACTGCCAGGCGAGGAATCGGAAAAAGCGTCTTGTCACAAGGGGGCCGGTGCTCAGTAAATCCGTCAAGAAGGCAGGGGCATCGAGGGCGCGCGCGCCGTGGCCGTGCCGGAGCGGCGCGCGCCGGGCGGCGCCCGCCCCGATGTCCATTCTATTTTGTCCACTCGCCTTACGCGGCATTTTTTTGAAACAGCGCGTAAAACAAACCGTCGTGATCCTGTTCTTCCGTGCCCGTCGGCAGCAATTGACCGGGCGCGGCCAGGCGCGTCGCATTGTTGCGCACAGCAAACGCCGCCGCCTGGGCTTCCGATTCCTGCGGCCACAGCGAACAGGTCACGAACAGCAATTTACCATCGGGGGCCAGCATGCGCCAAAGATTGTCGAGAATTTTGGCGGAAAGTGTTGCAAGTTGGAGCGCGTCGCCCTTGCGCCGCAGCCAGCGGATGTCGGGGTGGCGGCGCACGATGCCCGAGGCGGTGCAGGGCACGTCGGCCAGGATGCGGTCGAAGGGGCGGCCATCCCACCAGGCGGCGGACTGAGCGTCCTGCGCCTGCAGGGTGGCGGCCAGGCCCAGCCGCTCCAGGTTTTCGGCGATGCGCGGCAAGCGCCTGGCGTCCGAATCGATGGCCAGCAAGTCGACGGCGGCCGTTTCCAGGATATGGCAAGTCTTGCCGCCGGGCGCGGCGCATGCGTCCAGCACGCGCATGCCGTCGCGCAAGTCAAGCAGGGGCGCGGCCAGTTGGGCGCCGGCGTCTTGCACCGATGCGTGCCCCAGCTCGAAACCGGGGATCAGGCCGACCGCGATCGGCTGCGCCAGGCGCACGGCGAAGGAGCCGACCGGGGTCGCCGCGATGCCGGCCTCGGCCAATAGCGCGAGAAAGGCCGGCACGCTGGTCTTGCGCTGGTTCACGCGCAGGGTCAGCGGCGGCGCCGCGTTGCCGGCCGTCAAGATGGCCTGCCAGTCGCGCGGATAGGCGCCGCGCGCCGCGTCTATCCACCACTGCGGATAGTTCCACTGCGCCACCGGCTGCTGCAGCGCGCTCGCCAGCAATTCCTTGCGCTCGCGCAAGAAGCGGCGCAGCACGGCGTTGACCATGCCCTTGGCGTGCGCCAGGTCGGGATGCGAGGTGGCCACCGTCACTGCCTGGTCGACCACCGTGAATTCCTCGTAAGGGTGCTCGCCCGGCTCGCCGGCCATCAGGCTCAGGGCGCAGGCCAGCAGACCGGCCAGCATGGGCGGCTCGGGCGCCTTCGACGTCATCAAGCCGATCAGGGCTTCGCTGCGGCCCAGTTGGCGCATGGTACGGTAAGAAATATCCTGGATCGCCCCGCGCGCCTGCGGCAAGGCGTTATTTTGTGCAAACACCTTGGCCAGGGCCTGCGGCAGGGCCGCGCCGGAGCGCACCTGGGCCACCGCGTTGGCGGCGCCGAGCAAGCAAAAAGCCAGCGAATCGGGGCGCAAATCGGGCTGAAATCCCGGTTGCAGCACCGGCTTCACATCCGGGTGATAGGTGGGCCGCGGCTTGGCGGCCGCGGCCGCCTCGGCCGCCGGCTTCGACACGATCTTCAACTTCAGCAAAGGGCGCTTATTCATCATCAATCCACATAATCGTTCACGGGCCGCCCGCGCGCGGAAAGCGCGGGCGCGCAAATATAAAGGGTCGATTGTAGCGGTTGTCGGCCACTCTGACCTAGGGATTGCGGCGATCGGCGCAAATCCCCCGTTAAAAGGGCCATATAAGCACCGATTGTCTTTTTCCCGCCCGCGCCGCGCCGCGCCATTGGCGAGCATGGGCCCGTGGCGCGGGCGGGCGCAGGTCCGCGCGCGTCCGCCATGCCCGGGGGCGCCCGCACGGGGCGTATTGCTGGCGGCGCCAAACCAGTATAATTGGCACTGTTTGGCCGGCGCATGGCGCCGTCCGTTTAGCTGTTAGATGCTTTTTTTAGCGCGGCTCAGCCGCCACCCCGCTCATGCTCGCCCAACAGAAATTAGAAATCACCGCCCTGATCCAAGCCGCCCTCGCCCCCATCCTGGCCGGCGGCGCGCTGGCGCCGACGGTCGTGCTGGAGCGCCCGCGCGATCCGGCCCACGGCGACGTGGCCTGCAATATCGCGATGCAACTGGCCAAGCAACTGAAACTCAATCCGCGCGAACTGGCGCAAAACATCGTCGCCGCCTTGCTCGCCGACCCGGCCGGCAAGGGCTTGATCGAAGCGGCCGATATCGCCGGCCCGGGCTTCATCAATCTGCGCGTGGCCGCCGCCGCCAAGCAAGCCGTCGTCGGCACCGTGCTGCGCCAGGGCGCCGCCTTCGGCAAGAGCGACGCCGGCGCCGGCAAGCGGGTCATCATCGAATTCGTCTCGGCCAATCCGACCGGCCCGCTGCACGTCGGCCACGGCCGCCAGGGCGCGCTCGGCGACGCTCTGGCCGCGCTGTTCGATTCCCAGGGCTACGCCGTCACCCGCGAATTCTATTACAACGACGCGGGCGTGCAAATCCAGACCCTGGCCAATTCCGTGCAGGCGCGCGCGCGTGGCTTCAAGCCGGGCGACGCCGAGTGGCCGGAGTCGGCCTACAACGGCGACTACATCGCCGAGATCGCGGCCGATTTCCTGGCCGGTAAAACCGTATCCGCCAGCGACGGCGCGCCCGTCACGGCCAGCGCCCTGGTCGGCGACATCGATTCGATCCGTGCCTTCGCCGTCACCTATCTGCGCAACGAGCAAGACATGGACTTGCAAGCCTTCGGCGTCAAGTTCGATAACTATTATCTGGAAACGTCGCTGTATAACGACGGCAAGGTCGACGCCGCCGTCGCCGCGCTGATCGCTGCCGGCAAGACCTACGAGCTGGACGGCGCGCTGTGGTTGCGCACCACCGACTACGGCGACGACAAGGATCGGGTGATGCGCAAGACCGACGGCAATTTCACCTATTTCGTGCCGGACGTCGCCTACCATATCGTCAAGTGGCAGCGCGGCTACACCCAGGCCATCAATATCATGGGCAGCGACCATCACGGCACCATCGCGCGCGTGCGCGCCGGCCTGCAGGCGGTCGGACTGGGCATCCCGCAGGGCTACCCCGATTACATCCTGCACAAGATGGTCACCGTGATGAAGGATGGCGAAGAGGTCAAGATCTCGAAGCGGGCCGGCTCCTATGTCACCGTGCGCGACCTGATCGAATGGTCGGGCGGCGGCGATATCGCCCGCGGCCGCGACGCCGTGCGCTTCTTCCTGATTTCGCGCAAGGCCGACACCGAGTTCATCTTCGACGTCGACGTCGCCTTGAAGACCTCGGACGAAAACCCGGTGTATTACGTGCAGTACGCGCACGCCCGCATCTGCTCGGTGCTCGCGCAATGGGGCGGCGACGAAGCGAGCCTGGACGGCGTCGACCTGGCGCCCCTGACGGCGCCGCGCGAAGCGACCCTGCTGGCCACCCTGGCCCACTATCCGGAAGCGCTGGAACGGGCCCAGACCGAACTGGGCCCGCACCAGGTCGCGTTCTATCTGCGCGACCTGGCCGGCGAACTGCACGGCTATTACAATGCCGAACGGGTGCTGGTCGACGATGTGCCGACCAAGATGGCGCGCCTGGCCCTGATGCTGGCCACGCGCCAGGTCCTGCGCAACGGACTGGCACTGATCGGCGTCTCGGCGCCAAACAAAATGTAATCGCGAAGGTCAATCCGCTAATGAATGTCGACTCCCGCTTCACTCATCTCCCGCGCCAGCGCGGCAATACGCTGGTCGGTATTATCATCGGCCTGGTGATCGGCCTGGGCATCGCCGTGATCGTCGCGCTGGCGATCACCAAGGGCGCCACGCCGTTCACCGACAAGGGCAAGGCCGGCAAGTGGGTCGAGCCGAACGCCGGCCAGGTCGCCGACCCGAACAAGCCGATGTACGGCAACAAGGACGCGGCCAAGGAAGCGGCCAAGCAGTTCGAGAAGGAAAAGGAGCCGCAGGATCCCGCCAAGGATGCAAAAGATCCAGCGAAGGCGCCGGCCACGGATGCGCTGCAGGAAGCCATCGCCGCCATGAAGCCGGACGCCGCGCGCGAGCCCAAGCCCGATGCCCACGCGCCCGTGAGCGACAGGAGCAAGCCGGCGCCAGTGGCCCCCGCCACGCCGGCGAAGGCCGACGCGGGCGACGAAAAGTGGGTCTATTATCTGCAGGTTGGCGCCTTCCGCGAGACGGCCGACGCCGAAAGCGCGCGCGCCAAGCTGGCCCTGCTGGGCTTCGAGGCCACGGTCAGCGACCGCAGCACCGACACCGGCGTCTTGCACCGCGTCCGCATGGGGCCCTACAATCAGGTCGAACGGATGAATCAATGGCGCACCAAATTGTCTGAAAACGGTATCGACGTGGCCGTCGTCCGCAACCAAAAATAAGGAATTTCCATGCGTTTTCTGAAAAAAGTATTACTGGCGGTAACTCTGTGCGGCGTGACTCTGGCGGCAATGGCGTCGCCGCAAGAACCGAAAAATGGCGTCGAGTATCAGACGCTGGCGACACCCCAGCCCACCCCCGCCGGCAAGAAAATCGAAGTCATCGAATTCTTCGCCTACTATTGCCCGCACTGCAATGCCTTCGAGGGGGAATTGTCGGCCTGGGTCAAGAAACAGGGCGACAGCATCGTCTTCAAGCGCGTCCACGTGCACCGCGACGAGAGCGTGCTGCCGCAGCAGCGCCTGTTCTTCACGCTGGAAGCGCTCGGCCTGGTCGAGCAATACCACGCCAAGATCTTCCACGCCATGCACGTCGAGCGTAACCGCCTGAACAGCGACGAGGCCGTCTTCGACTTCGCCGAAAAGGCCGGCATTGACCGCAAGAAGTTCATCGATACCTACAATTCCTTCGGCGTCGCCGGCCGGGTGCGCCACGCCAACGCCATGATGGAGGCCTATAAAGTCGACTCCTGGCCGATGGTGGCCATCGATGGCCGTTTCATCACCTCGCCGGCCATGGCCGACGAAGGCGTGAAGGCCGCCAGGACGGAAGCCCAGTTGCACGCCGAAGCCATCGCGGTGATGGATTTCCTGGTCGCGAAAGCAAAAGCGGAAAAGAAATAAGCATGTCTCAGCCAGCCTTGCGCGCGAGCGCCGCGGCGCGAGCATGAAGCGCGTCTTCATCACCGGCGCGTCGAGCGGCATCGGCGCCGCGCTGGCCCTGCGCTATGCGCGCCAGGGCGCCACCCTGGGCTTGCTGGCGCGCCGCGGCGACGCCCTCGAGCAATTGATCGCCAGCCTGCCCAATCCGCAATTGCACCGCGCCTACGCGCTTGACGTGAACGATCACGCCGGCTTGCGCGGCGCCGCCGCCGAGTTCATGGCTTATGCCGGCGGCATCGACGTCGTCGTCGCCAGCGCCGGCGTTTCCTACGGCACCCTGACCGAGCATCCGGAAGACCTGGAAGCCTTCGCCGCCATCATGGCCATCAACGTCACCGCCACGGTCGCCACCTTCGCCCCCTTCATCGCCACCATGAAGGCGCAAGCCACGCCGGCGCGCCTGGTCGGCATCGGCAGCGTGGCTGGTTTGCGCGGCCTGCCCGGCGCGGAAGCGTACAGCGCCTCGAAGGCGGCCGTGATCAGTTACTGCGAATCGCTGCGCCTGGAATTGAAACCGTACGGCATCCGCGTGGTGACCATCCTGCCCGGCTATATCGACACTCCGATGACGGAAAAAAACGGTTATGCCATGCCCTTCCTGATGCGGCCCGAGAAATTCGCCGCCAAGGCCGTGGCCACCATTGCCGCCGGTGCCAGCTACCGCGTCATTCCCTGGCAAATGGGCATCGTCGCCAAGCTGCTGCGCGCCCTACCCAACTTCCTGTACGACCTGGCTTTCGCGAAAGCGCCGCACAAGGCGCGCAAGGCGCCATGAGCGCGGACTGGAATTTTGCCGCCAGCGGTGCCCCAAGCATTGCCCCCGGCGCCGCCGCGATCACGGCGCGCTGCGCCGCCAGCGCCGCCCACGTGGCCATCGAGCTTGTCGCTGAAACGGGTTCCACCAACGCCGACCTGCTGGCCCGCTGCGCCACCCTGCCCGGCCCGACCCTGCTCATCGCCGGCCAGCAGACGGCCGGCCGCGGGCGCGCCGGCCGCAGCTGGTTGTCGGCCCCCGGCGCGACACTGATGTTTTCCCTGGCCTGGAAATTCAAGGGACCGCTGCAACAACTGGTCGGCCTGCCGCTGGCGGTCGGCGTCGCCCTGGCCGAGGCGCTGGCCGCCCTGGGCGCGCCGGTGCGACTGAAATGGCCGAACGACTTGCTCAAGGATGGCGACAAGCTGGCCGGCATCCTGGTCGAAACCCAGGCCGCCGAACAGGGCGTCTGGGCCGTGGTCGGTGTCGGCATCAACCTGCTGATGCCGGACGCGCTGGAAAACGCCATCGGCCGCCCGGTCGCCGCCCTTCCCTGGCTGGCGCAAATGCCGCGCGAAGACTTGATGGCGGCCTTGCTGAACCGGCTGGCGGCGACGCTGGCCGAATTCGACGACACCGGCTTCGCCGCCTTCAGCGAACGCTGGAACCGCCTGCACGCCCACCAGGGACTGGCCGTCGCCATCGTCGACCGCGGCCAGGTGCTGCAGCGGGGCGTGGCGCTCGGCGTCGATGCCCTGGGACGCCTCTTGCTCGATGGCGCCGATGGCCGCGTCGCCGTCATCTCGGGCGACGTCTCGCTGCGCCCGGCGACGCGATAAACCCATGATCTTGCTCATCGACGCCGGCAACACGCGCATCAAGTGGGCCCTGGCCGGGGCCGGCGCCGCGCCGGGCCAGTGGCATGCCTCGGGCTGTGTGGCGCACGCGGACCTGGAACAGTTGCCGCGGCAGTGGCGCACCGCCCTGGGCGGACGGACGCCGCGCCGCGCCCTGCTGTCGAACGTGGCCGGCGCCGCCATGCGCGAACGCTTGCTGCGCGCCCTGCCGGCCGAACTGCTGGCCGGCGCCATCGTCTGGTTCGCCTCGCTGGCGCAACTGGCGGGCTTGCGCAACGGCTACCGCGATCCGGCGCAACTGGGCTGCGACCGCTTCGCCGCCGCCATCGGCGCGCGCGCGCTGGCGCCGGGGCAAGCCATCCTGGTGGCCAACTGCGGCACCGCCACCACCATCGACGCCATCACGGCGGACGGCCTGTTCCTGGGCGGGATGATCTTGCCGGGGCTGGGCTTGATGGCCGCTTCGCTGGCCCGCAACACGGCCCAGTTGCCGCGCATCGAAGAGCGGGCCGCGCCGCCGGCCCGCTTCGCCGACAATACCGACGACGCCATCCTGAGCGGCTGCCTGGCCGCGCAGGCGGGCGCCATCGAACGCGCCTTTGCCGCCCACGACGGCGCGGCGCTCTGCATCGTCTCGGGCGGCGCCGCGCCCCTGATCGCGCCGGTGCTGGCGCTGCCGCACCGTCTGGTGGACAATATCGTTTTGATTGGTTTGCACGCCGCCGCGCGAGAGGAAACATGCTGAAATTTACCTTCTGGCTGCTGCTGGCCGTGAACGTGGCCCTGTTCGCGCTGGGGCGCGGCTATCTGGACGGCGTCGGCGCCGAATCGCGCGAACCGGCGCGCGTGAAAAATCAGCTGCACGCCGAACGTATCAGCCTGATTTCGTCCGCCAGCGCTCTGGCGCCGCCGGCTCCGATCCCGCCCCCGATCCCGGCTCCTGCCCCGGCCCCGATTCCCGTGGCGGTGGCGGAAAAACCCGCGCCTAAGCCGCAAGTGTTCGCCTGCACCGAAGTGGGCAATTTCGCGCAAGCCGACGCGCGCCGTTTCGAGAGCGAACTCGCGCCCCTGGCGCTGGGCGCGCGCCAGTCGCGGCACAGCGTGCCGGGCCAGGAAGTGAGCAGCTATATCGTCTTCATCCCGCCGCAGAGCAGCAAGGAAGCGGCCGACAAGAAGGCCGCCGAGCTCAAGGAGCTGGGCGTGGAAAATTATTTCATCATGTCGGACAATTCGCCCATGCACTGGGCCATATCGCTGGGCGTGTTCAAGCTTGAAACGGGCGCGCAAAACCTGCTGGCCGCCCTCGTCAAACAGGGCGTGCGCAGCGCCCGCATCAGTGCGCGCTACGCCAACGGCAAGCAGCTGACCTTCCAATTCCGCGACCTCGATGGCGCCACCAGGGCGCGCCTGAGCCAAATCAAGGCGGACTTCCCGGCCCAGGAAATGCACGCCTGTAAATAAGTAAAAGGGGATGCCGGGCCGGCGCGCCCATGCCGGCGCGCCTATCCGCGGCTGCCGGCAGGCCCGCTTTCAAGTGTTCGCCCGCGCTCAGCGCTGAACGACGATGGCTTTCCGTTTGAGGGCCCACGGCAGCGACTGGGCCGCCCGCGTCGCTTCCGCCCGACTGGCGAACGGCCCGCCGAACAGGCGATGCACGCCGGCGCCATACACCACGTCGAGCGCTCCCAGTGCCCCGTTCGAGGCCAGGCGCGCGCGCATCGCTTCGGCGTTGTCGGCCCGCGAAAACGCGCCCAACTGCAAATAAATACCCGGCCGGGCGGCGCCCGCGGGCGCACCCTGCTCGGCCGCCGCCACCGGCGGCAGGACCGGTTGCGTCGTTTCCGGCTGCGTCACCTCTCCCGTCACCGGCGCCGTGGCGTTCGCCGGCCAGTTCGGGGTCGGCTTGGCGGCCGCGGGCGGCGCATCCATCGGCACCGGCTGCGACATCACCACTTGCGCCACCGCGACGGGAGCGGCCCGGCGGGCCGTCTTCATGCGTTCGATATCGGCCGGCAGCAGGCGGTCGATTTGCAGTTCGTGGCTACCCTTGCTGAGCAGGCCCAGTTTCAGCGCCGCCGTGTACGACACGTCGATCACGCGGTTGGCGTGAAACGGGCCGCGGTCGTTGATGCGCACGATCACCTGCTTGCCGCTGGCGATATCGGTCACGCGCGCGTACGAGGGAATCGGCAGGGTCGGATGGGCGGCCGTCATCTTGTACATGTCGTAGATCTCGCCCGACGAGGTGCGCTGGCCGTGGAATTTCTTGCCATACCAACTGCCCACGCCGCGCTGGGTAAACGGCTGGTCGCCGGTAATGGGCGTGTAAGTCTTGCCGAAGACGACATACGACTTGTTGGCGCGCGGCAGAGGCGGATCGAATTTCACCTCCGCGTCCGGCACGTCGAGTAAACCAGGCGGCGGGTTCTCGCCCGGACCGTCATCCTTGTAGTAGCCGCCGCGGCCGGAACCGGCCGCCGGCAAGACCGGCACGCCCGGGTTGACGCGCGCCGGCGTCTTCCTTGCGGGCGGCGCCGGGGTCGTGGCGGCCCGCTTGGGCAGGCTGCCGCAGCCGGCCAACGTCAGGGCCAGCGCGGCCAAGGCCAGCGCGTGGCGGCGGACGGGCGGCATGCCCGGCTGCGCGCGCCTCAAGTTTGCACCAGCTTGCGGTGGCGCTGGATGCTCATCAGAATGCCGGCCCCCAGTCCCAGGGTCAGCAGGGCGGTGCCGCCGTAGCTCATGAACGGCAGGGGCACGCCGACCACCGGCACGATGCCGCTGACCATGCCCATGTTGACGAAGGCGTAAGTAAAATAAATCATGGTAATGGATCCCGCCAAAAGGCGCGTGAAAAAACTCGGCGCGTTGGCCGCGATCATCAGGCCGCGCCCGATCAGCAACAGGTACAGCAGCATCAGCACCAGGTTGCCGACCAGGCCGAACTCTTCCGAAAAGACGGCGAAAATGAAGTCGGTGGTGCGCTCCGGGATGAATTCCAGATGCGCCTGGGTGCCGTGGGTCCAGCCCTTGCCCGTGATGCCGCCGGAACCGACCGCGATGGTCGACTGGATGATGTGGAAGCCCTTGCCGAGCGGGTCGGAGGTGGGGTCGATCAACATCATCACGCGCTCGCGCTGATAATCGTGCAGCATCGACCAGACCACCGGCAGGCTGCAGGCGACCAGCAGCGCCAGCAGCACCAGGGTGCGCCACGACAGGCCGGCCAGGAAGATCACGTAAAAGCCGGCCGCCAGCACCAGCAGGGCCGTGCCCAGGTCGGGCTGCTTGGCGATCAGAGCGACCGGCACCGCCAGCAGCGCCCCCGCCACCAGGAAGGATTGCCAGCCGATGGCGCCGGCGCGCTGCTGGAAGAACCAGGCCAGCATCAGCGGCATGGCGATTTTCATGAATTCGGAGGGCTGGATGTCATAGCCCAGGTGCAGCCAGCGGCGCGCGCCCAGCTTGACGGTGCCGAACAGCGCCACCGCCACCAGTAGCGCCACCGCCACCACGTACACCGGCACGGCCACCCGCATCATCATTTGCGGCGTCACATTGGCCACCAGCCACATCACGACGAAGGCCATGCAGATGTTGCGCACCTGGTCTTCCACCTTGCCGGGGATGCCCAGGCCGGCCGAGTACAGGGTCACCAGGCCGGTCGACAGCAGCAGCACGATGATCAGGGTCAGGGACGGGTCGAACACCGCGAAGTACGGGCGCGCGCGGCGCCACAGGGAGCGCCTTTCGTTGATGGGCATGGCTATCCTTATTTTTTATTGGCCGGCGCCGCTTCCGGCTTCGGTTCGGGAGCGCCGCCGCGCTCCTCTTCATAGCCTTCCACCGGGGCCAGCGAATCGGCGTCTTCCTTCGGCACCTTGGTCGTCTCTTTTTCGTTCGGTCGCTTGTGCAGCAGGTAAAAGTCGAGCGCCTTGCGCGCGATCGGGGCCGCCACGCCGGCGCCGAAGCCGCCGTTTTCCACCACGACGGCGAGCGCGATGCGCGGCTTGTCGGCCGGCGCGAAAGCGGTGAAGAGGGCATTGTCGCGCAGGCGCTCGGCGATCTGGTTGGCGTGGTATTTTTCACCCGCCTTGATGGCGATCACCTGGGCGGTGCCGGTCTTGCCGCCCACCGTGTAGCCGGCGCCGACGAAGGCATTCAGAGCGGTGCCGCCCACCTCGCTGGTCACGCCCACCATGGCGCTCTTGATGATGTCGATGTTCGATTGCTTGAGAGGAATGCGGTAACTCTCCTTCGGCACCGTCAGGGTACGCGCCCGCGTCACGCCGTCTTCGATGATCTTCACCAGATGCGGCTTCATCACCACGCCGTTATTGGCCAGGATGGAAACCGCGTTGGCGATCTGCAGCGGGGTGTAGGAATTGAAGCCGGAGCCATTGCTGACCGAAATGGTGTCGCCGCCCACCCATTTTTGCTGTTGCGCCGTCTTGAAGCGGGCCCGCTTCCACGCCTGCGAGGGCAGCACGCCCGTCTTTTCGTTGTCCAGGTCGATGCCCGTCACCTGGCCGAAACCGAAGGGCTTCATGAAGTCGTGGATGGAATCGATCCCCATGTCGCGGCCGAGGTAGTAATAATAGGTGTTGCAGGAGACCACGATGGACTTGTGCATATTGACCATGCCATGCCCGCCCACCACGTCGTCGCGGAAGGTATGGTCGCCCAGTATCATGAAGCCGGGGTCAAGGATGGACTGGCTCGGGGTGCGCTTGCCCAGTTCCAGCGCTGCCAGCGCCATGAAGGGCTTGAAGGTCGAACCGGGCGCATAGGTGCCCGACAGCGGCCGGTTCACCATCGGCCTGTCGAGCGAAGTGTTCAAATCGTTCCAGCTCTGCTGATCGATGCCGTCGACGAACAGGTTCGGGTCATAGCCGGGGCGCGAGACATAGGCCAGGATGTCGCCGGTGGCCGGGTCGATCGCCACCATGGCGCCGCGCCACTCGCCGAAGGCTTCCTCGACCACTTTTTGCAGCTCGATGTCGATCGACAGGATCAGGTTATTGCCCGGCACGGCGGCCGTGCGCGACAGGGTGCGCATGGCGCGGCCGCCGGCCGACACTTCCACTTCTTCGTAGCCTGTGACGCCGTGCAACTGCTTTTCATAGCTTTTTTCCAGGCCTTCCTTGCCGATATGGTCGGTGCCGCTGTAGTTGGCGGCGTCGTCGGTGTCGTCGATGGCCTTCGCCTCGGCCTGGTTGATGCGGCCGATGTAGCCGATCACGTGCGAAGCCACTTCGCCCAGCGGATACTGGCGGAACAGGCGCGCCTGCACTTCCACGCCGGGAAAGCGGAAGCGCTGCGCCGTGAAGCGCGCCACTTCCTCGTCGCTGAGGCGGGTGCGCAGCGGCACGCTCTCGAAATTCTTCGATTCTTCCAGCAGCTTCCTGAAGCGCTTGCGGTCCTTGATGTCGACCGTGACCAGCTTGGACAGCTCGTCGATCACGGAATCGAGGTCGAGGTTCAGCTTGGAGGGCGTGATTTCCAGGGTGTAGGCCGAGTAATTGCGGGCCAGGACGACGCCGTTGCGGTCCATGATCAAGCCGCGGTTCGGCACGATGGGCACCACCGCAATGCGGTTGTCCTCGGCTTGCGCCGCATAATCGCTGTGCTTGATGACTTGCAGCCAGATGAAGCGCGCCAGCAGCAGCGAAAAGCAGATGAAGACGAGGGCGCCCAGCGCCGTCAGGCGCAGGCGAAAGAAATGCAGCTCGCGTTCGGTGTTCTTGATTTCATTCATTGCGTCAGCTTCGGTGCGGCGTCAAATGGGCCGGGTGTGGTCGCGGTCGACCGTGCGGCGTTGCGGCGCCAGCAGCATCCAGGTGACCACCGGCCACAGCGCGACCGAGGTCAGGCTTTCGATGAAGCAAAGCCAGCCGGGGAAGCGGCCCGACACCACGAAGCCGGTCAGCAACTGGATGGATTGGGTCAGCAGCAGCAGCGGCAGCACGTGCAAGGCTTGCGTCAAGACGGGGAACCACAGCACGCGGCGGTGCATCATGATGGCAAAGTACGACAACAGGGTATACGCCAGCGCGTTTTCGCCGAGCAGGGTGGCGTCGTGCACGTCCATCAGCAAGCCCATGAAAAAAGCCAGGCCGATGCCGACCTTGCGCGGCTGGTGCACGCCCCAGAACACCAGCACCAGCGCGACGAAATCGGGGGCGCCCACGAAGCGGCCCCAGGGCAGCAAGTTCAGCAGGAATGCGCAGAGCAGGCTGAAGCCGATGAA
>DMYQ01000201.1:1004-4531 GCA_003482555.1 Janthinobacterium sp. | reverse complement strand
TGGCGCCATCCTTGCCGGCGGCCGCTGGCGGGCCCATCTTGCCGGCCCGCTTCTTGTTGTTCTTGCTGTCTTCTTCCGGCGGCCGCGGCGCCATTTCCGGCAGCGCCGTCAGCACCAGCAACTGGGTGTTGCGGCCGATGCCGGCCAGCGGCTGGCATACCACGCGGCCGAAAGCGCCGTTGGCGTTGTTTTCCACCAGGGTCACGCGCGCCACGGCCAGCCCGGCCGGGTAGACCCCGTCCAGGCCCGAAGTGACGATCACATCGCCGACCAGGATGTCGGCGTTGGGCGTGGTGAAGCGCAGCTCCAGCTGGCCCGACTGCCCCCGTCCATAAGCGACGCTGCGCAAGCCGTTGCGCAGGATTTGCACGGGTATGGCTTGCTCCTTGTCCGTCAACAGGGTCACTTCCGAGGTGAAGGGGAAGACCCGCGTCACCTGGCCGACCACGCCCTGGTTGTCGATCACGGGCAGGCCGAGCGCCATGCCGTTCTGGATGCCGCGGTCGAGCACGATCTTGCGAGTCGACAGGTCGCGCGCGTCGTACAGGATTTCGGCCAGCATCGACTTGACGGGCAAGCGCTCGCGCGCCCCCATCAGTTTACGCAAGTGATTGTTTTCGATGGTGTTCAACTGGGCTTGCTGCATGGCCTGGGCGGCGGCGATCTGCTCGCGCTTCAAGTCACGCACTTCCTTTTCCAGCGCCGACTGCGAGGAAAAATAGTTGCCGATGCCGTGCACGATGTCGCGCGGAACCAGGGCCGCCATCTGCACCGGGTAGAGCACCGTGCCCACCGTCTGGCGCAGGGTGATCAAGACGTGCAGGCGCGAATCGGCCAGCAGCAGGCCGATCGAAATGCAGGCGAACACCGTCATTTTGACCCGGGCGGAGGCGCCTTGTTTGAACAGTGGCGGAGGGCTGTATTCCATGAGGTCCAATAATCCGGCGCAAGCGCGCCAACGAGCGGGCTCTCGATAATCAGCTAAAACGGCGCCGGGCCGGCGCTTGCCGCGCCCGGACTATGTTTTATTCGTAGGAAAAGATCGAACCGAGCTTGTCCATGCGTTCCAGCGCCATGCCGGAGCCGCGCACCACGCAGGTGAGCGGGTCTTCGGCGACCAGCACCGGCAGGCCGGTTTCTTCCATCAGCAGGCGGTCCAGGTCGCGCAGCAGGGCGCCGCCGCCGGTCAGCATCATGCCTTTTTCAGCGATGTCGGCGCCCAGTTCGGGCGGCGTTTGCTCGAGCGCGTTCTTGACGGCCGAGACGATGTTGTTGAGCGGGTCGGTCAGCGCTTCCAGGATCTCGTTGGAAGAAATGGTGAACGAGCGCGGGATGCCTTCCGACAGATTGCGGCCCTTCACTTCCATTTCCTTCACTTCCGAGCCGGGGAAAGCCGAACCGATGGCCTTCTTGATGGCTTCCGCCGTTTGCTCGCCGATCAGCATGCCGTAGTTGCGGCGGATGTAATTGACGATGGCTTCGTCGAACTTGTCGCCGCCCACGCGCACGGAACCCTTGTAGACCATGCCGCCCAGGGAAATGATGCCCACTTCGGTGGTGCCGCCGCCGATGTCGACCACCATCGAACCGGTCGCTTCCGATACCGGCAAGCCGGCGCCGATGGCGGCCGCCATCGGCTCTTCGATCAGGTAAACCTGGGAAGCGCCCGCGCCCAGGGCCGATTCGCGGATCGCGCGCCGCTCGACCTGGGTCGAGCCGCAAGGCACGCAAATGATGATGCGCGGCGAAGGACGGAAGAATTTCGAGTCGTGCACCATGCGGATGAATTGCTTGAGCATTTGCTCGGTGACGGTGAAGTCGGCGATGACGCCATCCTTCATCGGCCGGATCGCCTCGATATTGCCGGGAACCTTGCCCAGCATTTGCTTGGCTTCCTTGCCGACCGCCTGGATCGTTTTCTTGCCGTTCGGGCCGCCTTCTTGACGGATCGCCACCACCGATGGCTCGTCGAGCACGATGCCCAGGCCGCGCACATAGATGAGGGTGTTGGCGGTGCCCAAGTCAATGGCCAGATCGGTGGAGATATACCTGCGTAAAAAACCAAACATGAGTGTCCTGTAGCGCATCGAGCTGCGCAAAAGCTGTTATTGGGGGTAGCCATGCGGGCGCCGCCTGGCTCGGCCATAGGCGCTGGCGCAATCTTTTCTATGCTGCGGCAGCGGTGTATCGGCGCCGGCAACGCATTAGCCCGCCATTCTACCTTATAATTTGATTGCGATTTACCCAAAAAGCACGGAAACATGCGGTCTTGCCGGGTGTTAATTGCGGCGTATCCACCGTCTTTTGTGAGCAAAATAGCACCATATACCCGCGTTTTATCAGAACGCCAACTTAAATCACGCGCGGCCCGTCCGCGCCCTTCGCCATGTCCCTGACACTATCCGACGTAAAACGCATCGCCCACCTGGCGCAACTGGAAATGCCCGAAGAAAGGGCGGCCGCCGCGCTGGCGCAATTGAACGGCATTTTCGCGCTGGCCGAGCAGATGCAAGCCGTCGACACCGACGGCGTGGCCCCGCTCAGCCATCCGCTGGCGGCGCATATGGACAATATCGCGCTGCGCCTGCGCGAAGACCTGGCCACGGAGCCGAACCGCCGCGCCGCCTACCAGGCCGTCGCGCCGAAGATCCAGGACGGCCTCTACCTGGTGCCGAAAGTAATCGAATAAGTGACTAAGCCTGCGCCCACCGCGCGCGCCGCGCCCTTGCGCGACCATCGAACCGACTAGAATTGAACGCCATGCATACAAAAACCATTAAAGAGCTGTCGGCGCTGCTGCACAGCAAAGCGATCAGCGCCACCGCCCTGGCCACCCTCTTCCTCGACCGCATCGAGGGCAGCGACTTGAATGCCTTCCTGCACGTGGACCGGGCCTTGAGCCTGGCCCAGGCGGCCGAAGCGGACGCCCGCCTGGCCGACGGCACGGCCGGCCCCCTGACCGGCGTGCCGATCGCCCACAAGGATATCTTCGTCACGCGCGACTGGCGCTCGACGGCCGGCTCGAAAATGCTGGCCAATTACACCAGCCCCTTCGACGCCACCGTGGTCGAGAAATTCCACGCCGCCGGCATGGTCACCCTGGGCAAGCTCAATTGCGACGAATTCGCGATGGGTTCGGCGAATGAAAACTCGGCCTTCGGCGCCGTCCACAATCCCTGGGACCGCGCCGCCGTGCCGGGCGGTTCCTCGGGCGGTTCGGCCGCCGCCATCGCCGCGCGCCTGGCGCCGGCCGCCACCGCCACCGACACCGGCGGCTCGATCCGCCAGCCGGCCGCGTTTTGCGGCGTCACCGGCATCAAGCCCACCTACGGCCGCGTCTCGCGCTTCGGCATGATCGCCTTCGCCTCCTCCCTCGACCAGGGCGGCCCGATGGCGAAGACGGCGGAAGACTGCGCCCTGCTGCTGTCGGCCATGGCCGGCTTCGACGAACGCGACTCGACCAGCCTGACGCCGGAACAGGGCGGCGTGACGGAAGACTTCACGCGCGCGCTGGGCGAACCGCTGAC
>DMYQ01000201.1:0-828 GCA_003482555.1 Janthinobacterium sp. | reverse complement strand
AATCTGTCGCGCTTCGACGGCGTGCGCTACGGCCACCGCGCCGCCGAGTACAAGGATTTGCAAGACATGTACAAGAAGACGCGCGCCGAAGGCTTCGGCCCGGAAGTGCAGCGCCGCATCATGGTCGGCACCTATGTGCTGTGCCACGGCTATTACGACGCCTATTATCTGAAGGCGCAAAAGATCCGGCGCCTGATCGCGCAAGACTTCGAAGCCGTGCTGAACGGGCCGAACGCCGTCTGCGACGTCATCATGGGGCCGGTCGCGCCCAGCGTGGCCTGGGATCTGGGCGACAAGGCCGACGACCCGGTCGCCAACTACCTGGCCGACATCTACACCCTGTCGACCAGCCTGGCCGGCCTGCCCGGCATGTCGATTCCCTGCGGCTTCGGCCAGGGCGGGAAAAACGCCAAGCGCCCGGTCGGCCTGCAAATCATCGGCAATTATTTTGCCGAAGCGAAGCTGCTCAACGTCGCCCACCAGTACCAGCTGGCGACCGACTGGCACTTGCGCGCCCCCATTTAAATAACGAATTCGGCCCGCGGGCCACCAAAACAGAAGCGAGCACACTATGCAATGGGAAGTCGTCATCGGTCTTGAGAACCACGTTCAACTCACGACCCAGTCCAAAATATTTTCTGGCGCGCCGATCCGCTTCGGCGCCGACGCCAACACGCAAACGAGCCCGGTCGACCTGGCCCTGCCGGGCGTGCTGCCGGTGATGAACCAGGCCGCCGTCGAGCGCGCGATCCGCTTCGGCCTGGCCGTCGGCGCCACCGTGGCGCCGCGCTCCGTCTTCGCCCGCAAAAACTATTTTTATCCGGATTC
>DMYQ01000202.1 GCA_003482555.1 Janthinobacterium sp. | reverse complement strand
TGCGCCGAAGCCGCTCAGGCGCCGTGCTGGATGACGCCGACGATGACCCACTTGCCGCCCACCTGCACGGCGCGCCAGTCGATCCGCGCCGGCAGGGTGCTGCCCGATTTGTGCCGCAATTGCGTGCTTTGCAGGTGCACCGGGCCGCCCGCCACCAGCTCATTGAACATGCCGAGCATGCGGGCGCCGTCGCCGATGCCGATGGCGGCCGGATCGAGGTCGAACAATTCCTCCCGGCTGTAACCGGACATGCGGCAAGCCGTGTCGTTGACGTCGACCATGCGCAGGCTGGCCGGGTCGAGCAGGCAAATGCCCTGGTCGATGGCGTCCATGGCGCTGCGGAAACGCGTGTGCTCCATGTCCGGGCGCATGCGCTCGGTGACATCCATGCCGATGCCGCGGTAGCCGACGAAGCGGCTGCCATTGTCGAACATGGGCTCGCCGCTCACTTGCAAGAACTGGGTGCGGCCGTCGGCGTGGACGCGGCTGTAGATCAGGTCGAGGAAGGGCCGGCGCTGCGCGATGTTTTCATCGAGCAGGGCGCGCTCGGCCACGTTCCAGCCGCCGGCCGCCAGCGCCGCCGGGGCATCGTCGCCGCCCAGACCCAGCATTTCCCGCACCGGGCCGGAAAACCTGGTCAGCTTGCCCTGCGCATCCTGTTCCCAGTACCAGTCCGAGGACAGTTCCGTGAAGCGCTGGAAGCGCGCTTCGCTCTCGCGCAATTCGGCCGTGCGTTCCAGCACGGTTTGCTCGAGCACCTTGTTGTAATTGTCGAGCTTTTGATACAGCAGCCGCACTTCCAGCATATTGTGGATGCGCGTCTTCACTTCGACCAGGTCGAAGGGCTTGCTGACGAAATCCTTGGCGCCCACTTGCAGGGCGCGCAGCTTGTGGCCCGGCTGCGCCGTGATCACCAGCACCGGGAAATAGCCGTCCGGCTCGATGTCGCGCAAGCCTTCCATGACTTGAAAACCGTCCATCTCGGGCATCTGCAAATCGAGCAAGATCAAGTCATAGCGGTGCTCGTCGTGCAAAGCGTGCACGGTGCGCGGGTCCATGGTCGAGGTGATGCGCGTGTAGCCGGCATTGCGCAGCATTTGCTCGAGCAGCGTGACATTGACTTCCTGATCGTCGACGATGAGGATGCTGGCATTGAGTATCTCGGAGGCTTGCAACATTACAGTGTTCCCATAAAAATAGTGTGAATCGTCGGCATTATCGTGGCGTCGCGGCGTTGTCGAGCAGGCCATGTTCAGCCGCGTAATGCAGGGCCACGTCGAGCGCGTCCATAAACTCGACTACCTTGATCGGCTTGGTCAGGTAGCGGAAAAAACCCGCTTCCAAGCCCTTCTCGATTTCGCGCGGGACGGCGTTGGCGGACAGTGCCATGACCGGGATGTGGCTGGTGGTGGGGTCGTCGTGCAAGAGTTTCAGCGCGCCGTAGCCGCTGATGCCGGGCAAATTAATGTCCATCAAGATCACGTCGGGTTGGTAGGCGCGCGCCAGTTGCATGCCCAGGTGGGCATCGACGGCGGTCAACAGTTTCAAGTCGTTGCGCCGGCCGATGAGTTGTTCGACCAGAGCCAGATTGGCCGGGTTGTCTTCCACATACAGCAGGGTGCGCAGCGCCGAGTTCGGTTCCCGCGCTTGCGGCATGAATTCATTGCGGCCCAGCTCCAGGGTGGGCGCACTCGATGCGTCCAGTTCGACCCAAAAGATGGTGCCGACGCCGACTTCGCTTTCCACACCGATCAAGCCGCCCATCAGTTCGACCAGTTGCTTGGTGACGACCAGGCCGATGCCGGTGCCTTCCTCGGAACTGTTTTCCTGGCCCAGGCGGTTGAAAGGCTGGAACAATTGTCCCATCTGCTCTTCCGTCAGGCCGGCACCCGTGTCCTTCACGCTCACGCGCACCCGCTTGCTGCCGCTCATGACCACTTCGACCACCACCGAACCGCCGCCGGAATTGTATTTGATGGCGTTCGAGAGCAGGTTGATCATCACCTGCTTGACGCGGGTGCGGTCGGCATGCACGTAGTACAGGCTGTCGAAGCGGGGGAAGCTCAGCAGGATGCCGCGCTTTTCCGCCTGCGGCCCTATCATCGCCTGGCAATCCTGCAACACGTCGGTGAGCGACATCGATTCATGCGACATGGTCACCTTGCCCGACTCGATCATGGCCAGGTCGAGGATTTCGTTAATCAGGCGCAGCAGATACCAGCCGCCCTTGAGGATCTGGTCGATCGAGCGCTGCTGCGGCATGGTCGGCGGCGGCGTCTCGGAAGCCATCAACTGGGCGAAGCCGAGCACGGCGTTGAGCGGGGTGCGCAATTCGTGGCTCATGCTGGAGAGAAATTCAGACTTGGCCAGATTGGCTTTTTCAGCGGCCGCCTTGGCGCTTTCCAGCTCGACGTTATTTTCCTGCAAGGTGTGCTCGAACTGTTTGCGGTCCGTCATGTCGCGCGCCGCCGCGAACACGCCCTGCAGCTTGCGGTCGCGGTCGTGGAAGGTGGAGGCGTTGTAAGACACCATGGTTTCCTTGCCGTCCCGCGAAATGGCCGTCAATTCGTAATTCGTCACCTTGCCTTCGCGCAAGACGCGGGCGATGGCGGCTTCTGCCCGCTCCGGTTCGGTGAAGTAATTTTTGCACGGGGCGCCAATCAATTCGTCGCGGGTGCAACCGGTCAAGGCTTCCATCTGCTGGTTGACGTCGCTGATGATGCCGCGCGGGTCGGTCGTCATCAGGGCGTCGATATTCGATTCGATCAGCGAGCGGGTGTAAAACTGCTGGTCGCGCAGGCGCTGGTCGAGCAGGGCTTGCTCGGCCTCGACCCGTTGGCGCGCCGTGTTATCGGTGCCGATCAGCAGGAAACCGATCACCTTGCCGAGCGCGTCGCGCAGCGCCGTCACCGAAACGATGGCGGGAAAGCGGCTGCCGTCCTTGCGGATATAGGTCAACTCGTAGATGTCTTCGATGCCGCGCGAAGCCTTGAACACCAACGCCTCGAAACCGGGCGTGATCGGCGTGTCCAGCTCCAGGCTCAGGGCGGCGGCGCGGGCCACCACTTCCTGGGCGTCGGAAATGCCGGCCGGGGTGATCTTGTCGACCACGTCGGCCGCCTCGTAGCCCAGCATGCGCTCGGCGCCGACGTTGAAAATCTGGATCACGGCCCTGGGCGTCGGTGGCGATGCAAGAAAAATTGGCGCTGTT
>DMYQ01000195.1:12808-13133 GCA_003482555.1 Janthinobacterium sp. | reverse complement strand
GTTTTATAGTCGGGCTTGGCCTGCACGATGTTGATCTCGAAATGGGGCTTGACGTATTCGGCCACGCGGAAGGCGGCGCCGTACCGGGCGTCGCGGTAGTTGAAGCGCAGCTCGTAGCCGCCGGCGCCGGCCCCTTCGGGCAGGCGGAAGCGCGTGTCGGCGCCGGCGTCCGGGCTCAGTTGCAGGGTCTGGGTCAGCAGCGGCGTGCCGCCCGGGTCGAGCACCGTCAGGGTCAGCGGCGCGGCGGCGGCGGCCTGCGACTGGCGCGCCGTGATGAATTCGCGGCCCAGGAACTTGACGTTGACTTCATCGCCGGGGCGGTACA
>DMYQ01000195.1:11015-12728 GCA_003482555.1 Janthinobacterium sp. | reverse complement strand
GTGTGTTCCGGGCTGCCCCGTTCCAGCGCCAGCACGCCGTCGGCACCGGTTTTCCCCGATTGCAGCACGCCGCTGCCGTCGGTCCAGGCCACGTCCACCTGCCCCACGGCGGCGCCGTTGTCGCGCCGCGCCGCCCACACCAGCATCTGGTTCGACGATACCTTGGTGATCGCCATCGTGTCGGAGACGAATACCAGGGTGGTGGCGCGGTGTTCGCCGATGATGGCCTCGACCAGGTACAGGCCGGGCGCGCGCTTGCCGATCGGGATCATCACATTGCCGGCGCTGACGTTGACAAATTCGCTGCTCGAGCCATCCAGCTTGACATCCTTGGGCGGCGTGATCGGCGCCGCCTGCCAGATCGGATAGCGGAAGCGATCCACCAATTCATAGCCCTTCAGCGGCGCATACTGCGCCTGCTGGCGGAATTGGGTGGGCCGCTTGATGGCGTCGTTGGTCGCCAGCGCCGGCTGGGCCTTGGTCACGGCCAGGCGCGCGTCGGCGGAAAACAGCTTGCGCCAGGCCAGGCGCGACAGCTTCCACCAGCGGTCCCACAGAAAGCTCAAGGTATTTGCCAAGCCCTCGCCGCGGTAATTGCCCTGCACCTGGACGCGGTGCAGATTGCGCTGCTTTTTCAGGAATTCGAGCGGCTCCGGCACGCGGTAGACCAGCACGTCGGCGCCGCCATAGGTTTCCAGGCTGGCGCGGGCGTAGTCGCGGCCCGGCACTTCCAGGCGCACGCGCGCCACTTCGTCGCTGCCGTAGGCGGCGTCCGCCAGCAGGAAAAAGGGCTCGCCCTTGAGCTGCGCATAGCCGCTGCGCTCCTGCTCCTGGGCCGAGGCGGGCGCCAGGGCGCCGCACAGGGTCGCCAGCGCCAGGGCGCCGAGCAGCCATCGTTTCAAGATAAGAATGCCAGCCGGAACACGCCGGCGAAGTTGGGATTGTCGACCGCTGGTTGCCACCGCGTGTCCTTCCAGGTTTGAAGTTGTTGAATATCGACGGTACGTAAACCGTTGTCGAGCGTGGTCACGGTGCCGGTGTGGTACGCGATGCGCGCCCCCATCCACACCATCAGATGTTGTTCGTCGCCTTGATCGAAAAACAGCAGGTCGCCCGGCTGCGCCTGATTCAAGTCGCGCGCGATGAAGCGGCTATTGTTTTGCACCAGCGCCAGGGCCGACACATAATGGCCGAGTGCGCCGCCGGTCTGCACCCAGCGGTTGCGCAAAGTTTCCTGGGCCCGGTCCAGCTCCAGTTCGGGCGGCAGCTGGCGGTCGCTGGCGATGCCGTTGGCGCGCAGCCAGCGCGCGTCGTGCGGCGCCAGCGCCTCGTTTACGGCAAAGCGCACCAGGCCGGCGCAATCGCGCTGCTCCCAGCGCGGCGACGGCCCGCGCTCCATCTGGGCGCTGACGATGCGCAGCATCCAGGCTTGAAAGGCGCGGCTCTGCGCCTTCGACAGGCGCGGCCCGGCGGCGGGCGCGGGCGCCCCCGTCAGCGCGCGCGCGCTGGGCAGGACTGCGCCGGCGGCCAGAAAACCGAGCAAGCGACGGCGCGTATTCACGGCGCCAGCGCCTGCCATTCCAGGGGCTGCCAGCCCAGGCCGGCGCCCGCCGACTTCAGCACCAGGCGGTAAGGCGGATATTTTTTCAGCGCGTTCAGGCGCGGCACCAGTTGCGCGTCGGCGGCCGCGCGCAAGACCGGCTCGCCGTCCGC
>DMYQ01000195.1:8799-10952 GCA_003482555.1 Janthinobacterium sp. | reverse complement strand
CTTTTCGGGTGGCCGACGGCGGCCGCGTACAGGGAGCCGAACAGGGCTTCATTGTCGGCCCCCTTCTTGCGCGTGGCCACCAGCAGCGGCGTGTACAGGCGCGAGGCGGCATACCAGCAGACGGCCGCCGGGCCGCTCAATTGTTCGCTCAGGGGCGCCAGCGCCGCATCGGCACCCTTGCCCAGTCGTTCCAGCACCGGCTGCATGGCGCTCCAGTCGGCCGGCAGCGCGAAGCAGGCGGCCGGATTGTGCGGCAAGGCCGGCCACAGCGCGGAATTGTCGTAACCGGCCGTTTGCAGCTTGGCGCTGTCGATCAGGGCGCGCGTGCGCCAGGCGCCCTTGCTGAAGTCGAAGCGCAAGGCTTGCAGCGCGCCAAAAAAGGCTTGGTAGCTGAAGGACAGGAAGTCGGCCTTGACGGCCACGCTGTGGCCGTCCGGCGCCGGCCCGTCGAGGTGGAATTGCCGGCGCAGCGTTTGCTGCTTGGCGCTGTCGGCCGACAACAGGCCGGCCACGGTCGCCTCGGCCTTGGCGTCGACGGTCTTGCCGTCCTCGCCGCCGTACAGCATGCCCGGATGGGACAATATCACCAGGCGCTGGCCGCGCGCGGCAAACAGCAGGGTGTGCCGGTAGCCGTAGGCCAGGGCGTATACCGGCACCTTGTCGCCGTCCACGTGGACATTGCCGGCCAGGGTCAGCTGGGTATCCTTGAGCGCGACCTTGCCGGCCTCTTCCAGCATGCGCGACAGATTGTTACGCGACACGGCGATGGCGAAGTGCTTCAGCGAGCCATCGGCGTCGCGCCACAGCGCCACGTCGGCCGGCTCGTCGAGCACCATGCGTATCAATTGGTCGCCCCAGCCCAGCTCGTGCTCATAGGCGATGCGGCGCAAGCTGCCTTTCAAACCCAGGCGATCCTCGTTTTGCTCGTAGTAAAACAGGAAATCTTCGCGCAAGACGTCGCGCGCCAGCGGAATGCTGAGCAGGTCGCGCGGCAGGCTGGACAGGCTTTTGCTGACGATCAGCGCATCCGGCGCCGACAGGTCGAGGTGCAGTCCGCCGACCCGGCCCATGCGGTGCCAGCCGTAGGCGGCATACAGCGCCACCGCGGCGACGCCGCACAGGGCGACGCCGATGGCATATTTTCCCAGCTTTTTCTTGGTCATCATGTATGGCGTGCCCGGGCGACGGGGAGTCTGTGCGAAGCGCCGATGGTAACAAAAAGCAAGAAATTGATCAATTAAACAATTACCTAATCGGTAATTTTTTTAAATATATATGCGCCAGGCGCACACCGTTGAAAATCACCCTTGTGGCGCACCCCGCTTCCTGCTAAATGTCGCATTCCAGTGACGCGACGAGGGCGGCGGCGAAATCGCCGGCGCCCTCGTTTATGCCAGTCCCGCCGCGTGCCGTTTTGCCAGTGCGAACGCTTATTCGACGGCGATTTTACCAACGGTGCGGGGGCCGCCGCCGGACACGCTGTGGCATTCCTCCAGTGACAATTCCTGGGCTTGCGCCACGCGTTGCAGCGCTTCTTGCAGCGCGACATCCAATTTGGCGACTTCCAGGCGTTCCGGCCGATTGACGGATTTTTTCATTGTTCTTCCTCGTGAGTTGAATGTTAAAAAAGTTTTACTGCGGGGCGCGGTCCGCGCCTCCATTCGAGGCGGCCGCCGGTATCGCGGCGCGCGCCAATTGCTCGGACGTCACAAGATTGCGGGTGGCGATCTGGGGACAGCGCACGCAAGCCTTGAGACCTTCCTGCGCCCACCAGACACAGTGCGCGCGGATACCGCAAACGGCGTAATCGTCAAACACCGGATCGACCTCGTCGACGATTTGCCCGACCAGGTTGCAGCCCTTGCTGGCCGCGTTGTGGTGGGCGCAAGACGCACCGGCGCAGGGCGCGGCAACGCGGAACACTTCTTCCGGCGCCACCCCGTTCAACCTGACTTCCAGTTCCTTGCTCGGCGCCAGCATCTGCTTCAGGAACAAGACCCTGGGTCTCTTCACCTCGCCACCGACCACGCCAAACACTTTTGCCCCTTCGCTGTCCCAAGGGGCGCTGGGACACATGGCTGCTTTATTCGACATCATGTTTCAGCTCCATTGCTCTGTTGCCAACAAAAAACGGCGGGGGGGGGGCCCCCCGT
>DMYQ01000195.1:3447-8678 GCA_003482555.1 Janthinobacterium sp. | reverse complement strand
AAAAACCGGCGGGCGGGCCCCCGCCGTTTTTCCCGGGAGCGAGGGGCGTCGCGCATGGCGATACGGCGTCATGCGCGACGCGCCGGCTCACTCTTCGGTGGGCAGGTAGCCGATGGTGCGCGGACCGCCGCCGGAAACGCTCTGGCACTCTTCCAGCGACAATTCCTGGGTTTTCGCGACGCGCAGCAGTGCCTCTTGCACGGCGACATCCAGTTTGGCGACTTCCAGGCGTTCAGGGCGATTAACAGATTTTTTCATTGTTCTTCCTTAGTGATCGAATGTTAAAAAATGGTGTTTTACCTCACCGTGCATGCAGCAACTTTGCACGGACTCTCGCGGCGCCGACAAAGCATCGACGCATAAAGACCCGCCGGGGAAGCCCCCATTAACTTAGCAATACTGAAAAATGAGCTAAATTATTATGTTGGTAATCTACACAAGGAGAAGCACCCCGGCAAGTGCTATTTATGAAACAAAATAACAATTGCCGAAAGGAGAAAAAAGCCGATATCGAATACTAAAAAAGCAAAAAAACAAAATAAAATTGTCCGGCGAACAATGGCCGGCGCGGCCTCACGCGGCCTGCTGACCGGACTCCGCGAACGCCGCCGCGGCGGCCGTGTCGCCCACCACCCTGCCGCCCGCCAAGGTGATCACGCGGCTGGCGGTGGCGATGGTTTCCTGGCGGTGGGCGATGATGATGCGCGTCATGTGCAGCGCCTTCACGGCCGCGTTCACTTCGTGCTCCTTGGCGATGTCGAGATGGCTGGTGGCCTCATCCAGGAAGAGAATGCGGGGCCGCTTGTAGAGCGCGCGCGCCAGCAGCACTCTTTGCTTTTGCCCGCCCGACAGCACCGTGCCCATGTCGCCCACCAAAGTGTTGAAGGCCATCGGCATGGCCGCGATTTCCGGCGCGATGGCGGCCATGCGGGCGCACTCCTCGACCCATTCCTGGTCCGCGCGCGGATCGAAGAAGCTGATGTTGTCGGAAATCGAGCCGGCAAACAGTACGTCGTCCTGCAGCACCGTGCCGACCATCTGGCGCAAGGCATCCAGGCCGACTTGCTTGACGTTGATGCCGCCAATCGAGATCTCGCCCTCGGTGGGCGGCAAGATACCCAGCAGCACGTTCATCAGCGTGCTCTTGCCGCAACCGGAAGGGCCGACGATGGCCACCGATTCGCCCGCGTCTATGCGCAAGTCTATGCCGTCGAGCACCATCGCCTCTTGCTCGCCATAGCGATAGCGCAAGCCGCTGACGGCAATGCTGGGCGCCAGCTCGGCGCCGTCCTGGACTTGGCGGCCGACCACGTTTTCCGGCTCGGTCAGGACGATGTCGGCCAGGCGCTCGCCCTGCAATTGCAACATCTTGACTTCGTAGATCTTGTCGATCAGCGAACTGACGCGGCTGTCGAACAAGCCCTTGTAGGCATTGAAGGCGATCAGCACGCCGACCGTGAAATTGCCGTCCAATACCAGCTTGGCGCCCAGCCAGATGATGACGATGTTTTCCAGCCCGAACAGCACGCCGTTCAGCAACTTGTAGAGCAATTGCAGCTTTTGCGTGCGCAAGTCGGCGTTGACCTGGTCGACCAGCAGATTGAGCCAGGTGGTGCGGCGCTCGTCCTGGCGCTGGAACAGCTTGATCGCCTTGACGCCGCGCACCGTTTCCAGAAAGTGGCTCTGCTGTTTGGCGGCGTGGATGATCTGCTCTTCGGTGGCCGCGCGCAGGGGCCGGTACCAGATCCAGCGGCTGAGCGCGTACAAGCCCATCGCCCCGACCGCGATGCCGCCCAGCGCAGGGCTGTAGATGAACATCATGATCAGGGTGACGACCGTCATCAAGCCGTCCAGGATCGCTTCCAGGAAGGAAGTCGTCAGGGTGCGCTGGATCTGGTCGATGGCACCGAAGCGCGACACCACGTCGCCCAGGTGGCGCTTCTCGAAATACTGCACCGGCAGCCGCACCATGTGCGAAAACACATTCGCCCGCCACTGCACGTTCAGGGTCGTGCCCATGTACAGGATGACCCAGGAGCGCAGCGCCGTCACCGCCTGCTGCATCAGCATCAGCAGGCCGAAGCCGACGGCGAGCATGCTCAACAGGTCGCGGTCGGCCGAGACCACCACTTCATCGATCACCCATTGCAAAAAAAACGGCGTCACCAGGGTGAACACTTCGAGCGCCAGCGCCAGCAGCAGGATTTGGCCGAAGGAGCGGGCCAGGCCGCTGACCTTGCCCATCAGGCTGCGCAGCGGCACGGGCGCGGGCCGCTCCTGGCGCCGGAAGCCGCCGTTCGGCCACAGCTCCAGCGCGATGCCGGTGAAGGCGCGCGACACTTCCGCCATCGGCACCTTGCGCACGCCCAGCGCCGGGTCGTGGATGGTGGCGCCGTCCGCGCCCAGTTCCCGCAAGACGACGAAATGGTTGAAATTCCAGTGCAAGATGCAGGGCAGGCGCAACTGGCCCAGCTGCTCGAGTTCCAGCTTCAGCGGGCGGGTGCCCAATTCCAGGCGGTTGGCGATGCCGATCAGGTCGACCAGGGTGGCGCCCTTGAGCGACATCGGGTACAGCTTGCGCAGGCCGGACAGGTCGGAGCGGTGGCCGTGGAAGCCCGCCACCATGCCGACGCAGGCCAGGCCGCATTCGGTGGCCTCGGTCTGCAACATCAGGGGCAGCCTGGCGCCAAAGCCAAACGAGAGTTTGTCGAGGAAGGACATGCGGCGTTTCTTCGCTGGTGATGGTGGTGATGGTGGGGAAATGGCGGATTCAGAGCTTGCCGGTCAGGCTGTAGAGCGGTTCCAGCACCCACTCGTACAGGTGCCGGGTTTCCTGCAAGATATCGGCGTCCAGCAGCATGCCGGGCTGCAAGGCTTGCGTCTTGCCGTAGGCGCGCACCGTCTGCGCCGCCAGGGCGACGGTGACGCCATACTGCGGCTCGCCGGCGGCCGGCGCATTGCCGATGGCGGTCAATTCTCCGCTGGCCACGGCGGTGCGCGAGACGGACAGCACGACGCCCTTGGCGTGGCCGAATTTCTGGTAGGGATAGGCTTGATAGCGCAGCAGCACCGCGTCGCCCGGCTTGATGAAGCCGATCGCCCGGCTGGGCGCGTACAGGCGCGCCTGCAAGGTGGCGCCGGCGGGCACCACGCTCAGCAGCGGGCGCCCGCTGTCGACGGCTTGGCCGACCTCGGCCGCGACCGCCGTCGCCGTGCCGGCCTCGGGCGCAGTCACCACCAGGCGCCGCTTGGCTTCGCTTTCCGTCAATTCCTGGCCGGCGCTGGCGATGCCGCGGTCGATTTGCGCCAGCTGGTTTTGCTGGCGCAGCGCCAGGGTGGAGAGATCGTCTTGTTGCGCCGCCAACTCGCGCCCGACGCTGATATGGTCGCGTTCCATGCCTTGCAGGCGGTTGCGCTGATCCAGCAATTCTTCCAGCTTTTGCTGGCTCTGCTCGCGCGAGACGTAGTTTTGCGCCAGCAAGCCCTGGTAGCGGGCCGCGTTTTCCTCGGCCAGCTTGACGCGGCTGGCCTGGCCCTCGGCCTGGCTGTCGAGCTTGGACAGTTCGGCCCGCAGCCCCTCGATCTTGCGCACCAGGGCTTGCCGCTCGTCGCCCTGCAGCGCGTGCGTCTTTTCCCGCTCTTCGCGCAGCGACTGGCGGCGCAACTCGACCTGGGCGCTGATGGCGGCCTGGATGAAGCCCTGGGCGCTGTCCTGGCGCTCGCTCGACAACACGAACAACACATCGCCGGCTTTCACTGCCTGCCCTTCCACGACGTGCTTTTGCACCACGACGGCCGCCTGCGTGGCATAGATTTTCACCACGCCCGCGTCGGGAATGAGCTGGCCGGCAACCGTGCTGCGCTTGGTGTAACTGCCGCAACACAGGAAGACCACGACCAGGCCCGCCAGTGCCGCCGCCCCCCAGCTCAGCACAGTGAAGGTGAGCGGACGGATCAGGACGATGTCACCGAGCCAATTGGCGCGCCGGGCCGCCAGCGCGGCCGGGCGATATAGTTTCTTTTGATTCATTCAAAAACCGGCTGCAATGAATGGCGACATCGTAAAAACCCGGTGCATCTGCGACATTGCAGAGCACAAGTATGGCAAGAAATGGAATAAATGTCGATAAAATAATTATGCGTTTTTCACAAAGCGCAGACCGGCCGATGCGCCTCGGCGGCTGCGGCCCCGCTGCGCAGAAAGATGCTGGGGCAAACGCCGGCGACGTTGGCGCAGGCGTCGGAAAACGCCGCCACCGAGGCGAAGCCGGAATCGGCCGCCACCTGCGTCATCGCGCGCGGGCCCGCCGCCTGCGCGGCCGCGTGCAGGGCGTGCGCCAGGCGCTGTTCGCGCAGCAGGCTGAGCAAGGCCTCGCCCTCGGCGAACAGGCGCGCCCGCGCCTTGTGCGGCGTCACCTGCCACAGTTGCGCCAAGCGCAGCGCCGTCCACTTGCCCTGCGGCGCGCTGAAGATATGCCGCGCCAACGCCCTGCTCCAGCGCTTGCCGGCGCCATCCCCGGCGCCGCTGTCGTGTTCCAGCGTCAGCGAAAAGACGGCCGCCCGCTCGGCGCCCGGCATCACGTCGCAGGCGAAGCGCAGGAAGGCGGGCACGACGAAACTTTCGCCGCGCCCCACCCGCTTGCTGACCAGCTCATTGCGCAGGGTCACGGCGCCCTCCCACACGGTCACGCGCACGGCGCGCGGAAAGCGCAAGCCCAGCAGGTACAGCGGATGATCGGTGATGATGGCCATGGCGGCGCGGCTCGCGGGATAAGTGTGGACAGGCAGCATGGCACGGCGGCGGCGCCCGGTCTGTCGCCCGGGCGACTGCCCTACAAGGTGCCCAGCCCGAAGGCGCGCAAGCCTTCCAGGTCGACCACCCGGATCGACTGGTAGGAAATGCCGATCAGCTTGAGCTCGGCCAGCCGGCCCAGGGCTTGATTGACGCGCTGCCTGGAAATGCCGCTCAGCAAGCCAATTTCTTCCTGCGACAGTTCCAGCACCAGCGAGGTGCGCGGATACAGGGTCGGGTGAAACAGTTGCGCGATCGCTTGCGCCACCTGCCCCTCGACGTCGAGCAGGCGCTGGTTCTGGATGGTGGCGATGAATTGCCCCATGCGCTCGTTGAGCTGGCGGATCACGTAGGCGGTAAACGGCAAGCTTTGCGCCAGCAGCAAGTGAAACAGTTCGGCCGGCAGCAGCAGGATGTCGGAAGTGCGCACGGCAATCAC
>DMYQ01000195.1:0-3354 GCA_003482555.1 Janthinobacterium sp. | reverse complement strand
GTGGCGCCGCGGCCGTCGACGTTATAAATGGCCAGCTTGATGACGCCGCTGTGCACGCCTATCCAGTGGCGCGAAGGCTCGCCGCGGCGGGCGATGAAGGCGCCGGCCTCGTGGCGCTGCAAGCCGGCGCCCGCCAGCACCAGTGCCTGGTGGCCGGGCGCCAGCGCCGGGAACCATTCGTGCAACTCCAGTTGTTGCTTTTCAATCATAAGTCCCGAGCTGTCGTCACGACGACAATATGTTTTGCATGGAGAGGCTACGCTGTCCAACATCCATCCCGCAGCGACGGGAAGCACCATCCCACCATCTTTTCAGGAGACAGCATGAGATCCGATTTCGACACCGGCCTGGGCAAGAACGCCGCCAACTACGCCGCGCTCAGCCCCATCGACTACATCGCCCGCGCCGCCGAAGTGTATGGCCCGCGCCCGGCGATTGTACACGGCCCCCTGCGCCAGAGCTGGGAACAGACCTACGCCCGCACGCGCCGCCTGGCCAGCGCCCTGCGCCAGCTCGGCGTCGGCAAGGGCGACACGGTGGCGGTGATGCTGCCGAACACGCCGGCGATGGTGGAAGCCTGCTTCGGCGTGCCGATGGCGGGCGCCGTCTTGAACGCGCTCAACATCCGCCTCGACCTGGCCTCGCTGACCTTCATGCTGCGCCACGGCCAGGCCAAGGTTTTACTGGCCGACACGGAATTTGCCGACCTGGCGCGCCAACTGGCCCAGCAACTGCCGCAGTTGCGCATGATCCAGGTCAACGACCTGCTCGGCCCGGAGGGCGTGCCCGCCTTCGCCCAGACCGACTATGAAAGCCTGCTGGCCGGCGGCGACCCGGACTTCGCCTGGCAATTACCGGACGACGAGTGGGACGCCATTGCCCTGAACTACACCTCCGGCACCACGGGCGACCCGAAGGGCGTGGTCTACCACCACCGCGGCGCGGCCCTGAACGCCATTTCCAACATCCTGGAATGGGATATGCCCAAGCACGCCGTGTATCTGTGGACGCTGCCCATGTTCCACTGCAACGGCTGGTGCTTCCCCTGGACCATCGCCGCGCGCGCCGGCGTCAACGTCTGCCTGCGCAAGTTCGAGCCGAAACTGGTGTTCGACCTGATCCGCGCGCACAAGGTCAGCCACTATTGCGCCGCGCCCATCGTCCACGCGGCCCTGGCCAACGCGCCGGAAAGCTGGCGCGAGGGCATCGGCCATCCCGTGCGCGGCATGGTGGCGGGGGCGCCGCCGCCGGCCGCCATGCTGGGCAAGATCGAAGCCATGGGCTTTGACTTGATCCACTCCTACGGCTTGACGGAAGTCTATGGCCCGGCCGCCATTTGCGCCGAACAAGACGCCTGGGACGAACTGTCGCCGCAGGAAAGGGCCGTGCGCAAGTCGCGCCAGGGCGTGCGCTACCATTTGCAAAGCGCGATCGCCGTGCTCGATCCCGACACCATGCTGCCCGTGGCGCGGGACGGCGAACAGGTGGGCGAGATCATGTTCCGCGGAAATACCTGCATGAAGGGTTACCTGAAAAACGAAAAAGCCACGCAAGAAGCCTTCGCCGGCGGCTGGTTCCACACGGGCGACCTGGGCGTGATGTATCCGGACGGTTATATCAAGTTGAAGGATCGCAGCAAGGACATCATCATCTCGGGCGGTGAAAACATTTCCAGCGTCGAAGTCGAAGACGCGCTCTACCACCATCCCGAGGTACTGGCCGCCGCCGTGATCGCGCAACCGGATGAAAAATGGGGCGAGACGCCCTGCGCCTTCGTCGAATTGAAGGATGGGAGCAACCTGAGCGAGGCGCAGCTGATCGCCTTTTGCAAGGCCAACCTGGCCGGTTTCAAGGTGCCGAAGGCGATCTATTTCGGCCCGCTGCCGCGCACTTCGACCGGCAAGATCCAGAAATTCGAGCTACGCAAGCGCATGCATTCGGACGCCGCCATCGACGTCTGAACGCCGGCCAAGGGGCGCGCGCATGCCGGCGCCGGCCCGACTCTGGTAAAGTGACATCCGCTGTCATGTTTTTCCCTCACCGGCACGCCGTCACGCCGTTGTCGCTCCCGTAGGGAAGCGGCACGGGTCGGACGGCCCGCGCGCGGCCGGCAGGGCGAATGAACATGAGGCAATGTACCGTTTCCAAGCGCTGCCAACGGGCAGGTCAGCGGAACAAAAAGAGGTGCGCCGTCCGTCGCCGACTCCCGCCCGCCATGCGCGCGCGGGCACCCCGTCTGTTTCCTCCGCCCGCCGCCGCGTCCTATCGCTGTTTTCAAAGGGATGCCATGACTTATCTGCAACAACTCGACACCATCGTCTGCGATATCATCGCGCCGGCCGCCCCGGCCACCGACCGCGACGCCATCTTCCCCCGCGCCGCCATCGACGCCCTGGGCCGGGCCGGCGTGCTCGGCCTGCTCAGCGCCACCGAGGTCGGCGGCCTGGGCCTGGGCCTGGCCGAGGCGGCGCAAGTGGTCGAACGCATCGCCAAGGCTTGTCCATCGACGGCGATGGTGGTCTGCATGCACTTTTGCGGCGCCACCGTGCTGGAAAAATTCGGCCCGAAAACCGTGCGCCGCGACGTCGCCGCCGGCCGCCACCTGAGCACCCTGGCCTGGTCCGACAGCGGTTCGCGCAGCCACTTCTGGGTCCCGGTGGGCACGGCGCGCCGCGAGGGCGACGCGGTTCTGCTCGAGGGCGGCAAGACCATGGTCACCTCCGCCGGCGAAGCCGATTCCTACATCTGGTCGACGGCGCCGATGGCGGCCGAAGGCGCCGGCAGCCTGTGGCTGGTGGACCGCAAGACGGCCGGTCTCAGCGAAGTGAAATTTTTCGACGGCCTGGGCTTGCGCGGCAACCGCTCCTCGCCGCTGACGGCCAAGGCCGCCCGCGTGCCCATCGCGGCCCTGCTGGGCACGGACGGCGGCGCCTTCGATATCATGATAGGCAGCGTGCTGCCCGTCTTCGCCACCCTGATCGCCTCGTGCTCGATCGGCTTGATGGATGCCGTCCTGGAAGCGTCTTGCGCCCACGTCAGCGGCAGTAAACTCGAACACCTGGGCAGCGCCCTGGCCGAGCTGCCCACCATCCGCGCCTACATCGCCCGCGCCCGCATCCAGGCCGACATGGCCCGCACCCTGCGCGACGACACCGTGGCGGCGCTGGCCGGCGCCCGCGCCGACGCCATGCTGCGCGTGATGCAGGTGAAGGCGGCGGCCGGCGAAGCGGCGCTGGAAGTGAGCGACACCGCCATGCGCGTGTGCGGCGGCGCCGCCTTCCGCCGCGACGTCGGCGTGGAGCGCTATTTCCGCGATGCCCGCGCCGCCTCCGTGATGGCCCCCACCTCGGACGT